>DASYLM010000436.1:0-5813 GCA_036009565.1 Pseudonocardia sp. | reverse complement strand
TCAGAACAGGCCGGACAGCCAGTCGGTGAAGGACTTCCAGGCGTCCTGGGCCTTCTCGGTCAGCGTGCGTTTGGCCTGTTCCTTGACCTTGTCGGTGACCGCGCGCTCGACGTCGGATGCCTTGGGCAGCTCGGGCAGGTTGAAGCTCGGTTCCGACGAGGTGCCCGGTTCGCCGGTCGACTCCGCGGCCGGTGTCCTGGTGCGGGTGGAGCGGGGTGAGTGTGTCGACGACGGGCTGGCGGTGCCGCCGGACGTGCTCGAGCCGCCGGGGGTGTCCGTGCCGCCGGTGAAGGCCACCAGTCCCGCGACGAGCATCAGCAGGACGAGGACCGGCAGGGCGATCAGTGCCACCCGCCGTGCCGGGCTGGTAGCGACGGGCTCCTCCGGGATCGCGGCGAAGGAGGGTCCGGAGGCGGCGGAGTTGAGCATCGAGGCGGACTGGCGCGCCGAGCCGCGGTCGGCCGCCGCGATGGCGGTCATGGCCAGCAGCGCTCGGGCCAGCGGCGCCGGCACGTTGTTGGGCACCGTCGGCGGACGGGTCAGCCGGGCGCTGGCGGCCTCCCGACCGCCGGGGTACGCCGGCCGGCCGGTGAGCGCCTCCAGCAGGGTCAACCCGAGGGCGTACACGTCGGTCGGCGGCCCGATCGGCTCCCGCCGCAGCTGCTCCGGCGACCAGTAGGCCTCGGTTCCCTCGGTGGGAGTGCCGGTAGTCCGGGCAAGGGTCCGGACGCCCAGATCGGCCACCCGGGTCCGCCCGTCACGGCCCAGCACGACGGTGTCCGGGGAGATGTCCTGGTGCGACAGACCGTGGTCATGAGCCTCGGCAAGTGCGGCGGCCGCCTGGGCGCCGATGCGGGCTACCTCCTCGGCGGGTAGCGGTCCCCGGCTCAGTTCGGCGCGCAGCGTGTGCCCGTCCACCCGTTCGCGCACCAGGTAGCCCTGGCCCCGTTCGACGCCGACGTCGAGGACGGCGACCAGACCCGGATGGTGCACCGCGGTCAGCGGACGGGCCTGGTCCAGGAAGCGGCGGGCGCCGGTCTCGTCCAACCGACCGGTGAACAGGGTGACGCCGACGGGGCGCCCGTCGCGTTGGTCGGTCGCCTGGTGGAACCCGATCCCAGCCGCGGCACCCTGCGGCTGTTCCAGCCGGTACCGCCCGGCCAGCACCGGCTCGCCCGCGGCGGGCAGCTGTCCGGTGAACCGCTGGGGAGGCCCCAGCACCCGGGTGCGCTCCAGGTCGCCGGCGTCCTGGTCGCGACCGGGCTGGTCCGGCCAGCCGCGTCGCCCAGGCCAGTCGTCACTCACGTCGGCACCGCTCCTCAACTGGGTTCTGGCCGGTCACCGTAGCTGAACCGGCCGGGCGCACCGCGCCCGCCCGAGGCGAGGAGCCGCGCTCCGGCGACCCAAGCGGGCCCAAGCCGACCCGGGTTGGCGGGTCACCGGATGCCGAGGCGATCATGTGGCGACCATGTGACGGACAACCTCGATGGAGAGGAAGACAGCAATGGCGCTCTGGTCCCTGGCAGCGGTCTCGAACGGTTCCGTTGTCATCGCGTCCTACTCGAACCCCTCGATGAACTACTTCACCCTCGAGGCGGCCGGCGAGCTGGATGCGCTGATCAGCGCCTGGCACGCGGACCCGTCACTTCGCGCGATCGTGCTCCGCGGCGATGGCCGGTCATCCGGTTTCATCACCCATTTCAGTGTCGAGACCCTTGCCGAGATCGCGTCGACGCCGGAGTCCGCGCGCGGCGGCGCGGCGCCGAGCCGGGGCTTCCACGCGTTGCTCGAGCGACTGACGGAGCTGCCCCAGGCAGTGGTCGTGGCGATGAACGGCGACACGATGGGCGGCGGTTTCGAGCTGTCACTGGCCTGCGACATCCGGGTCGGCCAGTCGGGCGACCACCGGTATGGGCTGCCCGAGGCCCGGCTGGGCATCATGCCCGGCGGCGGTGGAACCCAGCGGCTGCCCCGGCTGATCGGGCCCGCACGGGCGCTGGAGTTCGTGCTGCGCGCCCGGATGGTCACTCCCGACGAAGCACTGAGCCTCGGACTGGTTCACGAGGTCGCCGATGACTCGGTCGCCCGCGCCGTGCGGATCGCCACCGAAATCGCCGCGCTGCCCCTGACCTCGATCGCCGCCATCAAGTCCGCGATGTACCGGGGTCTGGACACGAACCTGACCACCGGGCTGGCGATCGAGAGCGGGTACTTCCTGGAGACCATGCTTTCCGACGCCGCGAGGGAGCGCATGGCTGCCTACCTGCAACAGCCGGAGCATCGGCGCCGTGACTGGTTGGAGCAGGTCACCGAGCCCCGCACCTGACCGGCTTACGAACCGGGTGCCACTGGCCGCTCGGTGAACACCTCGTCGAAGAGGTCGAGCATGGCCCGCCAGGACCGCTCGTCCGAGTCCCGGTGGTACTCGATGCCCGGGAGGGTGTGCCGCTCGGGATCCCCGGCCCTGGGATGGGTGAAGCTGTGCGCGGCCCGACCGTAGAGGTTCATCCGCCAGTCGACGCCCGCCGCACGCATGTCCCGCTCGAACGCCGCACGCTGCTCGGCGGGGATGAACGGGTCCTCCGTGCCGATGCACACCAGGACCGCGCCGCTGATGTTGGCGTTGTCCTGGGGTCGGGAGGCGGCCAGGCCCGGGTGGAACCCGACGACCGCCTTCAGGTCGGCCCCGGCCCTGGCCAGCTCGAGCACCATGGTGCCGCCGAAGCAGTAGCCGATCGCGGCGATCCTGCCCGGGTCGGTGCGCGGTTCCGAGGTGAGCACGTCGAGCCCGGCGCGGCCCAGCGCCCGGACCCGGTCCAGGTCGTCGCCGAGCACGCCGAGCCGGGCGAGCATCTGCTCCGGGTCGGTGTAGACGCGCCCGTCGCCGTGGTAGTCCAGCGCGAACGCGACGTAGCCCAGCTCCGCCAGCCGGTCGGGTCTGGTCCGCTGGAACTCGTCGAGCCCGTTGCCCTCGTGCGCGATCAGGACGGCCGGCCGCGGCCCGGTCCCGTCGGGCAGGGCCAGCCGGCCCCTCATGGTCAGCCCGTCGACGCGGTACTCGATGTCCCTGCCGGTCACCATCCCCGGTACCCCCTCCGCTCGCCTACCGGGGACGCTAGAGAGTCGGGACACCCGGCAGCGCGCTGTTTCGCTCCCGGCGCAGCCACGTCGGTGGCCGGCTCCCCGGCGCGGGTGGGTGACTCCGCGGCGCGGGCGGGTAGATCTGGGTGTGGCCGGCAACCTCGCGGGACCGTGTCGTGTTGCCGGAACGGTAGAGCGTGGTGCCTGCAGTCGGCTTGCGGTCGGGCCGGCACTCGGGCCTCGGCGGCCGTCGATCCGCCGTGCCAAACCTCGGTCAGGTACCGACTTGACCATTCGTACCCTCGATCGGGGTTTCCGGGGCGTAGTGTTCACTCCCGTCGGGAGCATGTCGCGCGCGGGCGTTCGAGCCTGCGTCGTTCTTGACTTATATCCCCCCGGGCAGCCAGTCGGCCCAGCGGATAGGAGAACTGACATGCGAGCAGTAACCCTCGCGCGTAGCCCCGCCGACGCTGTGCCCACCACGGCACCCAGCACAGACGTCACCCCATCTGCTGTCGCGATCGTCTGGGACGAGGACGAGTCCGAGGCGCTGAACCAGGCCCGCAAGGACGCCGAGCTCACCCTGTCCGCCGACTCGGTCCGGGCCTACCTGAAGCAGATCGGCAAGGTCGCGCTGCTCGACGCGCAACAAGAGGTCGATCTCGCGAAGCGCATCGAGGCCGGCCTGTACGCGGCCGAGCGGATGCGTTCGACGGTGGTGGACAACGAGCTGGCCTCTGCGCAGCTGCGCCGCGACCTGACCTGGATCGTCCGCGACGGTGAGCGGGCGCGGAGCCACCTGCTGGAGGCGAACCTGCGGTTGGTGGTGTCGCTGGCCAAGCGCTACACCGGTCGCG
Source organism: Pseudonocardia sp. (assembly GCA_036009565.1). Lineage (GTDB taxonomy): Bacteria > Actinomycetota > Actinomycetes > Mycobacteriales > Pseudonocardiaceae > Pseudonocardia. Next base: position 1,875 of record DASYLM010000436.1, on the reverse strand, counting down.
GCATGGCCTTCCTGGACCTCATCCAGGAGGGCAACCTGGGCCTGATCCGCGCGGTGGAGAAGTTCGACTACACCAAGGGCTACAAGTTCTCCACCTACGCGACCTGGTGGATCCGCCAGGCCGTCACCCGGGCGATGGCCGACCAGGCCCGCACCATCCGTATTCCGGTGCACATGGTCGAGATCATCAACAAGCTCAGCCGGATCCAGCGTGACCTGCTGCGCGACCTCGGCCGCGAGCCCACCCTCGAAGAGCTCGGCCGGGAACTGGACATCACGCCGGAGAAGGTGCTCGAGGTCCGCCAGTACGCGCGGGAGCCGATCTCGCTGGATCAGACCATCGGCGACGAGAGCGACAGCCAGCTCGGGGACTTCATCGAGGACGGCCAGGCCGTGTCGGCGGTGGACGCGGTGTCGTTCACGCTGCTGCAGAGCCAGCTGCAGTCCGTGCTGTCCACCCTGTCCGACCGCGAGGCCGGCATCGTCCGGCTGCGCTTCGGGCTCACCGACGGCCGCCAGCGCACCCTGGACGAGATCGGCCAGGTCTACGGCGTCACCCGGGAGCGGATCCGCCAGATCGAGTCCAAGGCGATGTCGAAGCTGCGCCACCCGTCCCGCTGCCAGGCGCTGCGCGACTACCTCGACTAGAGGCGGCCGCCTGCCGGACCGGTCAGCCCGCCGATCCGTACACGGACTCGAAGGCGGTGCTGCGCAGTACCTGGGCGAGCTCCCGCAGGCTCGTGATGGCCTGGTACTTCTCGCCGACCGAGGGGTGTTCGCCGGCGCGGTCGATGTCCTTCCAGAGCTCGTCGACGTAGTCGTACAGAGCCTGGCGGGCCTCGAGCTGCGCGATGCGGGACGTCGTGTCGCAGTTGACGAGCCGGGGCCGGTCGAACAGTGCGAAGGCTTCGGCGAGCTCGAGTCCGGGTCGGGACGAGGTCACAGTGCTCACGGCCTGACTTCATCGGCGGAGCCGACGAGAACATGACACTCCCGGTTCGGCACATCGGAGAAGTGCTCACTGAGCCGGGACTGCGCCATGCTACGCAGCCGGTGCCTCGATGCACACCAGCTCGCCGGTGGTCCTAGGAGTCGGCGTCGGGCGGGATGTTGCAGGTGTTGTGCGCGTAGATCGGGCCGGCGAGAACCGGCAGGCCGGCCGGCGGGTTGATGACCGCCGGTGCGTGCTCACTGGTCAGGTGGTCCATGCAGTCGTCGGTGTCGCTCTTCGTGCCGTCCTGGCCGTCGATCCACATGTCGAGGTGGCCGTCGGTGCCGGACGGGGCCTTGCTGGCACCGGAGTCCTCGACGATCACGTAGCGCTTGACGCTGGGCAGGTAGAACCTGGTGCCGGCCGGCCAGGCCATGGTGGCGTCGTGGCCGGAGACCGCAACGGTGATCGGGTCGGCGAAGGTGCCGGTGCCGCCGGCCTCGCGGTGCAGCACCGGATGGCTCACGATCGCGGAGCCGGGTGGCGTGTTGTCCTGCCAGGAGTAACCGGTGAGCCAGATGCTCAGCTGGCCGCGCGCGTGCGCCCGCTCGAGGGCGGAGCTGCCGCAGCCGGCGGCCGCGAGCAGGACCGTGCCCAGCAGCGCGCCCGAGACGGCACGGCGGCGCAACCGCCCGGAGAGCTTCACGTGGCTACGCTACTAGCCCACGTCGAACGTCTGGCGCAGCTGGAAGTGGGCCGGGTCGAGCAGGCTCTCCACGTACTCGACGAGCTCGTCGTCCTCGGTCCAGTTGGTGCGCCGGACAGCCAGGAACCAGTTCGCCCAGTCCCGGCCCATGACCGCCGCCTCCCGCGCGGTCGGCCGCCGCCCGGACACCCACTGCTCGGCCCTGGCCACCACCAGACCGGCCTCGGTGAGCGTCCGGG
>DASYLM010000435.1:0-3610 GCA_036009565.1 Pseudonocardia sp. | reverse complement strand
GGGCCGGCCGGACCGAGCGCCAGTCCGGCCGGACCGAGCGCCGGTCCGGCCGGGCCGAGCGTCGGACTGACCGGGCCGAGCGCCGGATCGACCGGGCCGGCCGGGCCGCACACCGGGCTGACGGTCGGCGCGGTGACACTGCGCGCGCTGCGGCGTTTCCCGGACCGCGTCGCGTTCAGCTGGGACGGCGGTTCGCTGACCTACGCCGGCGCGGCGGACCTCATCGGGCGCATCCAGCGGGTGTACGCCGAGGTCGGACTGCGGCCGGGCCAACGCATCGCGGTGCTCACCGGGAACCGGGCGGAGTCGTGGTGCGCGGCGGTCGCGGCGCAGGCCAGCGGGTTGGTGCTGTCCTGGCTGCACCCGCTGGGCTCGCTGCCCGACCAGCTCTTCCAGCTCGTCGACCTGGACGCCGCCGCGGTCGTGGTGGACGCCGACCGGCACGCCGCGCGCGGTGCCGAGCTGGCCGAGGCGCTCGACGGCCGGCTGGTGCTCGCGGTCGGGCCGGCCGACTTCGGACCCGATCTGGTCGCGGCCGCCGAGCGGGTCGGCGCCAGCGCCGCACTGGACGTGGCCAACCCCGCCGACGTGGCGGCGATCAGCTACACCGGCGGCACGACCGGCCGCTCGAAGGGCGCGCTGCGCCGGCACCCGTCGGCCGTACTGCAGAGCCTGACCGCCATCCTCGGCGACTTCGAGCTGCCCGCCGACCCCCGCTACCTCGCGGTGGCGCCGATCAGTCACGTCGCAGGCACCAAGATCGTCCCTACCCTGGCCAGGGGCGGCACCGTGCACCTGCTCAACGGGTTCACCCCGGACCGGGTACTGGACGCGATCGCCCGCGAGCGGCTCACCTTCACCCTGCTGGTGCCGACGATGATCTATGCGCTGCTGGACTGCCCGAACCTCGAGCGCACCGACCTGTCCTCGCTGGAGCTGCTGCTCTACGGCGCCTCGCCGATGTCGGCCACCCGGCTGCTGGAGGGGCTGGACCGAATCGGCCCGGTGTTCTCCCAGCTCTACGGGCAGACCGAGTGCTACCCGATCAGCGTGCTGCACCGCGCCGAGCACGACCCCCTCGGCCGCCCGGAGCTGATCGCGTCCTGCGGCGCGCCGGTGAGCACCGTGGCTGTCGCCCTGCTGGACGCCGACGGTGTCCCGGTGCCGGCCGGTGCGGCGGGGGAGCTGTGCGTGCGTGGCGGCGGGGTGATGGAGGAGTACTGGCAGCGCCCCGAGCTGACCGCCGAGACGTTCGCGCACGGGTGGCTGCACACCGGCGACATCGCCCGGGCCGACGACCGTGGCTACCTCTACCTCGTGGACCGGGCCAAGGACATGATCATCAGCGGCGGCTTCAACGTGTACCCGCGTGAGGTGGAGGACGCGCTGACCGCGCACCCCGCCGTCCTGGCCGCGGCCGTGTACGGCACCCCGGACGAGAAGTGGGGCGAGGCGGTCAACGCCGCCGTGGTGCTGCGCGCCGGGGCCGCCGCCGGTGCTGGCGTGGGGGCCGGCGTGGGGGCCGGCGTCACCGCCGCCGAGCTGATCGCGCACGTCAAGGAGCTCAAGGGCTCGGTGCAGGCGCCGAAGTCCGTCCAGGTGCTGACCGAGCTGCCGATGACCGCCGTCGGCAAGGTCGACAAGAAGGCACTCCGCCAGCGGCAAGGCTGAGACAGGCGGGGCGGGCAGGCGGGGCGGGCCGGCGGGGCGGGTCGGGCGGGGCCGGGGAGACTGGCGGCATGACGTCGTTCACCGAGGCCCTGTTCGAACAGCGGCTGGTCGCCATCCTGCGGGCCGCAGCGCCGAGCCCACTCGTCGAGGTAGCGCTCGCGCTGGTCGACGGCGGGGTGCGCTGCCTGGAGATCACGCTGCCCAGCCCCGGGTCGCTGGACGCGGTGCGCGAGCTGACCGGCAAGCTCGGCGACGAGGTGTCCGTCGGCATGGGTACCGTGCTGGACGCGGCGGAGGTCGGCCGGGCGGCCGAGGCCGGCGCGACGTTCGTGGTCAGCCCGGACCACAACCCGGAAGTCGTCGCGGCGGCCACCGAGCTGGGCCTCGGCGCACTGCCCGGCGCGTTCACCCCCACCGAGATCGTGGCCGCCTGGCGCGGGCGGCCCACCGCGGTCAAGGTGTTCCCCGGCTCGGTGGTCGGGCCGGAGTTCTTCGCCGCGGTACGGGCGCCGCTGCCGGACATCCCGCTGGTGGCCACCGGCGGCATCGGGCTCGACAACGCCGCCGACTACCTGGCCAGCGGTGCGGCCGCCGTCGGTGTGGGTGGGCCGCTGCTCGGCGACGCGCTGCTCGGCCAACCGGACAACCCCGGGCTGGCCAGGACCGACGCGCTCGAGCGGGTGCGCGCCCAGGCGGCGTCGTTCGTCCGGATCTGCCGGCGGGTGCCGGCGTGACGGGTACGCGTGAGGCGGCGGGCCTGGTCACGCTGGGCGAGGTGATGGCGAGCATGGCCGCGACCCGGATCGGGCCGCTGCACACCGCGCGCCAGTTCGACATGTCCGCCGCCGGGTCCGAGGCCAACGTGGCGATCGGCGTGGTCCGGCTGGGACATCGCGCGACCTGGCTGAGCCGGCTCGGCGACGACGAGTTGGGGCAGCTGGTCCGCACGACCCTGCGCGGCCAGGGCGTGCGGGTGTGCGCGGCGACGGATCCGGCGGCGCCGACCGGGTTGATGATCAAGGAGCGGCGGACCGGTGACGTCGGCCGGGTGGTGTACTACCGGTCCGGCTCGGCGGCGTCCCGGCTGAGCCCGGCGGACATCGACCCGGCGATGATCGAGCGGGCCCGGATCCTGCACGTCACCGGCATCACGCCGGCGCTGTCGCAGTCGGCGGCCGAGGCGGTCGGGTACGCGGTCACGGTGGCCCGCGCGGCGGGCGTGCCGGTCAGCCTGGACGTCAACTACCGGTCCCGGCTGTGGGATCTGTCGACTGCCCAGGCGCAGCTGTGCGCGCTGGTCCCTCGGGTGGACGTGATCTTCGCCAGCGTCGATGAGCTGCCGGTGCTCGGGGCGCACGACGCGGACCCGGTGCGGGCCGCCGAGCAGCTCCTCGCCGGCGGACCGCACACCGTGGTGGTCACCGACGGCGCCAACGTCGCCTGCTCGGTCGGCAAGGGCGAGGTGGTCCGGCAGCCGGCTTTCCCGGTCCGCGTGGTGGACCCGGTCGGCGCCGGTGATGCCTTCGTCGCCGGCTACCTGGCCGGGCTGCTGGACGGCTTCGACGAGCCGGCCCGGATGCGCCAGGCGGCCGCCGCGGCGGCGATCTGCGTCAGCGCGGAGGGGGACTGGGAGGGGCTGCCGAGTACGGCGGAGCTCGGGCTGGTGGACCGGGGCGACGGCACGGTGATGCGCTGAGCTGGCCGCGGCGACGGCCCGGTGGGTCGCTGAGCCGGCTGTGCGTCGGAGGTGCAGCGCGGACAGCCGCAGCAACAGCCCCTTCACCCTGTCAGTTGGCGACTCGCGCTGACAGAAACCCCGACTCGCGCTGACAGAAACCCCGACTCGCGCTGACAGAAACCCCGACTCGCGCTGACAGAAACCCCGACTCGCGCTGACAGAAACCCCGACTCGCGGGAACTGGGGACGGGGGTAACCGGG
>DASYLM010000434.1:0-18208 GCA_036009565.1 Pseudonocardia sp. | reverse complement strand
TGAACGGGTCCTCCCGGGCCAGCACCTGACCCGCGCGAACCGTGTCGCCGACCTTGACGTCCAGCTCGATCAGCTGAGCCGCCTGGGCGAACCCCAGGTTCTGCGAGCTCACCGACGCCAACGCACCAGAGGCCGAGACCTTCGTCGACACCTGCCCGCGCTGCACCTTCGACGTGGGAGGCGCGGGAGCCGTGCTGCCACACGCCGCTGTCACCGCCGCCACCACCAGGGCCAGCGAGACCGCTGTGGCAAGGCGCACCCCCCGCGCGCTGCCACGGCTCGTCGTGTGAGCCATCAACTCCCCCTAGCCTTCATCTCTGTAGGTCTTCGCCGATGTCCAGGACACCGGTAAGTTGTTGATCAATCGCTGCCCGGTTCCGCCGCATCTGACCTCGGATGACAGGTCACCGTTCGAGATGAGATGGGGGACAAGGCTCCCGCGGTAGCTTCGATGTTCGCTGCATGGGACGGAAGCGCTCCTGGCGGGCGGCGCACCGGCGTCGCACCTCACACTGGTCGCCCCCTTAGATCCACGGCCCCGGACTAGGTGGGCGTGACGCTTCCGAACTCGACTTCCGCCGCGGTGCGGGCGCCGCCATAGCTCTTGCGCCGTCGCCGCGGCACGCGAGCTGGGCCATACCCATTCGCTTTGCACACCATCTGGTCAAACGACCTCGATGGGCAGGAGTTACGACTCGTGACACGGTAGTGACGCTCCGACACCGTCGTTCCCATCGGCGTAGTGGCCACAGTCCACCCCAGAGCCCTGCACCTAACGCCGTTCATCGTCGACAGGACAGGTGGCGCATCGGGGTCAGCGCGATCGTCGATGGCCCGAAGCGCCCGTTCACGTGCGTGACCGAACCCGGGTACGGAGGCCCTATGCGGCCCTGACCAGGAGCCGCAGCAACTATCCGTCCGGGACGTCGTTATTGCATATGGCCACTGCCGGTCCTTTCGGGAGGACAGGTAAGTGGGTTCGCGGGGCGCGGTCGGCCAGTTCACCCCTTGAGGCTCACCGCGCCCCGCGAACAACTTCCTGAGAACGCCCTCCGGAACCCACGGTGGTTAGCGACGCCGGGCACACCTGACACCAGCACCACAAGCCGAACGGCACCGAAACCCGGCTGGCCAGCTCTTCTGCCCGACCCCGGCTGCGTGAGACGGAACGTTCAAACGGACACCTGGCCATCACCCGCGCTGATCGAGCCGGTGATTGTGGTGAGGGCGTCGTGGAGGGCGTCGTGGAGGGCGTGGTGGAGGGCGGAGTCGCTGGGTGGGAGGTCGCTCCAGCGGGCGCCGACGTGGCCGTCAGGTCGGATGAGTAGCGCTCCGGGCCTCCCGCCGGCGGAACGCCCTGACGTCCGGATCCGACGATCGGACCACCGGGAGTGACGATCGTCAGATCGGCCGGCTGACCATCGTGACCTGGGTGCCGGCCGTCGTCGTCTCGATGCGGAGCTCATCGGTGCAGGCGCGCATCATCTGAAGGCCCCGCCCCCGGCCGTCGCGCTCGACGGGGATCGGGCGCCAGCAACCGGCGTCGGTCACCGTGATGACCACACGGCTGGTGTCGTCCTCGGACCGGTGTTGGAGTTCGGCGAGCACGGTGACCTCGGCCCCGTCGTGGTCCGCGGGGTAGGCGTGGTCCACCACGTTCGCGACGGCTTCGCTGGTGGCCAGGAGCAGGTCGTGTCGCTCGGCCCCGGTCAACGGAAGCTCACGCAGCCATGAGTCGAGGTGGTGGCGCGCCACCGACGGCGCCTTCAGGTCGGCGACGAGCACCTCGTGCATGGCAGTCCTCACCGCGGTTGGGTAGTGCGGCCGCCTCGGGCTCCTCATCGACCAGGAGCCGGGGATTGGCCTTCCTTTACCCAGATTCGGGCGCGGCTACGCACAGCGTTTCTGGCGCGACGTTTTCGGGTAGTCAGTCCGGGATGCCCGAAACACCGTCGCTCCCGGGTTCCGATCGACAGGATCGGATCGTCCAGGTGCTCGTCGGGCTGGCGCTCGATGACCTTGAATACGGCAATCTGGACGTAGAGACCGCGCTGCGGTTCGTGGCGAACCGCGCCTGGGCCGAAGGTCACCGCGAAGGTGCCAACCACACCGGTGACCTGGCTGAGCCCGCCGACCGGTCGGCCGCCGACGCTGGACACTAGACCGCGAGGCCGTCGTCGAACCGCGTGGTCGAACCGCGTGCCGGGTGACCGGGAGTGGCCGGTCGCCTATGCGTCCGGAGTCGGCTTCGGCTCGGCTTTCTTCGCCTCGTCCTCATGCAGCCCACTGACCTCGGACTTGAGGATTCGAGCCGAGCGGCCCAGACCGCGGGCGGCCTCGGGCAGCTTCTTCGCCCCGAACAGGATCACGACCACCACGACCAGGACGAGCCAGTGGGTCGGACTCATGGCACCCATGCGGCCCATCGTAGGCGTAAAAGTCGACCAACGGGTACGGCGGGCTGTCAGCGGTGCTGTCGGCGGCCCGCCGCGGCGCGCTGACCAGGGTTGACAGGTCTGGCGGGGTACCAGATCGGCCACGTCCGAAACGGGGGTTCGCCAAGGCGGCCTTCTCGGGCGAGGATGTATGCATGGGCAAGCCGGTTCTGCTGACCGTGGATGACGACCCGGGAGTGTCCCGGGCGGTCGCGCGCGACCTGAGGCGGCGCTACGGCGAGGAGTTCCGCATTCTGCGGGCGGACTCCGCGATGGATGCGTTGGACGCGTTGCGTGAGCTCAAGCTGCGTGGGGACGTGGTCGCCGCGATGCTCGCCGACTACCGGATGCCGCAGCTGAACGGCATCGAGTTCCTGGAACAGGCGATGGACCTGTTCCCCAGGGCCCGTCGCGCGCTGCTCACCGCGTACGCCGACACCGACGCGGCGATCCAGGCGATCAACCTGGTCGACGTTGACCACTACCTGCTCAAGCCGTGGGACCCGCCGGAGGAGAAGCTCTACCCGGTGGTGGACGCCTTGATCGAGACCTGGCGGGCCACCGGCGACAGCGCCGTGCAGGAGACCAAGGTGATCGGGCACCGCTGGTCCGCGCCGTCCTTCCTGGCGAGGGACTTCCTCGCGCGCAACGCGGTGCCCTACCGGTACTTCAGCGTCGAGGACCCGGAGGGGCTTCGGCTGCTCGAGGCGGCCGGCGCCTGCGCGGACGACGTGCCGGTCGTGATCACCCCGGACGGCGTGACGCTGTGCAAGCCCTCCGACACCGAGATCGCCGGCGCGGTCGGCCTGTCCACCGAGCCGGCTTCCGAGTTCTACGACCTGGTTGTCGTCGGCGCCGGGCCGGCCGGGCTGGGCGCGGCGGTGTACGGCGCTTCCGAGGGGCTGCGCACCGTGCTGGTGGAGCGCCAGGCCACCGGCGGGCAGGCCGGGCAGAGCTCGCGGATCGAGAACTACCTGGGCTTCCCGGACGGGGTGTCCGGCGCTCAGCTCACCGAGCGGGCGCGGCGCCAGGCCCGGAAGTTCGGTGCCGAGACGCTGTCCGCCCGCGAGGTGACCAGGTTGGAGGCGCGCGGGTCGGCCCGGGTGGTGCACTTCGGCGACGGCACCGAGATCGTGGCGCACTCCGTCGTGCTGGCCACCGGCGTCGCCTACCGTCAGCTGGAGGCGCCCGGGGTGGCCGAGCTGACCGGCCGCGGGGTGTACTACGGCTCGGCGGTCACCGAGGCGCCGGCCTGTGCCGGGCAGGACGTCTACATCGTCGGTGGGGCGAACTCCGCCGGGCAGGCCGCGGTGTTCTTCTCCCGCCACGCCAAGCGGGTGGTGATCCTCATCCGCGGCGAGTCGCTGCAGTCGTCGATGTCGCACTACCTGATCCAGCAGCTCGACCAGATCGACAACATCATGGTGCGCACCCACACGGAGGTCGCCGAGGTACACGGTGACGACCACCTGGAGCGGCTGACCCTGCGCAACACGCGCGACGGTGGCACCGAGTCCGTGGGCAGCCCCTACCTGTTCGTCTTCATCGGCGCCGCGCCGCGCACCGAGTGGCTGGAGGGCGTACTGGTGCGTGACTCGTACGGCTTCCTGCAGACCGGGCCCGACCTGGTCCGGGAGGACCAACGCCCGCCTGGCTGGGCGCTGGAACGGGACCCCTACTTCATGGAGTCCAGCGTGCCGGGCGTCTTCGTGGCCGGCGATGTGCGTGCCGCGTCAGTGAAACGGGTGGCGTCCGCGGTCGGTGAGGGCGCCATGGCCGTCACCCTGGTACACCGGTACTTGGGAGACCAATGAGCGCCAACTTGACGAAAGAGCAGCTCCGCGAGCTGTTTCTGTTCACCGACCTGACCGACGAGCAGCTGGACTGGGTCGACGCAAACGGCGATGTGGTCGAGTTCGCCGCCGACACCGAGGTGTTCGCCGAGGGCGAGCCGGCCCGCTGCTTCTGGGTGCTGCTGTCCGGAACCATCGCGATGAGCCGGACGATCGGCGGCGACCGGGTGGAGACGGGGCGCACCGACCAGGTCGGCGTGTACCTCGGCGCGGTCACCTTCTACCTGGAGGAGTCGCTGGAGAACGGCTACGCCAGCGGTGCGCGGGCCATCACCGACGTACGCCTGTTGGCGCTGCCGTCCGGCAAGCTGGCGCTGGCGTTCCGCGAGTGGTTCCCGATGGCGGTGCACCTGCTGCAGGGCATGGTGCTGGGTACCCGCAGGGGCCAGGCGATCACCGGCCAGCGGGAGCGGCTGCTGGCGCTCGGCAAGCTCTCCGCCGGGCTCACCCACGAGCTGAACAACCCGGCGGCCGCGGCGGCAAGAGCCACCGCCACGCTGCGCGACCGGGTCACCGGGATGCGGCACAAGCTGGGCATGCTGGCCGAGGGCAAGCTGGACAGGGACGCGCTGCTCGCGCTCACCGGGCTGCAGGAGGAGTTCGCCGACCGGGTGCACGACGCTCCGGAGCTGTCCGCCGTCGCGGCCAGTGACCTGGAGGACGAGCTGAGCGACTGGCTGGACGATCACGAGGTGTCCGGCAGCTGGGACCTTGCGCCGGTGTTCGTCGCCGGCGGCCTGGGGGTGGCCGACCTGGAGCGGGTCCGTGCCGCGACCGCGTGCATCTCCGAGGACTCCCCGCTGGACGGCGCGCTGCGCTGGCTGGCCTACACGGTGGAGACCGAGAGCCTGCTGCGCGAGATCACCGACTCGACATCGCGGATCACCGCGCTGGTGGGTGCGGCCAAGCAGTACTCCCAGATGGACCGCGCGCCCTACCAGATGATCGACATACACGAGGGCCTGAAGGCGACCCTGGTGATGTTCAGCGGCAAGCTGACCAAGAGCGGCGTGTCCGTGGTCAAGGAGTTCGACAAGTCGCTGCCCAAGATCCCGGCCTACCCGGCGGAGCTGAACCAGGTCTGGACGAACGTGATCGACAACGCCCTCCAGGCCATGGACGGCGCCGGCACCTTGACCGTGCGCACCGCGCGGGACACGGACTGGCTGCTGGTGGAGATCGGCGACACCGGCCCGGGCATCCCGCCGGAGATCCGCAAACGGGTGTTCGAGCCGTTCTTCACCACCAAGGGCGTCGGCGAGGGCACCGGGCTCGGGCTGGACGTGAGCTGGCGGGTGGTGGTGACTCGGCACCACGGCGACCTGACCGTCGAGTCCGAACCCGGCAACACCAGGTTCCAGGTCCGCCTCCCGCTCACCGAGGCGGTCTGACCGCCAGGTCTCGCACGGCCGAGCGCACCCGCGGCGTCGAGATCGACCGGAGGGCTGTCTGCGTCGGCTGATCGCGACCGTGGTGTCGATCTCGGCGAAACGGCCTCGGGCAGGGCACGGGATAGGTCACGCTGGGCGATGTGTCCGCGACGCCGTTCCGAGGAACCGAGGCCCTCGCCCGGGGCGTGCTCACCAGGGCTCGGCTGCGCGGTCCGCGTTATCGGCGGGTGTTCCCCGACGTGTATCTCCCGGCCGCCGCCCCGGACGACCTCGCCACGCGCTCGCGTGCGGCATATCTGCTGGTGGCTGAGCGGGGTGGCGTGCTGGCCGGGTACTCGGCCGCCGTACTGCTCGGGGCCGACTGCGCGCCTCTCGGTGCTCCGGCGGACGTGCTGGTCACCGGTGACCTGCGGGCCCGCCCCGGGCTCAGGGTGCAGCGCGGTCCGGTCGTCGAGGACGACGTCATCACGGTGGGTGGCTGCCGGGTGACGACCGCGGTCCGTACCGCATGGGACCTGGCCCGGCGGCTGCGGCCGGTCGAGGCCGTGGTCGCGGTCGACTCACTGGCCCGCCACGGCGGCTTTACGCCGTCGGAGCTGCTCGGGCGCCGCGTCCAGGAACCGGGGGCCCGCGGCTGCCGGCGGCTGGACGAGATCGTTCGGCTCGCCGACCCGAGGGCCGAGTCACCACCGGAGACGAGGCTGCGGCTGGCGCTGGTCCGCGCCGGATTCCCGAGGCCCTCGGTGCAGCACGAGGTCGTCGACGAGTTCGGGTTCCCGCTGGCGCGGGTGGATCTGGCGTACCCGGACGCCCGGCTGGCCATCGAGTACGACGGCGCCGTGCACTTCGACAGCTACCGCGCGGAACGCGACCGCCGCCGGGACGCGGACCTCGCCGGCCAGGGTTGGGAGACCGTGCGGCTGACCAGGTACGACGTCGGCGAAGGCCTCCTGCAGACCCTCGTTCTCCTGTCCCGGCTCCTCGCGCTGCGCGCACCGCACCGGTATGGCGGCGTCGAGATCGACCGGAGGGCTGTTTTCGTCGACTGATCGCGACCGTGTTGTCGATCTCGGCGGCGGAGTGGCCGGCGGCGGAGCGGGCGCGGCGGGTTCGCGCCGAGTCAGGTCTGGAGGGGGATCAGCTCCGCGGTGAACTGGTCGAGGAAGGTGCGGCGGGAGGCCACGGCGGTGGCCGGGCGGACCACGAACTTGGTCAGCCCGGCGTCCACGAACCGGCGCAGCTCGTCGCGGGCGGCGGCCCAACCCCGGCAGACCAGCCGCTCCGGGTCCAGATCCTTGCGCCGTGCCCTGGCCCGGACCAGCGCGGTGTCCAGTGCCGCGGTCTCGAGCTGATCGTCCGGAACGACCAGCAGGTTCGTGCCGTAGTGGTCCTGCTCGATCTCCCGGCCGGCGTCCGTGGCCGCCTGTTCGATCTGGGCCCGGCACCGCAACGCCTCGTCCGGGGTGACGAAGCTGGCCAACCAGCCGTCCCCGAGCCGCCCGATCCGGCTCATCCCGACCGGCAGCCGGCCGCCCAGCCACAGGTCCAGCGGCTTGGCGGGCAGCGGGCCCACCGAAGCCTCGTCGAGCTGGAAGAACTCGCCGTGGTGGGTGACCACCGGGTCGGTGAGCAGTGCCCGCACCACCGCCAGCGCCTCCTCGAACACCTCGGCACGCCGGCCGTCGGGCACCGGGAACATGGTGCGGTCGGCCTCCAGCGCGGGGCGCACCCCGAACGCCGGCAGTACCCGGCCCGGCGCCACCGCGGCCAGCCCGGCCAGCTCGGCGGCGACCAGGGCGGGGTTGCGCCCGGGCAGCACCAGCACGCCGGTGCCCAGCTTGAGCCGCTCGGTCCGGCCGGCCGCGTAGGCCAGCCCGATCATGGGGTCGACGCTGTGCCGGGAGGAGACCAGGTCGGACAGCCACACCGAGTCGACCCGGTGCGCCTCCAACTCGTCGACGAGCTCCGCGAGCCCGGGGCCGACATCAGCCTCCGGACCGTCGATGGGGATGGGGCCAATTCCGATCCGAACCTTCATGCCCATGCCTCGACCTTACGGGCAAAAAAATCGACCGGTAAGAAAAAACCGGGGTGGGGACCACGGCTCGTGGTTCCCACCCCGGCTGCCGAACCCGGGCTCCCCACCGGGTCTGGCCAGGAGATAGTCCGTTAGCTTGCGGGCACGCTGCCCAGGGTGACCGGCACCGTGTGCGGCGCGCCGGCGCCGCTGGTGACGGTGAGGGTCACCTTGCTGCCCGGGTCGGCCGAGTTGATCGCGGCGACCAACCCGTCGGAGTTCTCGACCAGGCGGCTGCCGACCTTGGTGACCACGTCACCGGCCTGCAACCCCGCCGTCGCTGCCGCCGAGCCGGGCGCCACGCTGACCACCTGGGCGCCGTTCGGCTGCGAGTCGCGCACCGAGACACCGAGTTGTGCCTGGGTGGCGTGCCCGGTGGCGATCAGCTCGTCGGCGATCCGCTTGGCCTGGTTGATCGGGATGGAGAAGCCGAGTCCGATCGAGCCGCTCTGCCCACCCCGGCTGGCGCCGAGCGAGGCGATCGCGGAGTTGAGTCCGACGATCCGACCCTGCATGTCCACCAGCGGACCACCCGAGTTGCCCGGGTTGATCGCGGCGTCGGTCTGGATCGCGTCCAGGACCGAGGTCGGCGCCTGCTGCTGCGGGGCGCTCAGACCGCCGCCCAGACCGCCCAGACCGCCCAGTCCACTGAGGCCACCGAGCCCGCCCTGGCCCTGCTGCTGGCTCGGGCTGGGCTCACCCTGGGTCTCCACCGGCCGGTTCAGCGCGCTGACGATGCCGGTGGTCACCGTGCCGGCCAGGCCGAGCGGGGTGCCGATGGCCACGACGGGCTGCCCGACCTGCAAGGTGTCGGAATTGCCGAGCTGGATGGGGGTCAGCCCGGAAACTCCCTGGGCACGGACCACCGCGATGTCGGCCTGGGTGTCCTGGCCCACCTCCTGCACCGGAGCACTGGTGCCGTTCTGGAACGTCGCGGTGAGCTGTCCGCCCTGGGCGGCGGCGAGCACGTGCGCGTTGGTCAGGATCAGCCCGTCGGCGGACAGGACCACCCCGGACCCCTCACCGGAGTTGCCCTCCAGCTGCACCACGCTCGGGAGCACCTTCTGGGCGACCTGGGTGACGGGGCTGGCCGGCAGGTCGCTGCCGGCCGGAACCGGCTGGTTGAGGGTGCCGAGCGAGCTGACGCCGACGGTCGAGGTCTGGTGACCGACGAGGCCGCCGACCCCGCCGCCGACCGCCGCGGCGAGCACCGCCACCGCGACCATGCTCGCCACCCGGCGGCCGCGCTTCGGCTTGGGTGCCGGTTCGCTCGGCGGCGCCGCGGTCGGGGGGACAGCGGGCGGAGGTACCTGCCCGGCGGGCGGCTGGCCGGGTTGCTGGCCGTGGCCGGGTGTGGGGTACGGGCCGACGCCGTACGGGCCGGCCTGGTGCGGGATGGGGGCGTACGGGCTCCGCTCGGCGCCGTTATCCGTGGTGGTGCCGCCCGTGGTGCCGTTCTGGGCCGTGGCGCCGTGCGCCGTGGTGCCGTTCTGGACCGGGTACGTCAGGGTGCCGTTCTGCCCGGCGTAGGGCTGGCCGTAGGAGGGGGCCCAGCCGTTCGACGCGACGCCGTGCTGGTCCGCGTGCCGCGCGGGGCCCGGCTGCGCGGGGGTGCTCTGCTGCTGGTTGGTCTCAGGGGTGCGGTCCGGTCGTTCGGCGCGGCCGTCGAGCGCACCCGGTAGGGGACCGGGGCCTGTCGGGCCGGCCGGAGCTGGAGTCCCTGCCGGTGTGTCGCTCATGAGTTCCACTGTCGGCCGGCAACCTGTGGCAATGCTGTGAGGGAGCGGAGAAGTCTCTGATGGTTCTGATCCGGTCCTGAGTGCCCTTTCCGCGCCGGGTGGGCTGCGCTAGCTTTCGGGTAGTGAATTGCCAGTCACTAGAGGAGGAGGTCGGCATGGCCGCTGACCAGGACGGCTCCCTGGCGGAGAACCTCATCCAGCGGGTCAACGTGGGCGACTCGCTGGCCCGCTCCGCGGCCGCCTACCCGACTCGGACCGCCGTCGTGGACGGCGAGCGGCGATGGACGTATGCCGAGTTCAACGCGCTGGTCAACCGGGTCACCGGCGGGCTGGCCGGCCTGGGTTACCGGCGCGGGGACGCGCTGGCCATCGCCTCCGGCAACAGCGCGGAGTTCCTGGCCCTCTACTTCGCGGCGGCCAAGCTCGGTGTGGTCTGCGTCCCGATCAACCTCGGCTGGCGCCCGGACGAGGTGGCCTACGTGCTCGAGCACTCCCGCTCGCGCGGGATCGCGGTCGAGTCCCAGCTGGTCGGGACCATGGCCGAGGCGATCGCGAAGGTGGCGGAGGTGGCCGACATCGTGGTCACCCCGGGCACCCTGGGCGCGGCTGCCACGGTGTCGAGGGAACCGGCCGACCGGCGCTGGAGCAGCTTCGAGGAGCTTGTCGAGCACGGCGACGCGGCCGAGCCGGCGCACTACGTCGAGGACCGCGACGCACTCAGCTACCTCTACACCAGCGGCACCACCTCGTTCCCCAAGGGCGTGGTGGCCGGCCAGCTCGCCATCTACCTGGAGTCGATGTCCTCCGCGCTGGAGTGTGGCTGGAGCCGGGCGGACCGGTTCGCGGCGATGATGCCGATGTTCCACACCGCCCAGCTCAACGCGTTCTGCACGCCGGCGGTGCTCGTCGGGGCGAGCATCCACGTGCTGCGCGGCTTCGACCCGGCGGTGCTGCTGGACACCATCGAGCGCGAGCGGATCACCCAGGTCTTCGGGCTGCCGATGATGTACCGGGCAATGCTGGACCACCCGTCGTTCGCCGGCCGCGAGCTGTCCAGCCTGCGCCGGTGCACCTACGCGATGGCCGCGATGCCCGAGGCGCTGATCCGACAGTGCCTGGGCTCCTTCGGTTGCGACTTCGCGCTGCTCTTCGGGCAGACCGAGATGAGCCCGGTGACCACGCTGTTCCGCCCCGAGCACCAGCTCTCGCACCTGGGCGCGGTGGGCACGCCGGTGACGAACGTGCAGGTC
Source organism: Pseudonocardia sp. (assembly GCA_036009565.1). GTDB lineage: Bacteria > Actinomycetota > Actinomycetes > Mycobacteriales > Pseudonocardiaceae > Pseudonocardia. The sequence goes on along the minus strand of DASYLM010000434.1, from coordinate 7,463 downwards.
GGCATCATGGGCCCCGGCGGCGAGCTGCTGCCGCGCGGTGAGCAGGGCGAGATCGTCTACCGAGGCCCGTCCACGATGACCGGCTACCTGCGCAACCCCGAGGCCACCGGCGAGGCGTTCGCGCACGGCTGGTTCCACTCCGGCGACGTGGGCCGGTTCGACGACGACGGTGTGCTCTGGTTCGCCGACCGGTTCAAGGACGTGATCAAGACCGGCGGCGAGAACGTGGCGTCGATCGAGGTGGAGCTGGCGGTGTTCGCCGCCGACGACGGGATCGCCGAGGTCGTCGTGGTGGGGTTGCCGCATCCCCGGTGGAGTGAGGCGATCACCGCGGTGGTGCTCGCCAAGCCGGGCCGCACGGTCGACCCGGCCACGGTGATCGACGCGGTCAAGCAGCGGCTGGACGGCTACAAGGTGCCGAAGTCGGTGATCGTCGCCGACGAGCTGCCCCGCACCTCGACCGGCAAGGTGCAGAAGAACGTCGTCCGCCAGCGCTACACCGACCACTACCAAAGCCTGTGAGTGGTATTGGTCGCCCAGGCGACCAATACCACTCACAGGCCGGCTAGGAGATCGCGCTCCACCAGTCGTTCTCCGGCGGCGTGTTCACGATGAACCGCTCGCCGGGCATCGGCACCGCGACCCGGGCGTCCGCGCGCTTCGCCTCGGCCAGCAGCCGCCGCACCGGCTCCGACCACTCGTGGAACGCCAGGTTGAAGGTCGCCCAGTGCACCGGCACCAGGAGGCCGCCGCCCAGGTCGCCGTGCGCCCGGACCGCTTCCTCCGGGTTCATGTGCATGTCCGGCCACTGCTCGTTGTAGGCACCGATGGGCAGCAGGGTGAGATTGAACGGGCCGAACCTGGCGCCGATCTCGGCGAAGCTGGGCGTGTAGCCGGTATCGCCGCCGAAGAACACCCCGTGCTGCGGCCCCGCGATCACCCACGAGGACCACAGCGTGGTGTTGCGGGCCAGCGTACGGCCCGAGAAGTGCTGGGCCTCCGTGCAGGTCAGGGTGAGCTCGCGGACTCTTGCCTGGCCGCCCCAGTCCAGCTCCACCACCCGCTCGGCGGGCACCCCCCAGGAACGCAGGTGCGCGCCAACCCCGAGCGGCACCACGAACGGCGCCGACCCGCGCCGGACCAGCTCGCGGACCGTCGGCAGGTCGAGGTGGTCGTAGTGGTCGTGCGAGATCAGCACCGCGTCGACCTCGGGCAGCGCGTCGAGGCCGGTCGGGACCGCGTGCATCCGCTTCGGACCGATCAGCGGCGACGGGGACGCCCGGTCACTCCACACCGGGTCCACCAGTACCCGGCGCCCGTCGATCTCGATCAGCGCGCTGGAGTGCCCGTACCAGGTGACCGCGAGCTGGTCGGCGACCGTGGGGAAGCGGGGCACGGCCAGCGGGACCGGCCCGGTCGGCGCCCCGCTCTGGCCGCGACTGAGCATCGCCACGATCAGCGCCGCCGGGTTGACGGGACGCAGCAGCCCGCCCGGCTGGGTGTTGTGGAACGTGCCGGCGGCGAACCGGGGGGAGTCACCGGCCACCTCGGCGATCTCGGCCCGCGAGGCACCGAGGGCAGTCGGGATCCCCCACGCCGCACGGGCCAGCAGACCCATCCCCGCGGTGGTCGCACCGACCACCGTGGCACGCAGCACGGAGGCGGTCAGCGAGCGGACGGCGCGGGCCTGATGCAGTAACAGCACACCGTCAGGGTAGAGAAACCCGGGACAACGCCGCCCCGGCGGACCGCATCCGAGGCAGCGTGATCGCTGATTTGCCTGGTCAGCGCCGTGTCAGCGCGGTGTCAGCGCCGTGTCAGCGCGGTTGCCGGTAACGCTGAGCTGGGCAGATCGATGTGAGATTGACCCCGGTGTGCACGGGCCAGCCGGTTGATCAAGCAAGCTGGCGGGGTAGCGATCGAGGGAGTGAGGGTTGCATGGCCAGCGGGCTCGAGACCGGGACGACGGTGCGGACCGCCGCATGGCAGGAGACCGGCTGGTTGCTCTCCGGCCCGGTGGAGGGGCGCCTCGGCATGCGGGTGACCGCGCTGTCGCCGGAGGGCTCCAGGCTCCGGATCCCGATCCCGCCCGACAGCCCGGCGAGCGAGGGCTCGAGCTCCCCCGGGCTGGTACTGGCCCTCAACGTGCTTGCGGACACCGCCGGCGGCCTCGCGCTCTCCGCGTGCCAGGGGACCGGGGTCGGCGGCCCGACCATCGAACTGCGGCTGGACCACGTGGCGGCGCCGGCCGACGGGGCCAGCTGGCTGATCGGTGAGGGCGCACTGCAGCACGAGGCGGGTGGCGCCGGCCACCTGTCCATCTCGGTGAGCGACGACACCGGCCGGGTGCTGGTCCGCGCCGTCGGCCACTACCTGCTGTCGCGGCGGCACACCGCCCGGCCGTCGGCCCCCGGCCCGGCCGCGGCGACCGCCGGCGCCGAGCTCGGCTGCCCGGCCGACGAGGTGGGCAGACCGGACGTGCTGCTCCGCGCTCTGGCGCCGGCCGGGGACGATCCGGCGCACTGGGCCCTGCCGGCCGCCGCCGAGTTGGCGAACCCGCGCCAGGACGTCCATGGCGGCGCGCTGCTGACCATCGGACACCTGGCACAGCAGCGGTTCGTGCACGCCGACACGGCGGCCGGTGAGTCGATGACGCCGCTCAGCCTCCAGGCGCAGTACCTGCTGCCGGTCCCGGCGGATGACAGTGAGCTGCGCTGCCGTACCGAGTACGTCCGGCGCGGCCGGACCTTCCGGACCGTGCGGAGCGAGTTGGTGCGCCCGGACGGGCGGGTTGCGACCGTCGTTTCGGGCCTCTGGTCGGCCGTGAACGGCGATTCGAGTGATCGTTAGCGAACGCCGCGGCGAACGGTCATGATCTCGCGGCGAACGGCTCAAGATGCCGCTTGAGACCGCTCGTCCGTTCGGCGCAGTCAAAAAAATCACCGGAAGATACGCGTAACCTCCGAGTCACCCGTTGGTGTGGGGCGTACAGCGCACGTACGCACCGTCAGTAATTCACTGGAATGTACGTACAACGTTCCCCAAGATCACCGCGCTACCCTTATCTGTGGGTATCGAGTTTGCGTATGTCGCGATCTCCGCTAGCTTTTGCCGAGTCGGTGGGCTCCCCCCAGAACTCCGACATCCCCGCAGCGGAGGCTCCCCCTCCGCGACCTGATCAAGGAGATATCCCGTGTTTAAGAAGGCTGCAATCGTCCTCGCAGTGAGCGCCGCTGGCCTGCTGGCGGTCAGCCCACTTGCTTTCGCCGGTGACTACAGCGGTGATGGGGGTCATGGCCACCACAGTCACAAGGGCCACGACGGGGGCGACCACGACGGCGATAACAACGATGACAACGACGGCGACCACGGCGGTCACGGCCGGGGTCACGACGACGACAGCGACTACGACGGTGGTCGCAGCACCCACCTGCAGAGTGGGCTGGTGAACCTGCAGGACGTCGGCGTCCAGGTACCGGTGCAGGCGTGCAACAACTCCATCCTCTCGGGCGCGCTGGGCATCCTGTCCTTCGGTCAGCACTCCAGCGACAGCCACGACGGCAAGTGCGGCCAGAGCAACAGCAACGACTGACATGAACTGACTCCCTCGGGAGTCGCGCCGCTGAGGAGCGGGCGCCGGGCCACGGCCCGGCGTCCGCTCTTTTTGCATTTTTCCGAGGATTCCGGGCCCGTCTGTGTCCTGGCACACACTCACATTGCCTAATGCGCGGAAATGGCCGCGCAATACGGCAATACGCCAATGCCACCCGATAGTGATGCATCGAAGAGCGCCGAGATCAGCACAATTCAGGCATGGACACCGCCGTCGACCGGTTTCTCGGTAAGTACCCGACAGCGCGCCTGGGCCTGGCGGCCATTGTCTCGATCGTGGTGCTCGCCGACCTGATCGTGCTGGTCGGGGACACCACCGTGTTGTCGGACCAGCCGGCCCCGGTCGCGTCGACCCCCGGGGATTCGGTGGCTCCCTCGTTCGGCCAGACGGTGCAACCCACGGCGGGCCCCACTGCGGGCCCCACGGCGGAAGGGTCGGCTGGCGCCGCGCCACCGGCGTCGGTTCCTCCGGTGCCGACCGAGTCGGTACGGCCGACCCCGGCGCCGACCCGGGCCACCCGTGCCCCCGCGCCGGCCCCGCCGACCTCGACCACCCCGCGCCGGCCCCGCCCGAGCAGCACGCACCGCACCCGGTCGCCGTTCGAGGAGCGCTGCCGGGACGGGGAGATCGAGCCCTGGCTGTGCCACGGGATGCCGAACTGAGTGGCCGCGCCGGCCACCGCACCGGTATGGCGGCGTCGAGATCGACCGGAGGGCTGTTTTTGTCGACTGATCGCGACCGTGGTGTCGATCTCGGCGGCGGAGTGGCCGGCCGCAGACTGGGCGCGGCGGGGCGCGGGGTCAGGCCTGAGCTGGGTCGCGTCTGGGCCGGTCCGGTTTACAGATTTGAATTCAACTGATGGTATGGCTGGGCCCCAACGGCGGCGACCCAACTACGGCGGCACGAGGAGATGGCGGATGCGGCGCACTGGATTCACCGCCGAACACGAGGACTTCCGCCGGATGATCCGGGACTACCTGGCCCGCGAGGTGGTGCCGGCGTTCGACGACTGGCTGGCCGCCGGCATCGTGCCCCGGCAGTTCTTCCGTGATCTCGGCAAGCTCGGCGTACTCGGGATGGCGGTGCCGGAGGAGTACGGCGGCGGTGGCCAGGTCGACTTCACCTACAACGCGATCCTGAACGAGGAAGCCGCCCGTGCGCTGGTGTCCCTCGGCTCGCTGCGGGTGCACCTGGACGTGGTGCTGCCCTACTTCCTGGAGTACGCCGGGGCGGAGCAGCGGGACCGGTGGTTCCCCGGCCTCGCCTCCGGCGACCTGATCACCTCGATCGCGATGACCGAGCCGGGTACGGGTTCCGACCTCGCCGGAATGAGCACCACCGCGGTCGAGGACGGTGACCACTACATCCTCAACGGTGCCAAGACCTTCATCACCGGCGGTGCGCAGGCCGAGCTGATCGTGGTGGTCGCCCGCACCTCGCGCGACGAGTCCAACCGGCGCAACGGGCTCAGCCTGCTCGTCGTCGAGGACGGTATGCCCGGCTTCGAGAAGGGCCGCAACCTGGCGAAGATCGGGCTCAAGGTGCAGGACACCGTCGAGCTGTCCTTCACCGACGTCCGGGTGCCGAAGGCGAACCGGCTCGGGGAGGAGGGCAAGGGGTTCAGCTACCTCGGGCACAACCTGCCGCAGGAGCGGCTGACCATCGCGGTCGGTGCGCTGGCGGCGGCCCGCGCGGCGCTGGACACGACGGTGGCCTACGTCAAGGAACGGCACGTGTTCGGCAAACCGGTCAGCCAGTTCCAGAACACCAAGTTCGAGCTGGCGGCGGTGGCCACCGACGTGGAGGCCGGTCAGGCCATGCTGGACCGGGCGCTGGCCGAGCACCTGGTCGGCGAGCTGACGGGCGTGGACGCGGCGAAGGTGAAGTTGTTCTGCACCGAGCTGCAGGGCCGGGCCGTGGACCGCTGCCTGCAGTTGTTCGGCGGTTACGGCTACATCCTGGAGTACCCGATCGCGCGGCTCTACGCCGACGCCAGGGTGACCCGGATCTACGGCGGCACCAGTGAGGTCATGAAGTCCATCATCAGCAAGTCGCTGGGACTGTAGGAAAGGGGACAGGGGTGCGGATCGAGGGCATTTCGGCGTTGGTCACCGGCGGGGCCTCCGGGCTCGGGCTGGCCTCGGCGCGGCAGTTGGTGGCCCGCGGCGCGACGGTCGTGCTGGCCGACCTGCCCACCTCGCCGGGGGCCGAGGCAGCCAAGGAGCTCGGCCAGATTCGAGACGGGGCGGCGTGGTTCGTGCCGGCCGACGTCACCGACCCGGAGGCGTTCAACGAGGCACTGGACGCCGCCGAGCAACGCGGCCCGCTGCGGGCGCTGGTGCACTGTGCCGGCCGGGGCGGCGACCGGCTGCGGATCATCAACCGCGACCGCACCCCCGGCGACCTGGACTCCTTCGCCGAGGTGCTGCGGATCAACCTGATCGGCACCTACAACGTGCTGCGGCTGACCGCCGCCCGGATGTCCGGCAACGAGCCGCTGGACGGTGACCGCGGCGCCTGCGTGCTCACCGCCTCCGTCGCCGCCTTCGACGGCCAGATCGGGCAGACCAGCTACACCGCGTCCAAGGCGGGCGTGCACGGCATCACGTTGGTGGCGGCGCGCGACCTGGCCAGCTGGCAGATCCGGGTCAACACCATCGCGCCCGGCGTTTTCGAGACCCCGATGCTGGGCCGGCTGCGCGAAGACATCCGGGACGGGCTGGCCGCCTCGGTGCCACACCCCAAGCGGCTCGGTGATCCGGCCGACTTCGGCAAGCTCGCGGCGGACATGCTGGAGAACTCCTACCTCAACGGGCAGACAATTCGGCTGGACGGCTCGATCCGGATGGCGCCGCGCTGAGCCGGGCCGCCGGGGCGAGGTCCGGGCTCAGCGGGCGTCCGGCGGCGGCAGCTGCCTGGTCGACTCGTTGTTGCTCGCGGTGGCGACCTCGTCGGCGGGAGGCAGCAGACCGGTCCGCGCGCACAGGTTCCGGCCGAACGCGGTCAGCTCGATGCTGCGGCGCACGGTGACGCCCCGGCCGGCGCGCGCCATCGCCTCGGCCACCTCGTCCTGCGCCTCGAGCACGTCGTAGACGCTCTGCTCCGGGATCGCCTCCCGGGAGAACCAGACCAGCCCGAGCCGGAACAGGTTGTTGAGGTACGCGGGCACCCGGTCCACGTGCCGGCAGCCGGCGTACCGCCCGATCATGGTGATGCCCGGGGCGATCAGCTCGCTGCCCACCCCGAACGGCCGCCGGGTGCGCACGTCCACCGCCGCCTGGGCGCCACGCTGTGCGAACAGCCGCAGGATGCGGGCCTCGTCGGGGGCGAGCTCGGACAGCAGCCGCACGTACGCCGGGTGCCCGGCGTCGGAGTAGTCGAGGTCGGCCGAGGCATCCAGCAGCGCGGCCATCCGGTCCGGCAGGGTGATCTCCGGGTTGGCCGTGGACGAACCGTTCGGGATGATCCGCGCGCGCAGCGCCTTCGGCATGGGGTCCGGGTCGGAGACGCCCAGGATCTCCCGCAGCGAGTGCTTGGCCTCGGTGCTGATCTCCTCGATCAGGCTCTGCGCGGACTGCCCGGAGACCGCCCCTCGGACCACGATGTTGCCGATGTGCAGTGACGCGTTGAGGGTCCATCGGTTGGTCCGCCACAGGACCGAGCCGGCGATCTTGGCCATGTCCGGCAGCGCCTGGACCGCCGCCGTCGGCGACACCCCGGCCAGCAGTCCGTTGGCGGCGTCCGCCAGGGTGGCGCGCAGCCCGTGCGGGACCTCGCCGTTCGTCGCCGGCACCACGTCGGGCCGCCTGGGCTGGGCAACAGCCGGCCGGCGGGTCGGCGCCACGGCTGG
>DASYLM010000433.1:0-1924 GCA_036009565.1 Pseudonocardia sp. | reverse complement strand
CAGGCGGGCCAGCGCCGGGCGGATCACCGGCGGCGCGTTCTGGGCGGCCGCCGGGATGGCCTGCTCCAGGCTGGCGTGTCCGGTCATGGTGTCCCGCAGCGCCTCGGTCCAGATCACCAGCGCCTCCAGCCGGACGATCTGCTCCCGCTCCGCCCGGATCCCCCCGAACAACCGCGGCCAGGCCACCACCAGCGCGCCGACACCCAGCGCGGCCACCGGCCAGCGGGTCAACACCAGCACCATCGCCGCCGCACCGGCGGCGCCCACCATCCGGCCGGCCGGAGCGCCCGCCCGCAGCCGGGCGGCCAGCCGCGCCGCGGTTCCCGCCGGCCTGCCCGGGTCGCGGACCGTGCCGCGGACACCGGCCACCAGCAGCAGCACCGCGCCGCCCAAACCGCCACCCAGCAGCGCCACCAGCAGCACGTCCACACTCGGCAGCACCATGACCCCTCCGGTTCACCAGGTCGGCGCCGGCCAGGCGCCGACGGTGTCGTCGTAGCCGTGCTCGGCCAGCCGCTTCCCGCGCATGATCGCCACGTCATCGCGGCGCTCCGCGCGGCCGGTCACCGGCGACGGGGTGAAGATCCGGGACCGGCTCACCCGGCCGTCGGCGAAGTCCGTCACCTCGACCACCTCGGTGACCGTGCGCCGCTCGCCCAACAGCTCGTTCTTGCGCAGGAACACCACGAAGTCGATCGCGCCGGCGATCAGCGAATGGCTCACCGCGAAGTCCAGGTTCTCGTGCTGGGCCGCGTAGGTCGCGATCCGGGCGAACACCTCCTCGGCGTTGCGGGCGTGGATCGTCGACAGCGACCCGTCGTTGCCCTGCGACATCGCCGACAGCATCTCCACCACCTCCGGGCCCAGGACCTCACCGACGATCACCCGGGACGGGTTGTGCCGCCGGGTCCGGCGGACCAGCGCGTCGATCGGGATCCCGCCCCGGCCCTCGGCGTCCGGCAGGACCTCCTCGAGCTCCACCACGTCGTGGTGCAGCTCCGGGTGCCGCCGCAGGCCCAGCTCCAGGGCGCGCTCCACCGTCACCAGCCGCTCCACCGGCGGGATGCAGTTGATCAGCGCCCGCAGCAGCGTCGTCTTCCCCGCATCGGTGGCGCCGGCGACCATGATGTTGCACCGGGCCAGCACCGCGGCCTGCAGGAACGCGGCCAGCTGCTCGTCGATCGTGCCGAGCGCCACCAGCGTCGGCACGAACATCTGCGGGTACCGGTTGCGGCGGATGCTCACCACCGGACGTTCACTCGCGCGCATCACCGCCGACAGCCGGGACCCGTCGTGCAGCCGCAGGTCCAGCTCCGGGCTGGCCGGGGTGAACGGCCGGGCGTTCAGCCCGGCGTGGGCCCCGAGGTTCTGCACGATCGCGATCAGGTCGTCGTCGGTCGCCGCGACCGGCCGGCCCCGGACCTTCCCGCGCGGCGCCGCGTAGGTGATCCACACCTCGTCGCAGCCGTTGATGTCGACGTTCTCCACGTCCGGGTCGTCCAGGAGCTCCTGCAGCTCCCCCGCCCCGTACATGGCGGCGAACACCGCCTCCGCCAGCCGCTGGTCGTACGCGGCGTCGGTCGGCACCTCGTACCCCGACCCGAGCTGCTCCTGCATGTGCCGCCGCACCACCGCCAGGATCTGGCTGCGGGCCAGCTGCTGCTCGTCCGCGCCGGACAGCTCCCGCTCCCCCGCCCGGTCCCGGCGCTGCCGCTCCCCGGTGATCCGATCCGCGACCTGCTCCTGCAGGCGGCGCACCAGGCCGTAATCGACCAGGCCCGCGGTCACGGCCGCACCGGGATGGGCTCGCTCCAGGACCGCGGCCTCGACCGGGCCAACTCCGGCCACCACGCCAGCAGCGTCCCGGCCAGGGTCGCGGCCGAGCGCACCAGCGCGCTGCGGGCCAGCGCCTTCGTCACCGGAC
>DASYLM010000432.1:0-5266 GCA_036009565.1 Pseudonocardia sp. | reverse complement strand
CAGGATGTCCTGGTCAACGCCGACTGGGCCGAGGAAAATCTAGACACCGACGGGGTGGTGTTCGTCGAGGTCGACGAGGACACCTCCGCATACGAAGGTGGCCACATCCCGGGCGCGGTCCGCATCGACTGGAAGACCGAGCTGCAGGACCAGGTGGTCCGCGACTTCATCGACAAGGCCGGTTTCGAGAAGCTGCTGTCCGAGAAGGGCATCGGCAACGACGACACCGTGGTCCTCTACGGCGGCAACAACAACTGGTTCGCCGCCTACGCGTACTGGTACTTCAAGCTGTACGGGCACGACAAGGTGCAGCTGCTCGACGGCGGGCGCAAGAAGTGGGAGCTGGACGGCCGCACCCTGACCAAGGACGTGGCCGACCGCAAGCAGACCAGCTACACCGCGCAGGAGCCGGACCTCTCGATCCGCGCCTTCCGTCAGGAGGCCATCGACGCGATCGGTACCAAGAACCTGATCGACGTGCGCTCGCCCGACGAGTTCTCCGGCAAGATCCTCGCGCCGGCGCACCTGCCGCAGGAGCAGTCGCAGCGGCCCGGGCACATCCCGACCGCGCTCAACGTGCCGTGGAGCAAGACGGCCAACGAGGACGGCACCTTCCGCTCCGACGCCGAGATCGCCGCGATCTACAAGGAGGCCGGCCTGGACGAGTCCAAGCCGACCATCGCGTACTGCCGGATCGGGGAGCGCTCCAGCCACAGCTGGTTCGCCCTGCACGAGCTGCTCGGCCACACCGACGTGAAGAACTACGACGGTTCGTGGACCGAGTACGGCTCGCTGGTCGGCGTGCCGATCGAGCTCGGGACCGGTGCCTGATGTGCGGCGCGCCTGACCAGGCGCAGCAGTTGCCGCCGGGTACCGACCTGTCCAAGGAGACCGTGCTCGTCGGTCGTGTCGTCGCCGGCACCGAGCCGGTGGGCGGCGCGTTCGTCCGGCTGCTGGACGGTGGTGGCGAGTTCACCGCCGAGGTCGTCTCCTCGGCGTCCGGTGACTTCCGGTTCTTCGCCGGGCCGGGCACCTGGACGGTGCGAGCGCTGTCCCGCTCCGGCAACGGCGAGACCCAGCTGACCGCCGACGGCCCCGGGTTGCACCGGGCCGAGGTCGCCGTCGGCTGAGCACGTCCTGACCACCGCCCCGGTGCCGCGTTCGATCGCGGTGCCGGGGCGGTGTCGTCTCCGGGCTCAGTCAGGCCGTCTGCATGCTCACCGGGCCGACTCCGGGCTCACCGGGCCGTCTGCGGGCTCACCGGGCCGTCTGCGGGCTCACCGGGCCGTCTGCATGCTCACCGGGCCGCGAAGATGCCGGCCACCACGAGCAGCGCGCCGAGCAGGGTGTGCCAGCCGACCGGCTCGGCCAGCAAGAGCGCGCCGATCGCCGTCGACCACACCGGCGTCGCGTAGGTGACCATGGCCGCCACGGAGGAGCCGGCCACCCGGATCACCCCCAGGTTCAGGATGTACGCCCAGCCGGTGCCCACCGCGCCCAACGTGACCAGGGCGGCCGCCGCACCCGGCCCCGGCCAGCTCGGCGGCCCGGCGAGGAAGGGCGCGACGAGCATCAGCTCCACCGTCGCGCAGCCGATCTGCACCGCGGACAGTGCGGCCGCCGAGCCGTCCCGGGAGGCGTACCAGCGGCGCGTGTAGCTGAACCCGGCGCCGTAGCAGAGCGTCGCCCCCAAGCAGGCCAGCCCGCCGGCCAGCCCGCCGGACAGCCCGCCGCCACCCGTCCCGCCGCCGGATCCGCCGCTCAGCCCCTGCCACACCCCGAGCAGACACAGCACGCCGAGCAGACCCAGCGCCAACCCGACCAGCCGCCGCTCGGTCAGCCGCTCCGTGGGCAGCAGGACCAGCCCGAACAGCAACGTGGCCAGCGGCGTCGTTGCGTTGAAAACACCGGCCTGCACCGAGCTGACCAGCTGCTCACCGAAGGCCATCAGGGTGAACGGAACGGCGTTGAGCAGGGTGGCGACCGCAATCGCGTGCATCCAGGTCACCCGGTCACGGGGCAGCCGGACCCGGCGCGCCAGGCAGATCCCGAACAGGGCCAGCGCGCCGAACAGGCAACGCCACAGCGCCACCCACACCGGCGGCACGCCCGCATCCACCCCGATCTTGATCAGCGCGAAGCTGGCGCCCCAGATCGCGGACAGTGCGACGAACCCCGGCAACCAGCTGACCGGTGGAGCGGTCGGGCCTGTCGTCGTGCCGGTCGTCGGGCCTGTCGTCCGGCCGGTGGTCGGGCCGGTCGTCGGACCGACCGGCGCACGGGTCGCTGACCGCGCCCGGTCGCAGCTCGCTCGGCCTACCGGCCCTGCTTTTCCGCTGTGCATGGACAGGATCGTCGGTCCCGGGAGAACATGAGTCCAACAAGTCGTAGTCGACGAGTCATGAAGGATGCTCATGTCAGTCGGAATCCCGCAGCTCCGTGCGTTCGTGGCGGTCGTCGACTCCGGTGGGTTCGGCGCGGCGGCCGAGCAGCTCGGGGTCAGCCAGTCCGCCGTCTCGCACGCGGTCGCGGCCCTGGAGCGGGTGGCCGGGCGCCCGGTGCTGACCCGCCACGGCCGGCCCGCGATGACCCGGTTCGGCGAGGAGATCCTCGATCATGCCCGCACCGCGCTGGCTTCGGTCGCCGCCATCACCACGCTCGCCGCCGACCGGGACGCCCGGCTGCGCGGCGAGCTGACCGTCGCCGCGCCGCCGACCATCTGCCACGGCCTGCTGCCCGAGCTGGTGCTGCGCTGGCGGGCCGAATATCCCGAGGTGGCGGTGTCGCTGTTCGAGGGCGAGGACGACGAGGTCGCCGGGTGGCTGGAGGGCGGCACGGCGGATCTCGCGGTGCTGATCGATCCGCCGACGGTGCCCACCGGCAGTGCGCTGGTCGGCTCGGACCGGTTCCACGCGGTGCTGCGCGGCGACCACCCGCTGGCCGGCGAGCCGGTCGTCGACCTCGCCGATCTGGTCGTCGACGATGACTTCCTGCTGTCCGCCGGCGGCTGCGAGCGGCAGATCCAGGAGCTGCACCGCCAGGCCAGGGTGCCGTTCCTGCCGACCCACCGCGTCCGTCAGCTGAGCACGCTGTTCGCGATGGTCCGGTCCGGCGTCGGCGTCTCGGTCATCCCCGGGCTGGCCGCCGGAATGGAGGGCGCCGGCCTCGTGCTCGTGCCGTTGCGCCAGCGCCAGGCCCGCACCCTGGTGCTCACCGGCCCGCTGCACCGGCCGTGGCACCCGGCGGCCCGTGCCCTGGTCGAGGCCGTGCAGCGTGGTTGATCGCACGACGTCCGTGATGGCGGGCTCTACCGTCCGAGCATCGTGAACACCCAGATTTTGATCTCCGGCGGGAGCATCGCGGGCCCGGCGGCACGTGGTTCGGGTCGCACAGACCTGGTGCAGGCCGCACAGAGGTTGCAGGGTCTGTGCGGCCCGCACCCGCTCTGTGCGGCGGAGTTCTACAGCCGCATCGGGGCCGGTGCGCGGGAGCGCGTGGACTCATTCGTCATCCCGATCCGCAGCGGCCGTGCTGTCGGTGCCGCTCTGGGGGCCGGACGCCCGCGATCCGCTCGAGGTGTGCCGCCCGCTCGGGGTGGAGGTCTACCAGCCGGACCCGGCGCTCGGCACGGCATGCGGATGCCTCAGTGGGAGTGAGGTGGTCAGCGGTGCCAGGTCAGGGGTAGCCGTTTCACCCCGCGCTGGAAGTTCGACCGCAGCAGCGCCGGCTCGCCGGCCGCTTCCAACCACGACGTGCGGGCCAGCAGCGCGCCGAACAGCGCGCGCATCTGGGTGCGCGCGGCGACCGCGCCCAGGCAGAAGTGCGGCCCGTGCCCGAACACCAGGTGCCGCCCCGGCGCCCGGCGCACGTCGAACTCGTCCGGGTCGGGGAACACCGATTCGTCCCGGTTCGCGGCCAGGAACGAGACGACCACCTTCTCGCCGGCGTCGATCCGTACCCCACTCAGGCTCACCGGCACGGTAGCCGTCCGGCGGAACACCATCACCGGCGTCCACCAGCGCAGCATCTCCTCGACCGCGCGGTCCAGCAGCGCCGGCTCGGCGCGCAGCGCCCGCTGCTGCTCCGGGTGGGTCAGCAGGGCGATCATGCCGCCCGGGATGCCGTTGCGCAGCGTTTCGTTGCCGGCCACCGCGAACAGCCAGAACAGGTTCTCGAACTCCTCGATGGAAACCGCGCCGTCCGGCCCGTCCAGCTGGCTCATCATGATCGACATGATGTCGTTGCCGGGGGTGTGGCGCTTGTGCTCGGCCAGTAGGTGCGCGTAGCCGTAGAGGTCCGGCATGCCCTCTCGGCCGCGCGGGTCGGGCATCCGGCCGTCCGCGTCCGGGCTCGGGCGCAGGGCGAGCGCCTGGCGGGCCAACTCGGTGCCGCCGCTGCCGTCGAACGCCGCGCTGGTCGCGTAGTCCTCGTCCTGCCAGCCGATCACCCGGTTCGACCAGTCGAACAACAGCCAGCGGTCCGCCGCTGGCACCCCGAGCACCTCGGCCAGGGTGAACAGCGGCAGGTCCGCGGCGACGTCCTTGGCGAAGTCGCAGACTCCGGTGCCGTCGTCGCCGCCGCCGCCGAGCATCCGGTCCACCAGAGCGGCCGCGTGCCCGGCGATCCGGTCGTTCAACAACGCGACCGCGCGCGGGGTGAACGACTTCGACATCATCCGGCGCAGCCTGGAGTGTTCCGGCGGATCCATGTTCAACATCATCCGGCGGACGTAGGACAGGTCCTCGGTGCTCGCCGGGTCACGGATCTGGGTGCCGCCGAGCGCGGAGGAGAACGTGCCCGGGTCCCGCAGTACCCGCTCCACGTCGGCGTGCCGCAGCACCAGCCAGTACCCCGGCCCGGGCGGCCCACCGGGCGTCGCCGGCTCGTCCACCCACACGACCCCGTGCTCGCGGCGCAGCCTGGCCAGCTCGGCGAGTGGCGGGCCGGCCTGGTAGGTCGAGGGGTCGTGCAGCAACGCGGTCGCGGGGTCGGAGTTCGCGGTGGTCACGGCTGTCCACGTTAGGCCCCTTTGCTCTGCGTAGGGATACGCAACAGGCCCGGAGGTGCCTCAGGTCCGGCCGGGCGCAGCGGCCGGCGGGTGGTCGCGGGTGGTCGGGTCGGCGGGGGACGGATGGTCGGCTCGACGCGGGCGGCCCGGGTGGTCGGCTCGATGGGACTGGCGGCCAGCGGTCGGCTCGGCGGGGGCCGGCGGGGTGGTGGGCTCGACGGGAGCCGGCGGTCGGCGGCGGGCGGCGCGCGGCCGGCT
>DASYLM010000431.1:0-2099 GCA_036009565.1 Pseudonocardia sp. | reverse complement strand
CCAAGGCCACCGGTTTCAAGATGGCCGCGCAGCCGGAGTTCGCCGACCGGCAGCGACGCACCATCCGTGGTGCGCAGTTGCTCGCCGAGCGGCTGATGCGCCCGGACGTCACAGCGGCGGGGATCAGCGTGCTCACCGGTGGCACCGACGTCCACCTGGCGCTGGTGGACCTGCGCGAGGCGGCCCTCGACGGGAAGCAGGCCGAGGACCGGCTGGCCGCAGTGGACATCACCGTCAACCGCAACGCCGTTCCCTTCGACCCGCGGCCGCCGATGGTCACCTCCGGCCTGCGGATCGGCACTGCGGCCCTGGCCACCCGCGGCTTCGGCGAGCCGGCGTTCGCCGAGGTGGCGGAGGTGATCGCCCAGGCGCTGCTGCTCCCGGGCGACGCCGGGGAGGCGCACCTGGCGCCGCTGCGCGGGCGGGTCACCGCACTCGCCGCCGCCCATCCGTTGTACCCCGGGCTGAGGTAGACGCGCGGTGACGGTCAGTGTGTTCGATCTCTTCTCGATCGGCGTCGGCCCGTCGAGCTCGCACACCGTCGGGCCGATGCGCGCGGCCGCCCGGTTCGTCGGCGAACTGGGCGACCGGGGGGTGCTGGCGTCGACGGCTGCCGTCCGGGTCGAGCTCTACGGCTCGCTGGCGGCCACCGGTGCCGGGCACGGCACCATGCCGGCGGTCCTGCTGGGCCTGGAGGGGCACCAGCCCGAGCGGATCAGCCCCGAGAAGATCGACGCGCGGCTCACCGAGCTGCGGGCCGGCGATCTGCTGCGGCTCGGTGGGGGCCCGGCGATCCAGCTGGCCGAGGGCAACATTGCGCTGCACCCGCAGACGCTGCTGCCCGAGCATCCCAACGGCATGACCGTCGTGGCGGTCGACCGTGCGGGCGGGGTGCTGCACGAGCGGACCTACTTCTCCGTCGGCGGCGGCTTCGTCGTCACCCGCGAGGAGTTCGGCCGGCCGGTGGCCGGCGGTGACCGCGGTCCGTTCGGCACCGCGGTGGAGCTGCTGGCACGGTGCGCCGAGTCCGGTCAGGCGATCAGCGGGGTGATGCTGAGCTACGAGTCCGGATTGCGCAGCGTCGAGGAGGTGCGTGCGGGGTTGCTGCACATCCGCGACGTCATGGACGAGTGCGTGCGGCACAGCCTCACCCGGGAGGGGACACTGCCCGGTGGGCTGAACGTGCGGCGCCGGGCGCGGGACTGGCATCGGACCCTCCTCGCCGACGACCCCGACCGCGACCCGATCTACGCCGAGGACTGGGTCAACCTGGTGGCCATGGCGGTCAACGAGGAGAACGCCTCCGGCGGCCGGGTCGTCACCGCACCGACGAACGGGGCAGCCGGGATCATCCCCGCGGTCCTCCATTACGCCACCCGCTACGTCCCGGCAGGCGCGGCCGACGTCGACGCGACCGCGGTCCGGTTTCTGCTCACCGCGGGCGCGATCGGCTCCCTGTACAAGGAGCTGGCCTCGATCTCCGGAGCCGAGGTCGGCTGCCAGGGTGAGGTCGGTTCGGCCGCGTCGATGGCCGCCGGTGCCCTCGCCGAGGTGCTGGGGGGCACGCCCGAGCAGGTCGAGAACGCCGCCGAGATCGCGATGGAGCACAGCCTGGGCATGACCTGCGACCCGGTCGGCGGACTCGTCCAGATCCCCTGCATCGAGCGGAACGCCATCTCCGCCGGCAAGGCGATCAACGCCGCCCGGATGGCACTGCGGGGCGACGGCTCGCACCGCGTGTCGCTGGACACGGTCATAGAGACGATGCGCGAGACCGGGCGGGACATGCACAGCAACTACAAGGAGACCTCGCTCGGTGGCCTGGCGGTCATCGTGCTGCCGGTCAACATCGTCGAATGCTGACCGGCGACCGATGAGACGGAGGCGTGATGAGTGAGTTCGCCGCAGCCCGGCTCGGGCCGGAGGTGCTGGCCGCTGCCCTCGAAGCGCTGCCGGACGGGGTCGCGCTCTTCGACGCTGACTGGACGATTGGCTACGTCAACCCGGCCGGGGCCGGACTGCTCGAGCGGCGCGCCGCAGAGCTGATCGGCCGCAACATCTGGGTCGCCCTGCCCGACGTGGCCGGCAGCATCTTCCAC
>DASYLM010000430.1:0-10017 GCA_036009565.1 Pseudonocardia sp. | reverse complement strand
TGGGCGCGGCCCTCGGCGTTGGCGATGGCGGTCCCGATGAGCTCGGTGAAGCCGACCATCCGCTCCTCGGTCTCGGCCCCGAGAAGCCCGTGCCGTTTCCCGACAGCGATCGCCCCCCACAACCGCCCCTCGACCACGATCGGCGCCGCGACCGCCGCCCGGATCCCCAGCTCACGGACGCGGGCGCCGTAGGCGCCGGGGGCGTGGCTGTAGTCGTCGAGGCGAGCCGGCCTGCCCGTGCGCAACGCGACCGCCAGAGGCAACGGCGGCTCGAGCGACCAGCGGCTCCCCATCGGGATCGCGTCGGGGTTTTCGCCGACGCGGATGAGAACGGTCACCGCGTCGTCGGGATCGAGGCGGACGATGGTCGTGGCATCGGCGCCGAGGACGGTGCCCACCTCGTGCGCGACGGCCGCGAACGCCTCGGTCGCCGTGACCCCGCGGGCGACCAGGGTGGCGACCCGGCGCAGGGCCGCCTGTTCCTCGGCGAGCACGCGGAGCTCCTCGCGGCTCTCGGCGTTCGCCGTCGCGATCGCCTGGGCCTCACGGCGGCGCGCGCCGAGACCGACAATCGAGCTGGTCGCCGCGGCGACGAGGACGAACGCGACCAGGGTCACCACGTTGTGCGAGTCGGCGACGGCGAAGTCGCCGAGCGGCGGGATGAAGTAGTGATCCAGCAGCACCGCGGCCGCGACCGCGGCGGCCAACGCCGGGAGCAGCCCACCGACCAGTGCCACAAGCACGACGGCGAGCAGGTAGAGGAGCGTCTGGCTGGACAGGTTCAGGACGTCGAGCCGGGTCAGGCACAGGGTCAGCGGAGGGAGAGTGACGAGCCCGGTCAGCGCCCCGGCGAGCCGGCGCCGCCGGGACAGCCCCGTGCGCCGGGCAAACGGCCGTGGTCGGGACGCGGCGGATTCGCGGGGGACGGTATGCACCACGCCCCTCCCCTCAGGTGGGTGCTGTTAGCGCTGCTGCCCGGTCCCCGTCAGCGATCCGGACGTCAGCCCCGACGGCCAGCGTCCCACGATCCCTGCCTCCCGTGTCTCACCCGGTCCGACCGCCCGCACCGCTACCAGCCGGACCGGTCGGTGCGACGCCACTATCCCGCCCGCCAGTGTCATGTCGGGGGCGCACAGTGTCTGGGGGGGCAGCGCCCCATCTGGTCTGCAGCTGACCGGTATACGCGGTACCGGCTAGCTGCAACTGGAACCCGTAGGTCCACCTCACCGATCCGATAGGTCGCAGTTCTGTGAAATCGCCGTGCTGAGCGGCTCGCGGGTGGGACCCTCGGCCGCTGACGAATCCCCAGGAGTCGCCGCAGCAGTCCCCAGCGGGGCCGCACCGGGGCCAGCAGCCGTACCCCGGCCAGTGATTGTGCCGCTGCTGGTGCTGGGGTTCGGCCTGGCGGTGGCAGCCGGCGGGAGCTTCCAGGTGGAGGGCGCGGCGGCCCTGCTGTTCTTCCTGGTCCCGGCCGTACTCGGTTGGCTGGTGCACGCCTGGTGGCCGTCCACGCACGGTGGCCAGACCCCGGCGATGGGCTGGCTGAAGCTGCGGATCGTCACCGCCGAGGGCGGGTCACCGAGCCTGGGCGCGCTGACCGTGCGCTGGCTGTTGCTGGTCGTCGACGGCAGCTTCTTCGGCCTGGTCGGCCTCGTGATCATGTCGGCCACTGCCCGGCACCAGCGGCTGGGTGACATCGCCGCGAGCACGTACGTGGTGCGCGCCGGCTGAGCGCGGCCGCCGCGCGGCTCGCCCGGGCCCGTGGTGGACTGGGTGCATGGGTGAGGTCGGCGACGAGGTGGCGTGGCTGGACTGGTTCGGCTGCGCGACGTTCCGACTGCGCACCGCGGCCGGCCTGACGGTCTGGCTGGACGCCTACCTGGACCGGGCCCCGTCCGCCGCGCAGAGCGGGTTCGGGGTGGCCGACGTGACCGGGGCGGACTGGATCCTGGTCGGGCACTCCCACTTCGACCACCTCTACGGCGCGGAGCGGATCGCGCGTCGGACCGGGGCGAAGGTGGTCGGCTCGTACGAGTCGATCCGGATCATGGCCGAGTGCGGGGTCCCCAAGGACCAGCTCGTGCCGGTGTCCGGCGGCGAGCGGATCCAGCTCGACCCGACGGTCTCGGTCCGGGTGCTGCCCGGGCTGCACTCGTGCACCTGGGCCAGCAACCCGATGCCCCCGGCCGACGAGGTGTGCCTCGGCGACCTCGGCCTGAGCTGGCAGCAGCGGGTGGGACGGCTGCGCGAGCTGGGCCATCAGCTGCTGGCGAGCGGCGACGAGGTGCGTGCGCACCTCGTCGAGTCCGCGCAGGGCGACCGCGGCGACGGCGGCGCGCTGGTCTACGTGATCGAGACGCCGGACGGCTCGGTGCTGTTCCAGGACACCGCCGGCTGCTGGACCGCGCTGTTCGAACGGGAGAGCCCCACGGTGGCGATCCTGGCCGGCGCGGGTCGGGGGCACCGCGACGGTGAGCCGGCGCAGGGCAGCACCGCCGACTTCGTCGCCGAGCAGGCCGTACTCCTGCACCAGCCGGAGCGGTTGGTGCTCTGCCACCACGACGACTGGTTGCCGGGGTTCTCCCGGCCGACCGACATCACCCCGATCCGCCAGGCGCTGGCGGCGCGTGCACCGCGCAGCGAGCTCGTCGAGCTGGGCTACCGGAGCAACTACCCGTTGCTCACCGGGAGCTGACCAAGTTCGGCGCTGTCGTTCGTCGAAGGTAACGGCGGTCCGGAACTTAGCTTGATCAGAAAAGACTGGCGTTACTGTCGATGCGTCATCAACCGGCGGACGGCTGAACTGACGTGGGCGAGGGCACCTCACCGACCGCCGTGTGCCCGCCCGCCGTGTGCCCGCCCGCCGTGTGGCCGCCCGCCGTGTGCCCGACCGCCGTGCCGCTGGTCGGCAGGGTCAGCTCGAACACCGAGTCGCGGTCGCAGCGCAGCTCGCCGCCGTGGGCCCGGGCGATGCCCCGCGCGATCGCCAGCCCGAGGCCGGCACCGCCGCGGCCGCCCTCACCGGGGTCGTGGCTCCGGGCGTCGTCCAGCCGCACCAGCCGGTCGAAGATCCGCTCGCGGTCCTCGGCCGGCACCCCGGGCCCGCTGTCCGCGACCCGCACCCTGGCCAGCGGCTCACCCGGGTCCCGACCGGCCGGCTCGCCGCCCCGCCGCCTCTCGACAGCCACCCCGTCGCCCGGCCCGCCACCGCCTCGTGGATCGCCCGACCAGCTGCCGGTCCCGGCGTCCGGCCTGCCGCCGCGCGGTCCGGCGTCCGGCCTGCCGCCGCGCGGTCCGGCGTCCGCCGCCCGCTCGTTGCCGACCGGTATGTCGAGAACCTGCACGCCGTCGGCTTGCTCGGCGTCGGCCTGCACGGCGTCGGCCTGCTCGCCGTCGGCCTGCAGGGCGTCGTCCTGCTCGGCACGGGCCGGCGCGTGGTCGACCGTCACGGTGATCTCACCGCCGTCCGGCGTGTACCGCCGCGCGTTGTCCAGCAGGTTCGCCAGCACCTGGGCCAGCCGCTGTGCGTCGCCGGGCACGGTCAGCTGCTCGCCGACCACCCGGACGGTGACCGTCGGCGCCAGCAGCCGGATCCGCTCCACCTCCGCCTCAGCAAGACCGCGCAGCTCGACCGCGTCCCGGATCAGCCGCAACCCGGCGTCGATCTGGGCCATCGCCAGCAGGTCCTCGACCAACCGCCCGGCGCGCCCGGCCTCGCGGAGCAGCAGCAGGTGCAGCCGGTCGCGCTCCTCGCCGGTGGCCCGGCTGCTCAGCGCGGCCTCGGCGGCGGCCCGGACACCGGCGATCGGGGTGCGCAGCTCGTGCGCGGCGTCCGCGACGAACTGCCGGGTCTTCCGCTCCGAGCTGCGCGCGACGGCCTCGGACTGCTTGGCCTGGCGCTCGGCGCCCTCCAGCGAGTCCAGCATGGCGTCGAACGCCGCGGCGGTCCGGCCCAGCTCGGTATCGGTGCGGGTGGGGGTCAGCCGGCGGCCCCGGTCACCGGCCGCGATGGAGCGGGCCAGCGCGGTCATGGTGTCCAGCGGGCCGAGTGCGAGACGGGTGGTGGCCAGCAAGGCCAGCCCGGCCACCGCGAGGCCGGCGAGCCCGAGCACCACCAGCAACCGACTCAGCCGGCGCTGGATCGCGGTCAGCTCGCCGGCGTCGCCGTACAGGGTCAGCTGCGAGCCGTCCGCCAGGGTCCGGTGCAGCACCGGTCCACCCTGGCCGCGGCGCCCCAGTGGGCCCGGGGGACCCGGCGGACCTTCGGGGTCGGGCGGGTCGGGGTAGACCCGGACCGGTCTGGAGGGGTCCGGCCGGAAGCCGCCACTGTCGTAGCTGGTCCCGTTGCGGCCGATCAGCTCGACCCGTACGGCGGGCCCCCGGACCCGCTCCACGATGGTCGCCGCCGGCAGCCGCTGCCGCGCCAACTGGTCGGCCAGCGCGGCCCGGCTGTTGAGCTGTACGACCAGGTCGGACCGCGACTCAATGCCGGTGAACAGCAGCACCAGCGCGCTGACCAGCACCAGCACCACCCCGAGCACGGCCAGGCTGAACAGCACCACGCGCCGGCGCAGCGACACCGTACGCAGCCGCCCGACAGTCGAGCCGGCCCGCCGGTCGCCCGTGCCGCGGCTGCTCATGCTGTGCCGCTCATGCCGTGCTTGCTCATGCTGTGCCGCTCATGCTGTGCCGCTCATGCACGCCGCTCACGCCTCGGCCCGCAGCACGTAGCCGAGGCCGCGCACGGTGTGCAGCAGCTTGGGCTCGCCCAGCTTGCGGCGCAGTGCCGAGATGTGCACCTCGACCAGGTTCGGGTCGAAGTCCTCGTAACCCCACACCGAGGTGAGCAACTGCGCCTTGCTGAGGACCTGGTCCCGGTGCGCGGCGAGGTGCTCCAGCAGCCGGCGCTCGGTGGCGGTCAGCTCGATCGGCCGGCCACCGCGCAGGACCGTGCCGGCCGCGCTGTCCAGCATCAGGTCGCCGACCTCCACGACCGTCGGGGTGCGCCCCAACCGGCGCAGCACGGCCGTCACCCTCGCGACCAGCTCGGCCAGCACGAACGGCTTGACCAGGTAGTCGTCCGCGCCGCCGTGCAACCCACGCAACCGGTCGTCGATGCCGTCCCTGGCGGTCAGCAGCAGCACGCCGGCGGCGCTGTGCCGGCGCACCACCTCCAGCAGCGCGAACCCGTCCCGGCCGGGCAGCATGATGTCGAGCACGACCAGGTCGGGGCGGAAGGTGGCCAGGTCACGCTCCAGATCGCCGCCGTCCGTGCGGCCGGCCACCCCGAAGCCGGCGTCGGTCAGCCCGGTCAGCACGGCGGCCCGGATCGCCTCGGCGTCCTCGACCACCAGTACCCGTGCCTGCTCCACCCGGCCATTCTGCGCCGCCCGGTGCTGATCGGTGACGTTCGGCCGAGTGGAGCAACCTGAAGATCGGCTGAAGGGATCGGCGATCCTCAGCTGGGACTTAGGAACCGCGGGCACCGTCGACGGCGAGGGGCTGAGTCGAAGGCTCGGCCCCGAAGCGTCAAGGAGACAGCGATGAGTACGCCACAACCTCCCCACGGGGAGCAGCCGGAGCGGCCCGAGGCCGGTTCCGCCGAGCCGGCCCGGCCGGCGTCCGAACAACCCACCGTGCAGCAGCCGGCCGCCCACGAGCAGCCGGCGGCGTCCGACCCGGCGGCCGCGCACGGTCAACCAGCTGTCGAGGAGCATCCGGCCGCGCCCCCGGCGGCGACCACCGCCGCGCCGGCCGCGACCGGCGGACGCCGGTGGTACCGGCCGCGGCGCAGCTGGCCGTGGATCACCGCTGGGGTGGTCGTCGGGCTGCTGGTCCTGCTCGTGGTGTTCGGGTTCGGCCTGCTGGTCGGCTCGCATCACGGCGGGCGGCACGGCCGGTTCGACCGTGGGCACGAGATGGGGCACAGCCGGATGCAGGGCATGCCCGGGTTCGGGGAGAACGGCCCCGGCGGGCGCGGTGGTCCCGGTGGCAGTGGTCCCGATGGCGGCCCCCAAGGGATGGGTGAGCGCGGCGGCATGGGCCACGGGTTCGGCCCCGGCGGCATGGGCCCGGGTGGCGGCATGGGGCCGGGCGGCGGGTTCGGCCCCGGTGGCCGGATGGGTGCCGAGCCGGCGGTGGTCGGCACGCTGGTCACCATCAACGGCACCAACCTGGTGCTCACCCCGGACGGCGGCGCCCAGGCAACGGTGACCGTCACGCCCCAGACGCGGGTGGTCGGCGCGCAGCGTGCCTCGATCACCGACCTCAAGGCCGGCGACCGGGTGGCGGTGCGTGAGGACGCGAACCACCAGGCCGTCGGGGTGCTGGTGATCCCGGCGAGGGCGTTCGGCACGGTCACCGCGATCAGCGGTGACCAGGCCACCCTGACCAGGATCGACGGCCTCACCGAGCCGGTCGACGTGTCCGCCGTGAACCCCAAGCCGCAGGTCGGCGACAAGGTCGCCGTGCAGGGGACGGTGACCAACAACGGGGGCACCCTCAAGGCGACCGAGCTGCGCGAGCTCCCCAAGACCCGCTGACGGGCCGGACCGGGTCGACGGCCGCGACCGGCTGACGAGCCGGGACCGGCCACCGCACGAGCCGCCGGCTGACCCCGATCAGACCGGCACCGATCGTCCGGCCCGCACCGCCGGACCTCGGGCGCGGCGACCAAACCCCGGTGCGCCGGGGCCGCCCGGTGTGTTCGGATGGACAGGTGAAACCCCATCCACCTGACCATCCGAACATCCGAGCGGTGGTCGCCGCGCTGCGGGCCGGTGGCGCCGAGGCGAGCGGCGCGCGGATGCGGGTGCTGCCGGATGCGGTCAGCACCGCACGCGCCGCCGCCGAGGCGCTCGGCGTACAGGTCGGCCAGATCGCGAACTCACTGATCTTCGAGGCCGATGGGCAGCCGCTGCTCGTACTGGCCTCCGGCGCCCACCGGGTGGACACCGGAAAGCTCGCCGCCCAGCTCGGCTTCCAGGCCGTTCGCCGCGCCGACCCGAAGTTCGTCCGGGCGGCCACCGGCCAGGTCATCGGCGGGGTCGCCCCGCTCGGCCACCCCACCCCGCTGCGCACCGTGGTCGATACCGCGCTGGCCAGCTACGACGAGGTGTGGGCCGCGGGCGGCATCCCGCACGCGGTGTTCCCGACGACCTACGCCGAGCTGGTCACGCTGACCGGCGGCACTGCCGCGGCCGTCGCCGAAGGGAGCTAGTGTCACTGGAGTGTCCATCGCGTCCTCCCCGACCGGGCCGGCCCAGGCCAGAACCGCCGAGTTGCATCGATTCACCCTGCCCAACGGGCTGAGGGTGCTGCTTGCGCCAGACCCGAGCACCCCGGTGGTGGCGGTCGCGGTGCACGTCGACGTCGGCTTCCGCTCCGAGCCGGAGGGCCGCACCGGCTTCGCGCACCTGTTCGAGCACCTGATGTTCCAGGGCAGCGAGAGCTTGGAGAAGCTCGCGCACTTCCGGCACGTGCAGGGCTCCGGCGGCGTGTTCAACGGCTCCACCCACCAGGACTACACCGACTACTTCGAGGTGCTGCCGGCGGCCGCGCTGGAGCGGGCGCTGTTCCTCGAGGCCGACCGGCTGCGCGCGCCCCTGCTGACCGAGGAGAACCTGCGCAACCAGGTCGACGTGGTCAAGGAGGAGATCCGGCTCAACGTGCTGAGCCGGCCGTACGGCGGCTTCCCGTGGATCCTTCTGCCGCCGGTGCTCTACGACACGTTCCCGAACGCGCACAACGGATACGGCGACTTCTCCGAGCTGGAGCAGGCCACCCTGGACGACGCGGCCGGGTTCTTCGACAGCTACTACGCGCCGGGCAACGCGGTGCTGACGGTCGCCGGTGACCTGTCGGTCGACGACACGACCGCGTTGATCGAGAAGCACTTCGGGGACATCCCGGAGCGCGCGGTGCCGACCC
This sequence comes from Pseudonocardia sp., assembly GCA_036009565.1. Lineage (GTDB taxonomy): Bacteria > Actinomycetota > Actinomycetes > Mycobacteriales > Pseudonocardiaceae > Pseudonocardia. Next base: position 2,088 of record DASYLM010000430.1, on the reverse strand, counting down.
GACCGTCGTTCGCGGAGCCGGCGCCCAGCACGGAGCGGCGCCAGGCGGTGCCGGACGCGCACGCCCCGCTGCCGGCCCTCGCGCTGGGTTACCGGCTGCCCGACCCGACGACCGACCTGGACGGCTACCTCGCGCACACGTTGCTCGGCTCGGTGCTCACCGACGGCGAGGCGGCCCGGCTGCAGGAGCGGCTCGTCTACGGCGAGGGCATCGTGACCGACATCTCGGCCGGCTCCGGGCTGTTCGGCTCGCCGCTGGACGCGCGGGACCCGGACACCTTCACGGTGACCGCCGTGCACCCGCCGACGGTGGACGCGGACCGGGTGGTGCGCGCGGTCGACGAGGAGCTGGACCGGCTCGCCACCGGCGGCCCGGACGCCGGTGAGCTGTCCCGCATCTCGGCGCGCTGGTCGGCGTCGCTGTTCCACGAGCAGGACCGGGTGATGAGCAGGATGCTGGCGCTGGGCGCCCGCGAGCTGCTGTACGGGCGCGCCGAGCTGGCCGCCGAGCTGCCCGCCCGGTTGGCCGCGATCACGCCGGCCCAGGTCGCCGAGGCGGCCGGCAAGCTGCGCGGACAGGGCCGGGCGGTGCTGGTGATCGAGCCGGCCGGTGCTGATGAGGGTGCCGACGGAGTGGACGCGGGGGACCAGCAGTGACGGTGACAGCGGGTACCGGGGCGAGCGCCCCGACCCAACCGAACGGGCACCGCTCGGCGGAGCGGATCGGGCGTACCGACGCCGGGCCGAGGCCGCTGCCGCCGCTGGGCACCCAGCGCTCGGTCGCCGATCTGGACCTGGCCGACCGCACGCTGGACTCCGGGCTGCGGGTGATCGCGGTGGCCCGGCGGACCGTGCCGACCGTCGAGCTGCGGCTGCGCATCCCGTTCGCCGACGCCGACCCCAAGCACCCGGCCCGGGCCGAGCTGGTGGCGTCCGCGCTGCTCTGCGGCACCGAGCGCCGGGGCCGGGTGGAGATCGACGACGAGCTGGCCACTATCGGCGGTGAGCTGGGGGCCGGTGTCGACCCGGAACGGCTGCTGATCTCCGGCAGTGCACTGGCCAGCGGGCTGCCCACGCTGCTGGACGTGCTGGCCGACCTGGTCACCTCGGCGGCCTACCCGGACGGCGACTTCACCCGCGAGCGCGAGCGGCTGGTGGAGCGGATCACGGTGGCCCGCTCGCAGCCCCGCACCGTCGCCCGCGAGGCCCTGCAGCAGCGCCGCTACGGCGACCACCCGATATCCCGCGAGATGCCCCACGCCGCCGACGTCGCGGCCGTGGCGCCGGCCGAGGCACGCGAGCTGCACCGGGCCGCGGTGCTGCCGACCGGGTCCACCCTGGTGCTGGTCGGCGACATCGACCCGGTAGAGGCGATCAACACCGTCGCCGAGGCGCTGGCCGGCTGGGCGACGCCCGGTACCGCCGCCGAGATGCCTCCGCTGCCGGTGCTGACCGCACGTGACCTGCTGCTGGTGGACCGGCCCGGCTCGGTGCAGTCGCAGCTGCGGTTCTCGGCGGCCGCCGTGCCGCGCACCGACCCGCGCTACCCGGCGCTGCAGCTGGCCAACCTGGTGCTCGGCGGCTACTTCTCCTCACGGCTGGTGGAGAACCTGCGCGAGGACAAGGGCTACACCTACTCGGCGTCGTCCTACCTGGAGTTCTCGTCGACCGGTGCGACGCTGACGGTGGACACCGACGTGACCACCGACGTCACCGCCGCCGCCGTGCTGGAGACCCGCTACGAGCTGGCCAGGCTGTCCACCGTGCCGCCGACCGAGGCGGAGATCGAGTCGGCCCGCCGGTACGCGATCGGCTCGCTGTTGATCTCGCTGGACAGCCAGGGCGGGCTCGCCTCCACACTGGGGGCGATGGCCGCGGTCGGGCTGGACGCGAGCTGGCTGCGGGCGCACCCGGCCCGGTTGGAGGCTGTGACGCCTGAGCAGGTAGCGGCCGCCGCCGAGGAGTTCTTCACCCCGACCGCGTTCACCGGCGTCATCGTCGGCGACGCGGCGTCCGTGGGCGCCAGACTCCGGGCCCTCGGCGGGATCGAGCTGCCGTGAGGTTTGAGCTGACCACTCCGCCGCGGTTG
>DASYLM010000429.1:0-4309 GCA_036009565.1 Pseudonocardia sp. | reverse complement strand
CGCAACGCAGAGCGGTGGCGGTTCGGGACGGTGGGTGTGCCCATCCGGGGTGTGACCGGCCGCCGAGTTCCTGCGAGGTGCACCATATTGTCACCATATTGTGCACTGGGTTCATCATGGTGAAACAAAGCTGCACAATTTGGTGATGTTGTGTTGGACGCATCATCGGATGGTGCACCAGTCCGACTGGGAAGTCCGCATGCATGACGGGCTCCCCGAATTCATCCCACCGAAATGGATCGACTACTCACAGACACCCCGCCGAAAATCGCGCGTGTTCCCGCGTTTGCGCGAGTCGAGACTCGTCCCCTGAATTTGAACCCTTCGATAACTGGATCATTGGGTTATCCAAGGAGGAGTCCGGCGAGCCGGGCCGTGACGGCGCCGACTACCGGTGCGGCGTACCGGGGCGTCGACTGGCGGCTCCGGCCAGAGCCTCGGCGATCTGCCCGGCGGCGGCGACCGGCAGCAGGGCCGTGGTGACCCGCAGGTGGTCGCCGTCGACCGGGGCCGCGAGGAACGGCCGACCGGGGGCGGCACCGATGCCCTGGGCTGCCAGCACCACCAGTGCGTCGCGCTCGTGAGCGACCGGCACCCAGACGTTGAACCCGTCCCGGGCGAATACGTCGATACCCCGTTGCGCCAGCGCATCGGTCAGCGCCAGCCGCCGTTCGACGTAGACATCCCTGGCCTTGGCCACGGTGGCTGCGCAGCCGGCGTCGGTGAGCATGTCCACGAGCAGTTGCTGCAGCAGCCGCGAGGACCACGCCGGTCCGAGGTTGCGGCGGGCGACCACGGGCTCGATCAGCTCGGTCGGCCCGGCGACCGCCGCGAGCCGCAGGTCCGGCCCGTGCGACTTGGAGAAGCTGCGGATGCTGACCGTCCGTTCCGGCAGGTACGCGGCCAGGCTCACCGGCTCGGCGACCGCGATGTCGCCGACATGGTCGTCCTCGACCACCACACAGGACGGCGCCCCGGCACCCAGTACTGCGGCCAGCTCGGCTGCCCTGGCCGGGCTCATGCTGGCACCGGTGGGGTTGTGCGCCCGGGGTTGCAGCAGCACGGCGGTCACGGCGGTGCCGCTCTCAGTGGCCAGCACGGCCCGCAGCGCGTCGGGGCGCATGCCCTCCGCGTCGATCGGCACCGGCACCGCCTGCGCCCCGATCAGTTCCAGCAGGTCCAGGAACGGCGGGAACGTGGGATTCTCCACCAGTACGTGGTCACCGAGGCGCACCAGGCTGGTCAGCACCCGGTCCGCGGCGTCCAGCGAGCCGTCCACCACGGTGAGCGACTCGGGGTCGCAGATGTCGCGCCAGCCCTGCCTGATCACCGCCTCCAGCTCAGGCAGCACCGGCGGGTCGAGGTAGCCGGACAGCTGGGGGCGGCGGCGCATGCGGGTGAGCACGTCGTGCAGGTCGGGCAGCAGTGCCGGGTCGGGCACGCCGGCGGACAGGTCGGAGGCGAACCCACCGGCCGCGCTGGCGATCCGCCAGAACCTGCTCGGCCAGCCGGCGTGCCGCGACTCGGCCACGTAGGACCCGTTACGGCCCTCGGTGCGCACGGCACCGATCCGGACCAGGGACCGCCAGGCCTCGTTCACCGTGGTGGGGCTGGTACCGAGTGCCTTGGCCAGTACCCGCACAGTGGGCAACCGGGAACCGGTGACCAGCTCGCCCGACATGATGAGCCGGTTGACGGCGGCCGCGATCCCGGCGGCCGAGCGGGTTGTGGCCGCTTCGGCTATCCGGGCGACCTCGGGCTCCATCCGCTACTCCCTTTCGGCGACGCTGCCAGGATCGAATTGATCTGTAACAAACGGCGTATTGCCCCAGTAGTAGGAGAACAATACTGTCCGAACCCTCAGTCGCACACCTCGATCGGGAGTTGGCATGCCGAACCTCGTCCGCGCCGCTCTGGTCCAAACCAAGTGGACCGGCGATTCCGCCTCGATGACCGATCTCCACGAGAAGTACGCCCGTGAGGCCGCCCAGCAGGGCGCCAAGATCATGGGCTTCCAGGAGGTCTTCAACGCGCCGTACTTCTGCCAGGTGCAGGAGGAGAAGCACTACCAGTGGGCCGAGCCGGTCCCGGACGGGCCCACGGTGCAGCGGATGTGTTCGCTGGCCCGGGAGCTCGGCATGGTGCTGGTGGTGCCGATCTACGAGCTCGAGAGCTCCGGTTTCTACTACAACACCGCCGCGGTGATCGACGCCGACGGCAGCTACCTGGGCAAGTACCGCAAGCACCACATCCCGCAGCTGCCCGGGTTCTGGGAGAAGTACTACTTCCGGCCCGGCAACCTGGGCTGGCCGGTGTTCGACACCGCCGTGGGCAAGGTCGGCGTCTACATCTGCTACGACCGGCACTTCCCGGAGGGCTGGCGGGCACTGGGGCTGGCCGGCGCGCAGATCGTGTACAACCCGTCGGCCACCAGCCGGGGGCTGTCGTCGTACCTGTGGAAGTTGGAACAGCCGGCCGCGGCGGTGGCCAACCAGTACTTCGTCGCCGCGATCAACCGGGTCGGCGTGGAGGAGTACGGCGACAACGACTTCTACGGCACCAGCTACTTCGTCGACCCGCGCGGCCAGTTCGTCGGCGAGCCGGCCAGCGGCGACGACGAGGAACTGGTGGTACGCGACCTGAACCTGGACCAGATCGACGAGGTGCGCCAGCAGTGGCAGTTCTACCGGGATCGCCGCCCGGACGCCTACGACATCCTGACCAGGCCCTGAGGACGGAACGCATGACTGGAATCCACGCTGACCTGCTGAAGCGCCGCCAGGCGGTACTGCCGAGCTGGCTCTCGACCTACTACGCCGAGCCGATCGACCTCGACCACGGCGAGGGCCGGCACGTGGTCGACGCCGAGGGCAACCGGTACCTGGACTTCTTCGGCGGCATCCTCACCACGATGACCGCGCACGCGCTGCCTGAGGTGGCAGCCGCGGTGACAACACAGGCCGCCAAGATCCTGCACAGCTCGACGCTGTACCTGAACCGGCCGATGGTCGAGCTCGCCGAGCAGGTCGCCGAGCTGTCCGGGATCGCCGAGCCGAAGGTGTTCTTCACCGCCAGTGGCACCGAGGCCACCGACACCGCGCTGCTGCTGGCCACCGGCTACCGCTCGTCCAACCAGGTGCTGGCGCTGCGCAACAGCTACCACGGCCGGTCGTTCTCCTCGATCGGCATCACCGGCAACTCGGGCTGGTCGCCGACGAGCCTCTCACCGGTGCAGACCTACTACGTGCACGGCAGCAGTCGCGTCGGCGGCCCGCTGGCCGGGCTGACCGACAAGGAGCTCATCGCCGCCTGCGTGGCCGACCTGGAGGACGTGCTCGGCCAGGTCAAGGACAATGTGGCGTGCCTGATCGCGGAGCCGATCCAGGGCGTCGGCGGCTTCGCGATGCCGCCGGACGGGCTGCTCGGCGAGTTCAAGAAGGTGCTCGACCGGCACGGCATCCTGTGGATCTCCGACGAGGTGCAGACCGGTTGGGGCCGCACCGGTGACCACTACTGGGGCTGGCAGGCACACGCCCAGGACGGCGCCGCGCCGGACATGATCACCTTCGCCAAGGGCCTCGGCAACGGGCTGTCCATCGGCGGCGTGGTGGCCCGCGCCGAGATCATGGACAGCGTGCCGGCGAACTCCATCTCCACCTTCGGCGGCAGCCCGGTCACCGCCGCCGGCGCGCTGGCCAACCTGCGCTACGCACTGGACCACGACCTGCAGGGCAACGCGAAGCGGGTCGGCGCCGTGCTGCGGGCGAAGCTGGACGAGGCGGCCGGGGTGCCCGGGGTGGCCGAGATCCGCGGCCGCGGCCTGATGATCGGCATCGAGCTGGTGGACGCCGACGGCCGGCCCAACCCGAAGGCCGCCACCGACGTGCTCGAGTACACCCGGGCCGACGGCGTGCTGATCGGCAAGGGCGGCCTGCACGGCAACGTGCTGCGCATCGCCCCGCCGCTGAGCCTCACCGCCGACGAGGCCACCGAGGGCGGCGCGGTCGTCGTCGCCGCACTCAACCGCGCAGGTCAGACCCTGTGAGTGGTATTGGTCGCGCTGGCGACCAATACCACTCAGCCAAGTACGGAGGCGAGCGATGAGTACGACGCTGATCACCGGTGGGCTCGTCATCTCGGCGACCGACGAGATCACCGCGGACGTGCTGGTCGACGGCGAGCGGGTGGCCGCGCTGCTCGCGCCGGAATCCGGCCTGGCCGCCCATGCCGACCGGGTCATCGACGCCGCCGGAAAGTACGTGATCCCCGGCGGCGTCGATGCCCACACGCACATGGAGATGCCGTTCGG
>DASYLM010000428.1:0-4738 GCA_036009565.1 Pseudonocardia sp. | reverse complement strand
CCTACCGAAGGAACCCGGCGCGGTCGGGCCTCACTGCGCGACGATGGCCTCGCAGCTGCGGACCGCGGCCCGGTAGGCCCGCTCGGTCGGCCGGTCCAGCAGCGGGTGGTCCAACTGGTTGCGCCAGTGCCCGATCGCGTGGAGCGCCGCGGTGTGCAGCTGCTGGCGGCCCGCGTCGGCCGGCAGACCCAGCCGGGCCGCCGCCGCGGTGCCCCGGCCGCCGAGCACCCGCTCCAGCGCACCCCGGGTCGGCTCCGCCACCGGCAGGGCCGCGACACCGGCGAGCACCCGCACCTCGGTACCCGCGTGCGAGTCGGCGAGCAGCCGCTCCACCGCGCGCAGCAGCCGCGCGGACCGGGTGGCCGGCTGGCGCAGCAGGACCCGGTGCACGGTGCGCAGCGCGGCGTGCGCCTTCAGCTGGCCGTGCCGGCTGGCGAACCGGGCGTCGAGTACCCGGTGCAGCTCGTCCAGCCCACTGTGCCGCACCAGCGCGGCGGCGAGTGCCGGTGCGTCCCGGGCACCGCCGCGAACCAGGTCGACCGCGATCCGGACGCCGACCAGGCCGAACGCCCCGAGCAGCCATTCCCGCTCCACCGCCGGTACGTCCAGCTCGGCGGCGGCGAGCCGGCCGGCGGAGACCAGCGCCGCCCCGAGCACGTCGTCCGGCAGGCCGGCCAGCGCGGCCAGCGCCGCGAACTCCCGCTGCCGCAGGGTCTGGCCACGCAGCGCGAGCAGCCCGGACACCGCGACGAAGTCCCGGTGCAACCCGCCGAGCGCCGGGTCGGTACGCAGCTCGGCGCTGCGTTGCCGGGCCGCGCCGAGCGCACCCGCCGAGCCGACCGCACCCGAGCCGGCCGCACCGCCGCCCAGCTCGTCGGCCCGGGACAGCACCCCCACGATGCCCAGCGGCCCGCCGGCGCCGGTCTGCTCCTGGAGCTGGCGCAGCAGCGCGACGTCCGAGTCGTGCCGCGACCGCATCAGGAAGATGACCGCCTCGGCCTCGCAGGCGCCGTCCTCGGGCGCCAGGAAGGCCATCGTGCGTGCGGAGACGTCGGCCGAGTTCGACGACGTGCCCGGGGTGTCGATCACCGTGTAGCTGTCGAGCAGCGCGGACGGCCACCCCACCACCAGGCGTTCCACCCGGTCGGCCGGCACCGGTCCCAGGTCGAGACGCAGCCGGCCGTCGGTGCGGTGCACCGGCAGCGGGGTGTGCCGGCCGCCGTCGTGGGTGAGCTCGATCCGAGGTCCGGCGGAGCGGCGGAACCAGGTGACCACCCGGGTGCACTCGGTGGCGTCGGTCGGGGCGATCTCCTCACCCACCAGTGCGTTGAGCAGCGTCGACTTGCCCGACTTCAGCTTCCCGACCAGCGCCACCCGCAGCGGCTCGTCCAGCCGCCGCTCGCAGTCCACCAGTTCGGCCGCCACCGCGGGATCGTCGGCGAAATCGGCGCGGGCATCCCGGATGATCAGTCGAGCGCGGTCCACCTCGGTGTCCATCGAGACACCCGCCCCGGTCCCGAACCCGGTGCTCGTCGAGACTCCGGTGCCCATCCAGGACCGGGAACCTATCGAGGACCCGGTGCTCATCGCGGGGCCCCGGTCCGGTCCAGCAGCCCAGCGGCCCGCACCCGCAGCTGGCGCAGCTCGCTCAGACCCTCCGAAACCACCGCCGCCCGCGCGTCCCGGCGGTCCGCGTGCGACTGGTTGGCCAACTGCGCGGCATGCACCGCGTCATCCGCCGACCGCAACATCTCCGCCGCGACGGCGCTGAAGTGGTCCCGCAGGTACCGCTGCACCTCGCGGAGCCGGAACTTCGACTCCTTGCCGACCTGGAAGATCACGTCGTCCATCAGCCGGGCGACCGCCACCTTCGCCTCGGACTGGCGGCGCGCGGTCCGTGCCTTGCGGTCCTCCCAGAACGTGTTGGCGCCCAGCAGCACGCCGGCGCCGATCGACCAGGGGTTGAGCAGCGCGACGCCGGCCACGCTGGACACCACGCCGACCATCAGGACACCGCCGTAGGAACCGCGCAGACTGTTGATCACCCGTTGCACGATGCCCGCCTTGCGGCTCTCCAACGCCTCCAGCGAGTTCACCGAGTCCAGGGCGTAGCTGGGATCGCCCCGGCGCAGCTCCGGCACCACCCGGCCGCTCTCCTCGGCGAACCGGGCGCCCACCTGCTGGGCCAGCTCCCCGGATCGACTGTGCGCCAGCAGGGAGTTGGCCTGGACGGCGTCGGCGACCCGGCTGTCGAGCCACTCGCTGAACTGCTCCCAGCGCGGCGCGGGGTCTGACGCCGTGATGTCCGCCTCGGCCTCGCGGACCAGGGTGCGCAGCCGGTGCCGCAGGTCGTGCTCCACGTCGACCATCAGCTCGGTGGCGCCGTCGCCCAGCACCAGCTGCCAGTTCGCGGTCTGCGCCCGGAGGCGGTCGGCCGCCAGGCGCGCGTGCTGCATGCGGGCCACCAGCTCGGCGCCCCGGCCCGGGTCGTTCAGCACATCCAGCTCGGCGTTGAGGGCCATGGCCAGCTGGTCGGACACGATCCGCACGTCGTTGATCACGCTGGTGCGCAGCACGGTGTCCGCGCCGCCGATGACCCGGTCGGCGAGGAAGTCGGCGAGCTGCGGGATGCCCGACTCGACGGCCAGCGCGCCGTCACCGAGTCGCCGGGCGGTGTCGTGCAGCGCCGAGGACACCGGCAGCAGCGGGATGTCCAGGCCGGCGTTGTTCAGGTGGGCGCGGTCGGCCCGCTGGATGTCCGGCCAGCGCTGGTAGAGGTCGATCTTGGTGATGACGCCGATGACGGACGGGCACAGCTCGCGGATCCGGGCCAGGTAGGCCAGCTCCGGCTCGGTGTACTCCTGGCTCGCGTCCGACACGAACAGCACGGCGTCGGCGCCGGCCAGCAGGGACAGCACCGCGGCCCCGCCGGCCGAGTCGATGCCGGCGGCCCCCGGCGCGTCCACGAACAGCACACCCGCCTCGGCCCGAGTGGGTATGCCGGGTGCCAGGTGCTCGGCCGGTACCGCGCCGGCGCCGGGGATCTCGCCGACGATCGTGTCGACCAGCGCACTCATCCCCTGGCCGGCCTCACCGGTCACCACGATGCGCAGGCTCGGGTCGGTCACCCGGGCGCGGGCCTGCGCCAGCCGGTTGCCGAGGTCGGCTCGACCGGCGGCGTCGGTGAGCCCGCGCAGCCGGTCGAGCAGATCGGTCATCGTTACGGTGGAGGTCATTGCCTTGCCAGTCATTGCCTTGCCAGTCATTGCCTTGCCGCCACGAGCGGCGCGATCCGTCAGGACGGACACGGGTTCTCCTTCGGTTCGGCCGGGACCGGTCAGTGGTGGACGGTGGTCGTGCTGTGGTCGGTGGTGCTGTGCGATGTCGTGCCCTGATCGCCGGACAGGCTGTGGTCACTGCTCGAGGTGAGCCCGCTGGACAGGCCGTCCGAGGTAGCCGCGAGCCCGCTGTGCGAGCTGTCCGAGCTGGACCCGGTGGACGCGGCGGTGGTGTCCGAGGCGGTGGTTGTGACCGGGGCGCTGGTTGTGACCGGGGCGCTGGTTGTGACCGGGGCGGTGGTGTGCGAGCTGCCGGTGGACGTGTCGGCGGACGTGTTGGTGGAGGTGCCGGCGGCGTGCGAGGTGCTGGTCGACGTACCGGAGGACGTGCCGGCGGACGGCGTGCCGGTCGTCGGGTCGGCGGGATGTGAGCCCGCCGCCGAGGTGGCGCCCGAGGTGGCGCCGGTGTCCGTCGGCGCAGAGCTCGAGGCCGTGCCGTCGTGCCCGGTGGCGGGGGACGCTCCGGTCGCGCCGGCCGCACCGGTGGTCGTACCGGCTCCAGTGGTCGTACCGGCTCCAGTGGTCGTGCCCGCCGCGGGAGTTGTGCCCGCCGCGGGAGTTGGGTCGGAGCTGGCGCCGGTGTGGGTGGCACCGGTGCTCGGTGTGGTGGTCTGGCTGCTGCTCCCGGTGCTCGGGCTGGCCGTGCTCGGGCTCCCGGTGGGCATCGAACCCAGCAGTGCGCCGACATTCCCGGCGGTGTGCGAGTCGTTGCCGGTGGCCGGGGTGCTGCCGAGGTCGGCAGTCGGCGCGGCGGTGGTCTGTCCGGTGCCGCTGTGGCCGGCCGTGGTCGCGGTGGTCGCGGTGGCCGCGGTGGCCGCATCGGGGTGGCTGCTGGTTGCGGCGTTCTGGACACCACTGTTGAGCGACTCGGTGCCGAAGTCGGTGTGCGTGCCGGCGTTCACCGGGGTGGCGCTGACCGGCTGGGCGGTCGCCACCGCACCGGCGGTGAGTACCACCGGCTGGCTCGGTGCGCTGGCCGGCCCGACCGACCCGGCCGAGGCCGGTGACCAGTTGGCCGCCAGCCCGGACCCGAACGATGCGGCCGGAGCCACCCCGGCCGACGCGGCCAGCGAGCCGCCAGAGTGCGCCTCGCCGCCGGACAGGCCACTGCTCAGATTGGCGTTCCCGGCACCGACCCGCAGCTGAGATCCACCGTCCTGGTGCAGTTGGTGCTGCCCACCGGCCTGGGTGTGCCCGGGCTGGGTGTGACCGGGCTGGGTGTGACCGGACTCGTGCGGCTGCTGTACGCCGCCCGTCTCCCCCGAACCGTGCGCGGGCTGCCCGTGACCCGACTGCCCCTGCCCGTGCCTCGGCTGACCACCGTGACCCGACTGACCACCCTGGTTGCCCTGCCCGTGACCCGACTGACCACCCTGGTTGCCCTGCCCGTGACCCGACTG
>DASYLM010000427.1:0-23112 GCA_036009565.1 Pseudonocardia sp. | reverse complement strand
ACGATCCACCGGCTGATCCGCACCCTGGTCACCCTGGGCTATGTACGCCAGCAGCCGTCCCGGGAGTACGCCCTCGGCCCCCGGCTGATCCGGCTGGGTGACGCGGCCAGTCGGCTGATCGGGGTCTGGGCCCGGCCGCACCTGGCGCGGCTGGTGGCCGAGCTCGGGGAGAGCGCCAACCTGGCCCTGCTGGACGGCAGCGAGGTCGTCTACGTGGCGCAGGTGCCCGGTCGGCACGCGATGCGGATGTTCACCGAGGTCGGCCGGCGGGTGTCGCCGCACTGCACGGCGGTCGGCAAGGCGCTGCTGGCCCAGCTGGACCGTGATCAGGTGGCCGACGTGCTCAGCCGTACCGACCTGGTCGCGCACACCGGGCACACCATCACCGACCGGGCCGCCTATCTGCGTGAGCTGGGTCGGGTGCGGGATCGCGGCTACGCCGTCGACGAGGGTGAGCTGGAGCTGGGGGTTCGCTGTGTTGCCGTCGCGCTGGTCGGCGGGCCGGCGCGGGCGGCGCTGTCCGTCTCCGGGCCGACCACCCGGATGACCGACGAGCTCCTCGAGCGGGCCGTGCCACACCTGCGCGCCGCGGCAACCGCACTGGCCGCCGAGCTGGACCAGGCCGGCGGTTCGGCGGCGGGCTGACCGATTCCGGCAGGGTGTGCCCCGCTGTGATCGCGGAGCCGGTGCCCGGACCGTCCCCGGCACTGACCGTGTGCGGGCGGTCACCTGGCGGCGTCGGTGGGCCGATTACTACGCCGGGTGACCGCCGTTCGGTCGTATTGCGTTGAGCTAGCTCGTCCTGGCGGGCGCCGCCGTCTACGCTCTGCTCCTGGCAAATTCCCAGATGGGAGCGGGCTATGCACGTCGTGACGGTGTCCGCCGCATTCGGCGCCGGGGGCGGGACGATCGGGCCGGCGGTTGCTGAGCGTCTCGACGTCCCCTTCATCGACCGGGCCATCCCCGCGGCGGTGGCCGACGATCTCGGGGTGTCGATCGAGGACGCGCTGTCCCGGGACGAGCAGGTGAAGGGTTGGCTGTCCCGGATGCTCGCCGCGGCGGCCCCGCTCTCCAGCGACTACATGATCGGCTACGACCCGCCGAGGATGGCGCTGCTGCCGGATGCGGAGTTCGTGAACTGCACCCAGTCGGCCATCCGCAAGGTCATCTGCGCCAAGGGCGGGGTGATCCTGGGCCGGGCGGCGGCGATCGTGCTCCGCGACCACCCGACCGCTGTGCACGTCCGCCTCGACGGGGACCCGGACCGCCGGGTGCGCCGCGCCATGCGCACCATGCACCTGAGCGAGCAGCAGGCCCGGGACGCGCTCGAGCAGAACGACAGTGCCCGCACGAGCTACGTCAAGCACTTCTACCGCACTGACCCGGCAAATCCCTGCCACTACCACATGCTGTTGGACAGCACGCGGTTGTCGGTGGAGACCTGTGCGGACCTGATCGTGGCAGCGGCGAAAGCGTCCCATCCCGTCGGGTAACGGTTGCCCAGGATCCGGCGATAGCCCAGGTGTCCGCAAACCACCTGGGAGAGTGCGATGTACACCCTCGGAACCGAATCCGGCGCAATGCCCGCCGTTGACAGGTTCTACGCCACCGTTTCCGGGGCGTCCTGGCAGTCCCTCGCGCGGCGCGCACTGGACATCACGGTAGCGAGCATCGCACTGGCGGTGCTGGCGCTGCCGATGCTGGTGATCGCCATGGTGATCCGGCTGACCAGTGACGGGCCCGCGCTGTTCCAGCAGCGGCGGGTCGGCCTCGGTGGCGTGTCGTTCACCATGTTCAAGTTCCGCACGATGCGGACCGGAGCGGGTGACGACATGCTGCGCCAGCTCATCGCGGCCGAGCTGCGTGGCGAGGACACCTCGGTGGACGGGAGCTACAAGCTCGACAGCGACCCTCGGGTCACCGGGATCGGCGCGTTCCTGCGCAAGACCAGCCTGGACGAGCTGCCTCAGCTGGTCAACGTGCTGTTCGGCGACATGTCGCTGGTGGGACCGCGGCCGTGCCTGGAGTGGGAAGCGCGGATGTTCCCGACCGAGTTCCAGCCGCGGTTCTCCGTCCGTCCCGGCATCACCGGCCTGTGGCAGGTCAGCGGCCGCTCCACGGTGAGCACGCTGGACATGCTGCACCTGGACCTGACCTACGTCCGGACCCGCACCCTGGTCAGTGACCTGTCCATCCTGGTCCGGACGGTGCCCTCGATGCTCAAGGACCACAGCGCCCGGTGAGTTTCAGCGCCCGGTAGCTTGGGGCGCTCGAAAAGCCGGCTGAATCAGCTGAGCGCCAGCCCACTAGACCAGCCCGACCGGTGGCCCTTCCACCGGTCGGGCTTTTTCTGTCCGGCCGGCCTGATGTTGACCGGGCCAGGTTCAGCGTGATGTACTCGAATGGACCGCATGTAAACGATTACATTCGTAAATGTAAAGGTTTTCAGCCATGGCAGCACGGACCCGTCGCGCCGAGATCGGGGTGGTCGACCTCGCCCGCGAGCTCGGCATCTCGACGGCAACGGTGTCGCGTGCGCTGAACGGCAGCGCGGCGGTGCGCCCGGAGCTGGCCGAGCGGGTCCGCCAGCACGCCGAGTCCCGGGGATACGTGGCGAACCGGCTGGCCAGGGCGCTGTCCGCGAACACCAGCCGCGCGTTCGTCGGCTTCATGATCCCGTACGTGGACACCCCGGCGTACTCGGCGGTGGCCGCGGAGCTCGCCCGGCTGCTGTCTGAGGGCGGCCCGGCCGGCACCCAGATGATCCTGACCATCACCGAGAACGACCCGGAGCGCGAGCTGCGCCAGCTCCGTGAGCTGCTGGCCAGCCGGGTGGCCGGGCTGGTGATCTCCACCAGCACCGGCGTGCTGGAGGACACCAAGCGGCTGCTGACCAGGCTGCCGGTGGTGGAGCTGCACCGGGCCAGCGGCATCGATGCGCCCGGCGTGTTCAGCGACGACGAGCAGACCCTCGCGGAGAGCGTGCTGCACCTGGCGGCGCTGGGGCACCGCCGCATCGGCTACCTGGGCACCCCGACGGCGCTGTCCAACGGCGAGGCCCGGTTGCGCGGGGTCCGCCGCGGCGCCGAGCTCGCCGGGCTGGCGCGGGACGCGGTGACGATGTGCCTGCCGGAGCCCACCCAGGAGAACGGGCACCGGGGCGCGCTGGAGCTGCTCGGCCGCTCACCGGCGCCGACCGCGCTGCTGATCGGCGGTGGCGCGCTGTCCATCGGCGCTGCGCGGGCGGTGCGGGCCAGTGGCCTGCGGCTGCCCGACGACCTGTCGCTGGTCGTGTACGGGGACCCGAGCTGGTTCGCCCTCAGTGATCCGCCGCTGACCACCATCGCGGTGCCGTACCCGGAGCTGGCCAGCCGGGCCGCCCGGTTGCTCCTCGGGCGGCTGGACGGCGTGGCCGGTGGCGGGCTGGCTGGTGGCGGGTTGGCTGGTGGCGGGCCGAATCTGATCAAACCGGAGTTGATCGTGGCCGGCTCGACCGGCCCGCCGGGGCGCTAGGGAGCGCGCGAGTTCGAGGTCGGGCACACCGAGGTGCGAGGAGGGCAACCATGTTGCGGAACCGGCGGCGCTGGGTCGTCGCCACTTTCGTAATGATCATCACCGCGATCGCCTATGTCGACCGGGTCAACCTGTCGATCGCGGCGCCGGTGCTGACCAAGGAGTTCCATACCAACGCCGCGGTGATGGGGCTGCTGCTGTCCAGCTTCACCTGGACCTACACGCTGCTGAACCTGCCGGCCGGGATGCTGGTGGACCGGGTGCGCACCCGGGTGGTCTACTCCGCCGCACTGCTGCTCTGGGCGGTGTCCAGCTTCCTGACCGCGCTGGTCAACTCGGTCGGCACGCTGTTCGGGCCCCGGTTGCTGCTCGGCGTCGGTGAGGCGCCGTTCGCTCCGGCGGCGATCCGCACCCTGTCGGACTGGCTGCCGCGCTCCGAGCGCGGGATGGGCGGCAGCATGTTCATCTCCGGGGTAGCGCTGGGTTCCGCGGTCGGCCCGCCGATCCTGGCGTGGCTGGTCACCGACTACGGCTGGCGCAGCTGCTTCATCGCCACCGGCGCGCTGTCGCTGCTGGTCGCGATCATCTGGTACGCCTGGTACCGGCACCCGTCCGAGGACCGCAGGCTGTCCGACGAGGAGCGCCAGCTGATCGTCTCCGACCAGGAGCCGTACCAGCAGGAGGGCAGGGCGCCCTGGGGCGCGATCGTCAAGCAGCGGGAGATCTGGGCGATCACCGGCGGCTACTTCTGCCTGCTCTACATCCTGTACACGTTCATCACCTGGGTGCCCAGCTACCTGGTGCAGGACCGGCACATGACCATCCTGAAGTCCGGGTTCGCCACCTCCGTGCCGTGGATCTGCGCGTTCGCGGTCGGCATCCTGGCCGGCCGGACCTCCGACATCGCGCTGCGCCGGGGGATGTCCGCGCTGAACGCCCGCAAGGTCGTGCTGGTCACCGGCATGGTGGCCGCGCTGGCCATCCTGGGCACCGCGTTCGCCACCAGCGCCACGGTGGCCATCATCTGCCTGGCGATCTCCACCTCGGGGATCATCTTCGCCAACGGGGCGGTCTGGGCGGCCACCCAGGACGTCACGCGCAGCCTGAACCTGTCCGGCTCGGCGACCGGGTTCATCAACGCGATGGGCAACGTCGGCGGCATCCTCGGGCCGATCGTGACCGGGGCGCTGGCGTACGCGACCAGCTCCTTCGTGGTGCCGCTGGTGGTGGCCGCCGCGCTCGCCCTGGTCGGGGCGCTGACCTGGCTGTTCGGCATGCGGGCCCGGCCGGAGACGGTGGTACCCGGCGGGCCCGGCGGTTCCGGGGCCGGCGGCTCGGGCGCCGCGGGTGGTTCGGGCGCCGAGGTGTCGGCGTGACGGGCACGGGCGGGCCGTTGGCCGGTATCCGGGTGCTGGACGCGGCCACCCTGGCGGCCGGCCCGTTGATCGCCACCTGGCTGGGCGAGTTCGGCGCCGAGGTGATCAAGGTCGAGCAGCCGGACGGCGGTGACCCGCTGCGCCAGTGGGGCGCCCAGCGCGACGGCATCGGGCTGATGTGGAAGAGCCTGGGGCGGAACAAGAAGTCGGTCACGCTGAACCTGCGCGAGCCGGCCGGTCGGGACCTGCTGCGGGAGCTGGTCAACCAGTGCGACGTGCTGGTGATGAACCTGCGCCCGTCGACGCTGGCCCGCTGGGGGTTGGCCTACCAGCAGCTCAAGGGGGACAACCCGGGCCTGGTGATGGTGCACGTCACCGGTTTCGGCGCCGGCGGCCCGAAGAGTGACCGGCCGGGGTTCGGCACCCTGGGTGAGGCGATGAGCGGGTTCGCGCACCTGACCGGGCATCCGGACGGGCCACCCACGCTGCCCTCGTTCATGCTCGCGGACGGGGTCGCCGCGCTGACCGCGAGCTACGCGGCACTGATGGCGCTGTACCACCGGGACGTGCACGGCGCGCCCGGCCAGCTGATCGACATCAACCTGATCGAGCCGCTGGCCCGGCTGATCGAGCAGCCGGTGCTGACCTACGACCAGCTCGGCACCGTCCCGGGGCGGACCGGCAACCGCTGGGACATCAGCGCGCCGCGCAACACCTACCGCACCAAGGACGAGAAGTGGCTGGCCATGTCGGGCAGCGCGCCGACCATCGCGATGCGGGCGCTGCGCGCGGTGGGCCGGGCCGACCTCACCACCGATCCCCGTTTCGCCGAGGCGCAGCAGCGGCTGCGTTACGCCGCCGAGGTCGACCAGATCATGGCGGACTGGATCGGTGCGCGGACCCTGGACGACGCGATGGCGGTGTTCGAGGAGGCGGAGGTGGCCGCCGCCCCGGTCTACGACGCCGCGCAGCTGCTGGCCGATCCCCAGCTGCGGGCCCGCGAGGTCTACCCGGCCTACCCGGACCCGGACTTCGGGCAGATGCGGGTACAGGCGCCGGTACCGCGGTTCTCCGACACCCCGGGCGTGGTGCACCACCTCGGCCCGGCGTTGGGGGAGCACACCGAGGAGGTCTACCGGCGGCTCCTCGGGCTCGACGACGAGCGGCTCGCCGAGCTGCGCGCGGCCGGCGTGATCTGAAGCCCCTGAGCAGGGATTTTTCTAGGAGGACGCAGCATGACCGTACGTGCCCGCCGCTCCGAGCTGGCCACCCCGGCCAGCAACGAGTGGATGTTCGCCAAGGCCGCCGGATCGGGCGCCGACCTGGTGTTCCTGGACCTGGAGGACGCCTGTGCGCCGGCCGAGCGGGAAGCCGCGCGCGGCAAGGCGGCGGCCGCGCTGCGCGACCTGGACTGGGGTCGCACCATCCGGGCGATCCGGATGAACGGCGTGGACACCCGGTGGGCGTACGGCGACGTGATCGAGGTGGTCACCGCCGCCCGCGAGGCGCTGGACGTGATCATCGTGCCGAAGGTGCGCTCGGCCCGGGACGTGTGGTGGGTGGACGTGCTGCTCACCCAGGTCGAGCAGACGCTCGGGCTGACCAAGAAGATCGCGCTCGAGGTGCTCATCGAGGAGACCGAGGGGCTGGAGAACGTCGGCGAGATCGCCAGGGCCAGCCCCCGGCTGGAGGCGGTCATCTTCGGTGCCGGCGACTTCTCCGCGTCCCAGGGGGCCCGGGTGGACACCAACTTCGACCCGATCGTCGACTACCCCGGCGACATGTGGCACTACGCCCGGGCCCGGATCGTGGTCGCCGCCCGGTCCGCCGGCATCGACGCCATCGACGCGCCGTTCCCCAACTACCAGGCCCCGGACGGCTACCGCGTCGCCGCCCAGAACGCCGGCGCGATGGGTTACGTGGGCAAGTGGGCCATCCACCCCAGCCAGGTCGAGATCGCCAACGAGGTCTTCGCGCCCACCGACGACGAGATCGAGCACGCCCGCAAGGTCGTCGCCGCCTACCGCGAGGCCGAGGCCGCCGGCAGGGGCGCCAGCGGGCTCGACGGGATGCTCGTCGACGCCGCCCATCTACGCCATGCAGACAACATCACCCGCAAGGCCGAGCTGCTCGGCCGATAGGAAGGACCCGTCATGGCCAACCGCCAGATGAGCCTGGTCGGCTTCATGCAGGCCGGCAACGTCACCGTGTACTCCGGATCGTGGCGGTACCCGTCCGCCGAGCTGGGGTTCCTCGACCTGGAGTACTACCAGAAGATCGCCCGGACCCTCGAGGAAGGCACCTTCGACCTGGTCTTCTTCGACGACCGGCTGGCGATGCCCGGGGTGTACGGCAACTCGGTCGCCGACGCGGTGCGCTACGGCGCGCGGCCGGTCAAGCTCGACCTGACGGCGGTGCTCGGCGGCATCATCGGCGCGACCAGCCGGATCGGCATCGGCGCCACCTACTCAACCACCTACTACGACCCGTTCCACGTGGCCCGGACGTTCGCCACCCTGGACCACCTGTCCAAGGGTCGGGCCGCCTGGAACGTGGTGACCTCGGTGAACGACTCGGAGGCGCAGAACTTCGGGCTCGAGCAGCACCTGGGCCACGACGAGCGCTACGACCGGGCCGAGGAGTTCCTGGGGGCGGTCACCGAGCTGTGGGACTCCTGGGAGGACGACGCGCTGGTGATGGACCGGGCCAGCGGAATCTTCGCCGACCCGGAGAAGGTGCACGAGATCAACCACGACGGCAAGTGGTTCAAGGTGCGCGGGCCGCTCACCGTCCCACGCACCCCGCAGGGGCACCCGGTGCTGCTGCAGGCCGGCTCGTCGGGGCGGGGCCGGGAGTTCGCCGCCGCGCGCGCCGACCTGATCTTCACCGGCGACCCGGGGCTCGAGGTGGCCAAGCAGCACTACAAGGACCAGAAGGAGCGGATCGCCGCGGCCGGCCGGGACCCGGAGCAGGTCAAGATCCTGCCGATGGCCTACGCGGTGGTCGGCGAGACCCAGTCGATCGCCGAGGAGAAGGAACGGCTGTTCCTGGATGCCTACGTGCACCCGATCGCGTCGCTGGCGCTGCTGTCCGAGGTGCTCAACTACGACTTCGGCAAGCACGACCTCGATGACATGGTCTCCGACGAGATGATCACCGCCAGCTCCGGGATCCGCGGCCTGTTCGAGGGCGTGCGCCGCCACCTCGGGCGGGACGACGTCACCGTGCGCGACCTGGCCGCGCACCGGGCCACCCTGTTGCAGGGGCCGCGGTTCGTCGGCACCGCCGAACAGGTTGCCGACCAGATGCAGGAGTGGTTCGAGGGCGGCGCGTGCGACGGGTTCGTGCTGGCCGCCACGCACCTGCCGGGCGCCTTCGAGGAGTTCGTCCGGATGGTTGTGCCGATCCTGCGCGCCCGGGGCGTATTCCGGAGCGAGTACACCGGTAACACGCTGCGCGACCACCTCGGCCTGGCCCGGCCGGCGAATCCGGCTCGGGCCCAGTCCGGTCAGGTACAGCCGGCTCAGGTGCAGCCGGCGAAGGGACAGCCGGCGCTGGCCCGGACCGTTTCCGCGTAGACCGTTCCTCGTAGACCGTTCCTCGTGACCGCTTCTCGGCGCGGTGTCCCGGCCCCGGGCGATCGCTCCCGGGGCCGGGATGCCCGCCTAGTTGACCTTCGTCCAGGGTTGGCAGCCGCTGGTGTGGAACGCGCCGTCACTCGGCTTGATCGTCACCGTCGTCGGGCCCTGGGTGATGTCGCTGGCGATGATCGAGCTGAGTTCGCCGGAGGTGTCGCTGTTGCGGGTCCAGTAGCAGTTCGGAATCACCGACCGGGCCGGTCCGGTCGTCCGGTAGCTGCCCGGTTGGATGTCGGTGCCGACCACGTAGGTGCCGTCGCCGCCGATCTGCCCGGGCACCGGTGTGGGTGTCGATACCTCCGGCGTGGCCACCCGCGGCTGGCTGGTGGAACCGAGGGCACCGAGGTCCTTGCCCAGTTTCTCGGCCGCCTGAAACGTGACCGTCATCCCCCAGATGCCGAGCAGCAGCGCCAGCGCGCTGAGTACCATGCCGGTGATCGACATACCTCGGTTGGTGGCCACGCCCCTGCTGGCCCGGGCGATGCCGAGGAACCCGAACACGATCCCGATCGAGCCGCAGATCAGCGCGATGAACCCGGTGAGCGGCACCAGCCCGAACACCACGCCGACGATGGCGAGCACCAGCGCGGTGATGCCGAACCCGTTGCGCGCCCCCGACCCCGGCGACTGGCGCTGGACCGGGATGGCCCCGTCCGGGGTCGGCGGGTAGCCGACCGGCGGGTAGCTGAGTTGGGGTGGATAGGCGGGTGGCGGATAGGCGGGGTGCTGCTGGGGATCGGGATGGGTCATGGCGTTCCCGAGGGTGAGAGATGCGCTTGACTACGAGGACACTGGGGCTATCGGGACAGCCGTGGTTTGTGTTACTCATCACACCTGGTGGGACCGGCCTCGCTCGTATGTTCGCCCCCTTCTTGTGGCGCGTTGTTGTGGCGCTCGGCGACGCTTTGCTCTGCGTAGGCATACGCAACAGCGGGCTGACCTTCCCCCGGTTCGACGGACTCCAACCTTGAGGCGGAATGTCCGCCTGGGAAGGATGTCGTTGTGCCTGTACCTCTTCCGCCGGAGTTCCGGCAGCGCGCGGTCGAGCTGGCCCGGGTTCGGACCGGTTCGATCCGTGAGGTCGCCGAGAGCTTGGGGATCAGCGAGTCGTGCCTGCGTAACTGGATGTCGCGGGCCGACATCGATACCGGCAGCAAACCGGGGTTGACCAGCGACGAGCACAAGGAGCTGGTTGAGCTGCGGCGAGAGAAACGCCGGCTGGAGACCGAGAACGAGATCCTCAAACGTGCCGCCGCGTACTTCGCCCGGGAGAACGTCCTCCCAAAATGATCTACCCGGTGGTGCGGGAACTGGCCGCGGACAGTGTTGCGGTCGCGGTGGCCTGCCGGGTACTCGGGGTCTCGAGCAGCGGTTACTACGGCTGGCGCGACCGCCCGCCCTCAGCGAGGTCGCGCGCGGATCTGCGGCTCGTGGAGGTCATCCGCGACATCCACACCCGCTCGCGTCAGACCTACGGCTCACCGCGGGTGCACGCCGAGCTGCGGCTGGGCCACGGCATTGCGGTGGGGCGTAAACGCGTGGAGCGGCTCATGCGCGCCCATCGGATCGTCGGAGTCCACCGCCGCCGTCCAAGCGGGTGCACCTGGCGTGACCCGAGCGGGCTGGCCAGCACCGATCTGGTCAATCGCCAGTTCCTCGCCGGGCGGCCCGACCAGCTATGGGTCTCCGACATCACCCAGCACCGCACCGATCAAGGGTGGGTGTACTGCGCGGTCGTGCTGGATGCCTACTCCCGGCGAGTCGTGGGGTGGTCGATCGCCGATCACCTACGCACCGAACTCGTCGTCGACGCCCTGGAGATGGCCTGTCTGCGCCGCCGCCCCCACCGCGGCCATGGCGGCCATGGCACGGTCTTCCACAGCGACCACGGCAGCCAGTACACCTCCTGGGCCTTCGGGCAGCGGCTACGCCGGGCCGGCCTGCTCGGATCCATGGGCTCGATCGGCGACTGCTTCGACAACGCCCTCGCGGAGAGCTTCTTCTCCTCGATGCAGATCGAGCTCCTCGACCGAAAGAGATGGTCAACTCGCCAGGAACTGGCCAACGCGATCTTCGAGTGGATCGAAGCGTTCTACAACCCGGTCCGACGCCATTCCAGCCTGGACTACCTCTCACCAATCGACTACGAACGAAACCAGGCCGCCGACGCGGCCTGACCCGCACACCCCACGAGTCCGCGAGACCGGGGGAAGGTCACAACACCCTCGACCCGAGGTTGAGGTTGTTGCGTATGCCTACGCAGAGCAAAGGACCGCACAGGGCCGGCCGCACGCGACCGCAAAGGGGCCGACCGCACACGACCGCTCGCGACCGCACGGGCCGCACACGGCCGCACAGGGCCGCCGTCAGTCCAGCGCCGGCCAGAGGTGCGCCCACGGCGCGGCCGCCTCGAACGCGGCGGAGGCGCCCAGCACGGCACCGTCGGCCAGGTGCCGGCCGATGATCTGCAGGCCGACCGGCAGGCCGGACGAGGTGAAGCCGGCCGGCACGGTCGCCGCCGGCTGGCCGGTCATGTTGATCGGGTAGGTGAAGCCCAGCCACGAGGTGGCCGGCACAACACGGCCGTCGATGATCTCCGGTCCCTGCATGTGCACCGGGAACGGCGGTACCGCCAGCGTCGGGGTCAGGAACAGGTCGTAGTCGGCCATGAACCGCCACATCCGGTTGGTCACCGCCTTGCGGACCATCCCCGCCGTGGTCAGCTCCGCCGCCGTCCACGGCCGGCGCACCAGCTCCACCAGGTGCGGGGACATCTCGGCGCCGTGCTCGTCGACCATCGCGCGCATGCCGGCCAGGTCGGTGTCCGCGACGACCAGGCCCCAGAAGCTGTCGAACGGGTTGTCCCAGCCGGGGTCGGCCTGCTCGACGACGCAGCCCAGGTCCTTCTCGAACACCGCCGCCGCCCTGGCCGCGATCTCCCGGACCTCCGGGTCCACCGCCAGGTAGCCGAGGTCCGGGCTGAACGCGACCCGCAACCCGTTCAGGCCGTCCGATGCCGCCTCGGCCACCGAACCCAGCCAGTCCACATCCCCGGCCGGCAGCGAGTGCCGGTCCCGGGGGTCCGGGCCGGCCAGCACCGACATCATCAGCGCCGCGTCGGCCACGGTCCGGGTCATCGGCCCGAGGTGCTCCAGGCTCTCCCAGCTGGAGACGCCGGGGTACCGCTCGTCCCGGCAGCCGGGGTACAGCGGGATCCGGCCCATCGAGCCCTTGAACCCGTAGATGCCGCAGTGCGCCGCCGGGATGCGGACCGAGCCGCCGCCGTCGCTGCCCAGCGCGACGGGGCCGATGCCGCTGGCCACCGCCGCGCCGGAGCCGGCACTGGACCCGCCCGAGGTCATGTCCGTGTTCCACGGGTTCCGGGTGGTCGCCGAGATCGGGCTGTGGCCCACCCCGCTGTAGCCCAGCTCCGGCACGTTGGTCTTGCCCAGGATGACCGCGTCCGCCCCGAGGATCCGTTCCACGGCCACGTCGTCCTCGTCCGGCACGAAGTCGCGGTAGGCCGGCGAGCCCATGGCGGTGCGGATGCCCTTGGTCGCGATCAGGTCCTTCACCCCGACCGGCACGCCGGCCAGCGGGCCGACCGGTTCACCCCGGGCGAGTTTCTCGCCGACCTGGCGCGCCTGCTCCCTGGCCAGCTCCGGGGTGGGGGTACAGAAGGCGTGCAGCAGCGGGTCCAACCGCTCCTGCCGGGCCAGTACCGCCTCGGTCACCTCTATCGGGGACAGCTGTCCGCCCCGGATGTTGCGCACCAGCTCGGTGGCGGACAGCCGGCAGATCTCGTCCGGCGAGCTCATCGGGTGGTCTCCCCGGCCGGCACCGACTCGGTGTCGTAGTCGGCGGTAGCGGCACCGGTAGCGCTGCTGGAACTGCCGGTGAACCGGGTGATGACCAGGTAGGCGATCGTTGCGGCCACGATGCCGGCGACCGCCTCGGCGTACTGCGGGGCGGTGAAGTGCACGATCGCGGCCACCACGGCGCCGATCGCCCAGGCGGCGAACGCGGTCGGCCGGAAGGTGGCGGTCGCGCGGTGTTCGGTGCGCCGGCGCAGCAGCACCTGGTCGGTGATCAGTACCGCGCCGATCGGCGGGACGAACACGCCCAGGATGTTCAGCCAGTCGGCGAACAGCGTCCACACCCCGGCCACCGCGGCCACCACCCCGATGATGCCCAGAATGATGGTGAGCAGCCGCATCTTGCTGGCGGTGATGTGGCTCCAGCCGACCGCCCCGTTGTACAGGCAGTGGGTGCACACGGAGCCCAGGTTGATGAACACGAAGACGACCGCGAGCGCGGTGAGCACCGGGTGGTGCCCGACCAGGATGCCGAGGAAGTCGCCGCCGTCCTTGTCCGGGTCGGTGGCCGCGCCGGTCGCCACGATCACCCCGCCGACCGCCATCGAGACGAAGTTGGCCAGCGGGAAAGCCGTCGCGCTCGCGCCGACCGCGTGCCGTCCGCTGCGCGACCAGCGGGTGAAGTCGGCGGTCATGGTGCCGGAGTCGGCGAACCCGGCGACGGTCATCGTCACCGCGGCGCCGATGCTCAGCACGGTCGCCCCCGGGTGTCCGCCGTACCCGAGCACACCACCGAGGCCGCGCTGCGAAGCGATGAAACCGATCGCCACGGCGGCGAGCACGATGAACAGCGGGGCGGCCACCGCGCCGAGGATGGCCAGCGCGCGGATCCCGATGAAGGTGACCGCGATGTACAGCACTCCGGCGAGCAGGATGGTGCCCGGCTCGTTCCAGCCCAGTGTGCTGTGCAGGGTCGCGCCGGTGAGCCCGGTCTGGAAGGCGAACCAGCCGATCACGATGGTGGACAGGAATCCGGAGGCGATCGCGTAGCCCCGGCTGCCGAAGGTGGACTTGGCGACGATGGCGAAGTTGCGCCCGGTCGAACCGGCAAGGTGGCTGAGCACGCCGACGTAGAGCATCAGCACCATGTTGCCGAGCAGGATCGCGAGCAGTCCCCGGACCAGGCCGAGTCCGTAGACGATCACACCGCCGAACACCGCATTGGTCAGGATCATCGGGAAGCCGAACCACACCGCCGCCACGGACAGCCAGGACCGCCGGTGCGCGGGGGGCACGGCCTCGTGCTCGAACTCCGAGGTCAGCCCGTGCGCCTCGGTGGTGGCGGGACTGTTGGTTACCGCGGTCATCGGGTGCCGTCCCCGGTGCCGGGGGCTGTATACGCAGCTGTATCCATGCCAGTCACGGTAAGAACCGCCGGTTTCGGCACGAGGCGTCCCCGGTAACGAGCCCGTTGCCGGATCGTCTGACGATCTTGCTGTCGTTTCACCTGTTCGTAACACCGGCTCGTTAACGTCCAGGCCATGGATACGCCGCTGTATACGGACGGCGCGGATCGGGCCGGCGGCCGGGTGCGGACCAGCTCACTGCGCGAGCAGGTGTACGAGGACCTGCGCGGACGGCTGATGATGGGCGAGTTCGGCGCGCAGGACCGGCTCGGTGAGGAGCGGCTCGCCGCCGAGCTCGGGGTGTCCCGGACACCGGTGCGGGAGGCGTTGATCCGGCTGGCGGCCGACGGGCTGCTGGTGCGCCAGGACAGCGGCTACTACCCGGTGCTGCCGGACCTGACCGAGCTGCGCGACCTGTACGAGCTGCGGGTGACCATCGAGCTGCGCGGGCTGGCCAGGGCCATGGAGCCGGACGCCGTGCGGCACGACGCGGCGGTGCTGGACACGCTGTTGCAGGCGTGGCGGGCGTTGGCCGCCGACCCGCCGGCGCCGGACCCCCGGTTCGTGCTGCTCGACGAGGACTTCCACCTCACGCTCTGCCGGGCGGCCGGCAACCCGGCGCTGGCGGCCGCGCTGGAGACGGTGAACGCGCGGATCCGGCCGGTCCGGATGTACGACTTCCTCACCGCCGACCGGATCGAGCTCACCATCGCCGAGCACCTGGAGATCCTCGAGCTGACGTTGGCCGGGCGCCTCGCCGAGGCACTCACCGCGCTGCACCGCCACGTCGGCGAGTCGATGGAGGTGGTCGAGCAGCGGGTGGTGCGCGCGCTCACCGCGATGGCCCGCCACCGCGGCCGCCCCTGACCCCGCCCGCCCGGCGGCGGCCTCCGCTCAACGGGCCCCGCGCCGCCCGGCGCCAATTGGGTAACTACGCAGCCGGGCTGGGCGGGTACTCGGCATCGCTCGGTTTACTCTTCGGCGGAAGTGGGGAACGGGCGAGGAGGAGGCGAGGGACGTCACCGGTCTAGGGGTGGTTCTTGTCGCCGCCGCCACCGTCTACGGGCCCGGCCTGGCGTTGTTGCTCGCGCTCGGGGTGCGCCAGGGCGTGGTGTTGCTGGGCGCCACGCCGGCCGCCTCGGTGGGCGTCGCGCTGCTCACCGCGTGCGGCTGCGCGGTGCTCGGGGTGCCGTTCGAACCGATGTCACTGCTGGCCGGCACGGTGTTGCTGGCCGTGGTCGGCGGTCTGCTCGGCTGGCTGCTGCTCGGCCGGGGGCTGGGCCTCGGCGCACTGGCGCGGCGGGTGGCGGCCGGTCCGGGACCGATCGGCCGCGGTCGGGTCGGCCGGAACGTGCGCCGCCTCGGTTCGCGGCGCTGGGCGCCGGCGGGCTGGCGGTTCGGTGGTCCGCCCGCCAGTCTGCCCCAGCCGACCGCCCGCCCGTTGCTGCCGCCGCTCGGCACGCTGGCCGGCCGATTCGCCCAGCTGGCCGGTGCCGTACTGGTGCTCCTCGGCGCCGGCTTCGTCCTGCGCGCCTGGTACCTGGGCTTCGGCACCTGGAGCACCTACAACCAGGACCACGACCCGATCCTGCACTCGGTCCTCACCGCGTACATCGAGCGCACCGGCCGGGGCGCGCCGTGGCAGATCATGCCGGCGGACGTGCTGGCCGGCGGCCGGACCGTCTACTACCCGGACGGGTTCCATCTGCTCGCGGCGACCATCGGCTCCGTGTTCGGCGACCCGGTGGTCGGCATGAACGGGGCCATCGCGATGGTGGCCGGCGCGGCGTGGACCACGAGTGCGGCGGCGCTGGGCGCGGTGGCGGTGCGCTGGCTGCGGGCCGACGCGGGCTGGATGGCGTTGGGCGCCGGTGTCACGTCGGTGATCGCCGCCGGGCTGTTCCGCCCCGGTGCGCAGCTGGCCAGGGACAACGGGCTGCTGCCGAACGCGAGCGCGCTGGTGCTGGTGCCGGGGGTGCTGGCGGCGATCCTGCTGGTGCGGCCGAAGGCGTGGGGTACCGCGGTGGGCATCGGGGTGGCCTGCGCCGGGATCGTCACGGTGCACCCCAGCTCCGGGTTGTCCGTCGGCCTGAGCGTGCTGGTCTGCTGGTTGGCGATGCTGTGCAGCCGGGACGGGCGGGCCATGCTGCGGGCGCAGTGGTCGGTGCTGGTCCTGCTGCTGGCGGCGGGCGCACTGGTCGCGCTGCCGGTGCTGCGCGGCGCGCTCGCGGTGAGTGGCCGGATCGAGGCATTCCCGCCGGACAGTCCGCACGTGCCGATCGTGCGCGCGCTGGGCTCGGTGCTGCCGCTGATGTACGGCGGCATGTTCGACGTCAGGTCCATGGTGCAGGTGTGGCCGACCCTGCTGCTCGTGGTCGGCGTGGGCACCACGCTGGTGTTCGCCAGGGCACTGCCGCTGGTGGCGGCCTGGGTGACCTGGGTGGTGATCACCCTGCTGGCCTACCGCAACCCCAAGGGGATCACCGCCCCGATCCTCGGCTTCTTCTACAACAGTGCCGGCCGGGTGCAGACGCATGTGGCGCTGTTCGCCCCCGCGCTGGCCGGCCTCGGTGTCTTCGGGCTGCTCATCGCGCTGATGATGGCGGCGCGGGCGGTGCGGTTGCCGGGCGCGCTGGCCAGATTCAGCCCGCCGCGCCCGCGGCTGGTCGGCGCGTTCGGGGTGCTGGCGCTGCTGCTGATGATGTTCGGCTACCTGGCCGGGCCGACCGGCCGCTACCTGCAGACCACCTCCGAGGCACTGGCCCAGCGCTGGTCGCAACCGCAGTTCGTGCGGGTGGACGCCGAGGACAGGGCGGCGGCGGAGTGGCTGAAGCCCCGGGTCGAGCCTGGCCAACGGATCATGAACAGCCCGAACGACGGCTCGACCTACCTCTACGTGCACGACAACCTGCCGGTGGTCAACATCAGCACGCTCGGGGTGCCCGACTTCCCCTACACCTACGACCTGATGCGCGGCTTCCGCTACCTCGACGTCGACCCCTACATCCGGCACCTGGTGCTGCAGCTGAACATCGCCTGGGTCTACGTGGACTCGCGGGCGCCGATCATCGGGGCGTCCGGTGCGCCGGGCAACTGGACCGGCGGCGGCTTCATGACCACGGTGCCCGGGCTGGACCGCCTCGACGACACCCCCGGCCTGATCCTGGCCCACGTGGACGGCTCGGTGCGGATCTACAAGGTGGACCTGGACAGGATCCGGATGATGGATGCCGCCGAACGGACGGCCGAGCCCGGGCCGGTACCGGCCCGGCCGGCGACGGGCCCGGCGCCGGTCAGCGCGGCCCCGGTCCGGCCGGCGTCAGTCACCCCGGCCCCGGCCCCCGCCAAGGCCGCCGCGGCTGCTCCGCCGCCGGCTGCCCCGGCCCCCGCCAAGGCCGCCCCGGCTGCCCCGCCAACAGCGGCCCCGCCGCCAGCTGGCGTGGCCAAGTAGCGCCGGACGGTCACCCCCGGCACCCGGCACCCGGCTGCCGGGCGCTGTCCTGTGTGCGACAGTCGGTGGGCGGTCGGTGCCGACTTCGGGACCGGGACCGCCCGCCACTACCCTCGGTTGTCGTGAGTGAGCGAACCATTGGCCCAGTGACTGAGCGAACCAGCGGCCCCGCGAACGAGCGAGCCAGCAGTCCGGACCGTGACTCGGATATCGACCTCGTGGTGGTCGGGTCCGGGTTCTTCGGGCTGACCGTGGCCGAGCGGGCGGCAGCCGAGCTGGGCAAACGGGTCCTGGTGCTCGAGCGGCGGTCGCACCTGGGCGGCAACGCCTACTCCGAGCCCGAGCCGGAGACCGGCATCGAGATCCACCGCTACGGGGCGCACCTGTTCCACACGTCGAACAGGCGGGTGTGGGAGTACGTCAACCGGTTCACCGCGTTCACCAACTACCAGCACCGGGTGTTCGCCAGGGTGGCCGACCAGGTCTACGCCTTCCCGATGAACCTGGCCCTGATCAACTCGTTCTTCGGCCGCTCGCACACGCCGGACGAGGCGAGGGCGCTGATCGCCGAGCAGGCCAGCGAGGTCGACACGGCGGACGCGAAGAACCTCGAGGAGAAGGCGATCTCGCTGATCGGGCGCCCGCTCTACGAGGCGTTCGTGAAGGGCTACACCGCCAAGCAGTGGCAGACCGACCCGACCGAGCTGGACGCGTCGATCATCACCCGGCTGCCGGTGCGCTACACCTTCAACAACCGGTACTTCAACGACGCGTTCGAGGGTCTGCCGGTCGACGGTTACACGGCGTGGCTGGAGAAGATGGCCGCCACCCCGGGCGTCGAGGTGCGGCTGGACACCGACTACTTCGAGGTCCGCGACCAGCTGCCGGACGTGCCGGTCATCTACACCGGCCCGCTGGACCGCTACTTCGACTACGCCGAGGGCGAGCTGGGCTGGCGCACCCTGGACTTCGAGCAGGAAGTGCTCACCGACACCGGGGACTTCCAGGGAACCCCGGTGATGAACTACAACGACGCGGACGTCCCGTACACCCGGATCCACGAGTTCCGGCACTTCCACCCGGAGCGGGACTACCCGGCCGACAAGACCGTGATCGTGCGGGAGTACTCCCGGTTCGCCGAGTCCGGTGACGAGCCGTACTACCCGATCAACACCGCCGAGGACCGGGTCAAGCTGGAGCGCTACCGCGAGCTGGCCCGCAAGGAGACCGCCAACCGCAAGGTTCTGTTCGGCGGCCGACTGGGTACCTACCAGTACCTGGACATGCACATGGCGATCGGGTCCGCCCTGTCCATGTTCGACAACCGGATCGCTCCCTACTTCACCGACGGCCATGCACTCGACGGCTCGGACGCCAACACGGACGCCAACACAGCCACCAACGCAGCCACCAACGCAGCCACCAACGCAGAGGACTGACCTACAGATGACGGAACTGGCCACGCAGACCGGTGCGGCGCCCAGCACCCCGAACGGGACCACCCGCCGGGGCGCCACCTCCAAGACCGCCACCAAGCGCACCGGGAGCACGTCGCCGGACAGGACACCGGTCGCCGAGCCGGCGCCCGCCGCCGCCGAGGTGGTCTGGGACGGCCCGGGCACGCTGCTGCAGCGGGTGATTCTGCCCCGCGCCGGTGACCCGCTGGACGTGCGTGCGCTGTACCTGGACGAGGACGAGGGCAACCGCAAGCGGGCGGCGGCGGCCAGCCGTACCCGGCTGCGGCTGCCGGCCCAGTCCGAGATCAGCTTCGCCAGCTACTTCAACGCGTTCCCGGCCAGCTACTGGCGGCGCTGGACGACGCTGGAGAGCGTCGAGCTGCGCCTGGCCGTGGACGCCGAGTGCCGGATCGACATCTACCGGTCGAAGGCCGACGGCAGCCAGATCCACGTGCGCGGCACGGTGCTCGGCGGCCGCGCCGCCGCTGCCCCGGGCAGTGGTGTGCACCAGGGCCGGTTCCTGCTGGACCTGCAGCCGTTCGAGGACGGCGGCTGGTACTGGTTCGACCTGACCACCGACGACGAGCCGGTCACCCTGCTCGAGGCCAGCTGGTACGCGCCGGTGGACGCCCCGGGCCAGGCCAACGTGGCCATCGGCATCTGCACCTACAACCGGCCGGACGACTGCGTCGCCGCGCTCGCCGCGCTCGGTGAGGACAAGCTGGTCCGGGACGGGATCGGCGCGGTCATCGTCGCCGACCAGGGCAACCAGAAGATCAAGGACGCGGGCGGTTTCGGCGCCGCCGCCGAGGTGCTGGGCGACCGGCTGCGGATCCACGACCAGCCCAACCTGGGTGGCTCCGGTGGGTTCTCCCGAGGTATGCACGAGGCGCTGACCAGCACGGACTGTGAGCAGATCCTGCTGATGGACGACGACATCGTGATCGAGCCGGACTCGGTGCTGCGCGCGATCGCGTTCTCCCGGTTCGCCGAGCACCCGATGATCGTCGGCGGCCAGATGCTGAACCTGCAGGCGCGGAGCCACCTGCACTCGATGGGTGAGGTGGTGGACCGGCACAAGTTCATGTGGCAGGCCGCGCCGAACGTCACCTACGACCACGACTTCGCCAAGTACCCGCTGCGGCACGCCACCAAGTCGGTCAAGCTGCACCGGCGCATCGACGTGGACTACAACGGCTGGTGGATGTGCCTGATCCCGCGGGTCATCGCGGAGAAGCTGGGCCTGCCGCTGCCGTTGTTCATCAAGTGGGACGACGCCGAGTACGGGCTGCGGGCGCAGAAGGCCGGGCACCCGACGGCGAGCCTGCCCGGCGTGGCCATCTGGCACATGCCCTGGTCGGACAAGGACGACGCGACCGACTGGCAGGCCTACTTCCACCTGCGCAACCGGCTGGTGGTGGCGGCGCTGCACAGCCCGTACCGGCACGGCGGCGCGATGTTCCGGCACAGCCTGAAGAGCACGCTGAAGCACCTGATATCGCTGGAGTACTCCACGGTGGCTCTGCAGGAGCTGGCCATGCACGACTTCGCCGAAGGGCCCGAGGCGCTGTTCGACCAGCTTCCGGTGGCGCTCGGCGAGGTGCGCAAGAAGCGTTCGGAGTTCGACGACGGCCGCGTCCTGGCGTCGGCGAAGGACCTGCCGCTGCCGTCGATGGACCGGGTGCGGGCGAGCCGATTCCTCAAGCCGCCGACGAACCCGATCACCATCGGCGTCACGCTGATCAGCGGCCTGATCCACAACCTGGTGCCGGTGCAACCGGAGCACCACGAGCGCCCGCAGCTCAACGTCGCCGCGCAGGATGCCCGCTGGTTCCTGCTGGCCCGCCTGGACGGGGCGACCGTGGGCACCTCGGACGGCCGCGGTGTCGCGTACCGCAAGCGGGACCCGAGGGTGTTCTGGAAGCTCCTGGGCACGGCGGTCGGCAACCACCTGCGGCTGGCCCGGGAGTTCCCCCGGCTGCGCCGGGTCTACAAGGATGCGTTGCCTGAACTCACCGGCCCGGAGCAGTGGACCCGGGTGTACCACGGCTGAGCGTGGCGGACACGGGGAATCAGATCGAGCCGTCGGAGGCGGGGCCGGCAACCGGTACGCTGCCGCGCCCCGCGCCGGCACCGCCGACCTCGCTGGGTGCTGACCCGGGAGAGATCCGCGCACTGACCGGGCTGCGGTTGTTCGCGGCGGCCTGGGTGGTGCTGTTCCACTTCGAGTTCACCCAGGGGCAGCTGCTGGAGAAGCTGCTGGCGCCGGTCTACCCGGCGGTCACCACCGGCGCGATGGGCGTGGACCTGTTCTACGTGCTCAGCGGGTTCGTCATCGCGTTCACCTACCTGGGCAAGCTGGGTCCGCGGTGGCGCTGGCGGGTCGCCGGCAAGTTCCTGTGGGCCAGGGTGTGCCGGATCTGGCCGGTGTACGCGCTGGTCACCACGCTGTTCGGGGCCTACCTGGTCGCCAAGGCGGTGCGGCTGTCCGACGCCACCCCGGCGTACCAGAACGTGCAGCCGACGCTGACCGTGAGCTCCTGGCTGCAGCAGCTGGGCATGGTGCAGATCTGGTTGCGGCCGTGGCACGACGGCGCCTCGTTCGTCGGGCCGGCCTGGTCGATCAGCGCCGAGTGGCTGGCCTATGTGCTGTTCCCGCCGGCCGCCCTGCTGTTCTTCCGGCTGCGCCGCTGGCCGCGCTGGCTGCTGGCCGGCCTGGCGGTGCTGCTGATGGCACCGGAGTCGATCCTGTGCCTGCGCACCGGCAGCCCGTACTTCCCGTTCAGCTGGGCAGCCCGGATCCTGACCGGGTTCACCGCCGGGGTGCTGATCTACCTGGTGGTGCGCGACATCGTGCGTACCGACCGGGTGCGCCGGGTCGCCTCCTGGTTGAGCTGGCTGCTGCTGGCCGGTGTGCTGAGCGGGTTGTGGTTCGGCGCCTGGCTCGGCGCCGCCCCGGAGGGCACCGAGCGCGGCGGTATGGTGCTGGTGCTGTTCCCGCTGCTGGTCGGCGCGCTGTCGCTGGCCGGGGGGTCCCGGGTCGGCGTGGACCGGCTGCTGTCCACCCGGTGGGCGGTGCACGGCGGGCGGATCTCCTACAGCCTGTACCTGGTGCACGTGCCGCTGTTCGAGGTGTTCTGGGCGGTGCTGGAGCGGATCCCGGCGTTCCACGCGGACGGGCTGCTCGCCACGGTGCTGACCCCGGTGGTGTTCCTCGCCGCGTTCGGCATCGCGCACCTGCTGTACAGCCTGGTCGAGGAGCCGAGCCGGCGGGTGCTGCGCCGGCTTACCAGCGGTTCACGTGCAGTACCTCCGAAAGCGGTTGGCGCGCCGCCGGTTTGAAGCTCTCGCCGGTGAAGTACGCGGTGGGGAGCAGGGCGGCCTGCCGGACGGTCTCCGGGATGCCGAGCAGTTCGGCGACCTCGCGCTCGAACCGCAGGTGCAGTGTGGTCCACGCGGAGCCGAGGCCGCGCGCCCTGGCGGCCAGCATGTAGCTCCACGCCGCCGGCAGCACCGAGCCCCACAGCCCGGACTGGTTCTCCGCCGGCAGCTCCGCCGAACCGGTCTCGATGCACGGGATCAGCAGTACCGGTACCTGGCCCATGACCTCGCCGAGGTAGGAGGCGCTGTCGCCGACCCGCTGCTGCACGGCGGCGCGGTCCGGGTCCTCGGGGTGCAGGGCGCCGGCGAACCCCCTGGACCTGGCGTAGTCGGCGAACGAGCGCCGGTAGTACTCACCGATCGCGGCGCGCTCCTCGGCGTCGGTGACCACCACGAAGTGCCAGCCCTGCCGGTTGGACCCGCTGGGCGCCTGCAGTGCGATCTCCAGGCATTCCTTGACCAGCTCCAGCGGCACCGGGCGGGTGAGGTCCAGCCGCTTGCGCACCGAGCGCGTGGTGGTCAGCAGCTCGTCCGGGGTCAGGTTCAGCACCGATGTTCCAGTCACCCCCGAATCCTTGCGCGAGTCGGTGCATTCCGCTGTCCGAGTTGCGGGACTTTGCGGATCGGGCACCGCGACCGGCGGGTTATCGTCGCGAGGTGGTCGTCCGTTGGTTCGCCTCTCTCGCCGACCGGTTCTTCGCCTCCGATCACGGGCTGGTCCGGTTCCGCTACGCCTCCCAGGCGGTGCTGTCCGTCATCCTGGCCGTGCTGGTGCTGAGCGTGGTGCGGGTGCCGTCGACGGCGCTGCTGCTCGGGGCGGTCGCCGCCATGGTCTGCTCGACGTCGATGCGTACCGGCACGACCGGCCAGCGCGCGGTGAACATCCTGCTCTTCGCCCCGGCGATGGCCGCCTCGCTGACGGTGGCGACCCTACTCTCGCCGTACGCGTTCGCCGGCGACGCCGCCTTCGTGGTGGTCATGTTCATCGCGGTGTACGTGCGCCGGTTCGACCAGCTCGGTTTCAGCCTCGGCATGGGCACGTTCATGGCGTTCTTCTTCGCGATGTTCCTGAAGG
>DASYLM010000426.1:0-4523 GCA_036009565.1 Pseudonocardia sp. | reverse complement strand
TGGCGACCATCGCCACTCACAACCCGTGACCAGCCAGGACGCCGACCCAGTGACCATGATCACCACCCCGGTCCACCTGCACTACCAGCACACGGCGTCCCTGGAGGAGAGCCGCTACCTGCGCGGACTGGCACAGGGCCGGCTGCTCGGCCAGCGCTGCCCGGAGTGCCGCAAGGTCTACATCCCGCCGCGCGGCGCCTGCCCCACCGACGGGGTGCCCACCGAGGAAGAGGTCGAACTGCCGGACACCGGCACGGTCACCACGTTCTGCATCGTCAACGTGCCGTTTCTGGGCCAGCGCATCACACCGCCCTACGTGTCCGCCTACGTGCTGCTGGACGGTGCGGACATTCCGCTCATGCACCTCGTGTTGGGCTGCGCCGCCGACGAGGTGCGGATGGGCATGCGGGTGAAGGCGCAGTGGCGGCCCCGAGAGGAGTGGGGCAGCACGCTGAGCAACATCGACCACTTCCGCCCCAGCGGTGAGCCGGACGCCGAGTTCGAGTCGTACGCGGAGTACCTCTGATGAGTACCTTTCCCGAGGTCGCCGTGGTCGGGTTCGCCCAGTCCCCGCAGGTACGGGAGACCACCGGCACCACCAACGGCGTGGAGATGCTGGTTCCGGTGTTCCAGCGGGTGCTGGCCGCGACAGGGCTGTCCCGCCGCGAGGTGGGGTTCTGGTGCTCCGGGTCGTCGGACTACCTGGCCGGGCGGGCATTTTCCTTCGTCTCCGCGGTGGACGCCATCGGGGCGCTGCCGCCGATCGCCGAGTCGCACGTGGAGTCAGACGCGGCCTGGGCGCTCTACGAGGCGTGGGTGAAGATCCGCACCGGCGAGGTGGACACCGCGCTGGTGTACGGCTTCGGCAAGTCCAGCGCGGGTGAGCTGCGCCGGGTGCTCGCCCTGCAGCTGGACCCGTACCTGGTGGCGCCGCTCTGGCCGGACTCGGTGAGCATCGCCGCGCTGCAGGCGCGCCTCGGCATCGACGCCGGACTGTGGAGCGAGAAGGAGATGGCCGAGGTGGCCGCCCGCAGCCGCGCCGACGCCGCCGCCAACCCGAACGCCCAGCTGCGCGACCCGGTGGACCCGGCCGCCCTGCTGGACACCCCGTACCTGGCCGACCCA
The DNA here is from genome assembly GCA_036009565.1 of Pseudonocardia sp. GTDB lineage: Bacteria > Actinomycetota > Actinomycetes > Mycobacteriales > Pseudonocardiaceae > Pseudonocardia. Next base: position 3,398 of record DASYLM010000426.1, on the reverse strand, counting down.
TTGCGCGCGCACGACTGCGCACCGATCACCGACGGCGCCGCCGCGATCGTGCTGGCCGCCGGCCACCGGGCCCGCGAGCTCTGTGAACGGCCAGCCTGGATCACCGGGCTGGAGCACCGGGTCGACTCCCCCGCGCTCGGCGCCAGAGATCTCACGCGGGCCCCGTCGGCCGGGGCGGCCGCCGCCGCGGCGCGCATCGACGGTGTTGAGGTGGCCGAGCTGGCGACCCCGTTCACCTCGCAGGAGTTGCTGCTGCGCCGCGAGCTCGGACTGGCCGACGACGTGGTGATCAACCCGTCCGGCGGCCCGCTGTGCGGCAACCCGATGTTCGCCGGCGGCCTGGTCCGGATCGGCGAGGCGGCCGGCCACGTGATGGACGGCGGCGCTGAGCGGGTGCTCGGGCACGCCAGCAACGGCCCGCTGCTGCAGCAGAACCTGATCTGCGTGATGGAGGGTCGCTAGCCATGGCTGAGCTGGCCGCGGTGCTCGGCACCGGGCAGACCAAGCACACCTCGAAGCGCACCGACGTCTCGATGGGCGGGCTGTGCCGGGAGGCCATCGACCGCGCGCTGGCCGACGCGCGGGTCGGCTGGGACGAGGTCGACGCCGTGGTGCTGGGCAAGGCGCCGGACCTGTTCGAGGGCGTGATGATGCCCGAGCTGGCGCTGGCCGACGCGATCGGCGCCACCGGCAAACCGCTGCTGCGGGTGCACACCGCCGGGTCGGTGGGCGGCTCCACCGCTGTGGTGGCGGCGAGTCTGGTGCAGGCCGGGGTGCACCGGCGGGTGCTGGCGGTGGCGTTCGAGAAGCAGTCCGAGTCCAACGCGATGTGGGCGCTGTCCATCGCGGTGCCGTTCAGCATGCCGGTCAACGCCGGCGCGGGCGGCTACTTCGCGCCGCACGTGCGGTCCTACATCCGCCGCTCGGGCGCGCCGGAGCACGTGGGCGCGATGGTCGCGGTGAAGGACCGGCGCAACGGCGCGCGCAACCCGTACGCCCACCTGCACCAGCCGGACATCACGCTGGAGTCGGTGATGTCGTCGACCATGCTGTGGGACCCGATCCGCTACGACGAGACCTGTCCGTCCTCGGACGGCGCCTGCGCGGTGCTGATCGGCGACGAGGCCGCCGGTGACGCCGCGCTCGCGGCCGGTGCCCAGCCGGCCTGGATCCACGCCACGGCGATGCGCACCGAACCGACGGTCGCGGTGGGGCGCAACCACGCGAACCCGCAAGCCGGCCGGGACGCCGCCGCCGCGCTGTGGGCCAAGGCCGGCATCACCGACCCGCTCGCCGAGATCGACGTGGCTGAGATCTACGTGCCGTTCTCCTGGTTCGAGCCGATGTGGCTGGAGAACCTGGGCTTCGTACCGGCCGGCGAGGGTTGGAAGCTGACCGAGGCGGGCGGCACCGAGATGGGCGGCCAACTGCCGGTGAACCCCTCCGGCGGGGTGCTCTCGTCCAACCCGATCGGCGCCTCCGGGCTGCTGCGGTTCGCCGAGTCGGCCATGCAGGTCATGGGCCGCGCGGGTGACCACCAGGTCGACGGGGCGCGCACCGCGCTCGGGCACGCCTACGGCGGCGGGTCGCAGTTCTTCTCCATGTGGGTAGTGGGTTCAGCCAAGCCGACGGCGCGGCGCACCAGTACGGACGAACCGGGGGTAGGACGATGAAGTTCACCGTGGCGGTCGCGATGTGTCCGCTGGATCAGCTCGTCGAACTGGCGCGCACCGCCGAGCGCTGCGGCTACCACGGCATCGCGCTGCCGGACTCGATCTTCTATTCCGAGCAGGTGTCCGCCCGGTATCCCTACACCCCGGACGGCTCCCGGATGTGGACCGCGAACACCCCCTGGGTGGATCCGCTCATCGCCGCCGGCGCGATGGGCGCGGTCACCGAGCGGCTCCGGTTCTGCACCCAGGTACTGAAGCTCGGCTCCCGGCAGCCGCTGCCGCTGGCGCGCCAGGTCAACTCGATCGCGGCGCTCACCGGCAACCGGTTCACCCTCGGCGTGGGCCTGGGCTGGTCACCCGAGGAGTTCGAGTGGTGCGGCGTGCCGTTCGAGCACCGGGGCCGGCGCGCCGACGAGTTCCTGGACGTGCTGCGGCTGGTGCTCGGCGGCGGCATGGTCGCCCACCACGGTGAGTTCTACGACTTCGACGAGCTGCAGATGAGCCCGACGCCGACCGAGCAGGTGCCGATCATCGTCGGCGGCCACAGCGACGCCGGCCTGCGCCGCGCGGCCCGCTACGACGGCTGGTCCTCGGCGATGATCCGGTTCGACGATCTCCGCGACACCATCGGCAAGCTGGACGCGATGCGCGCCGAGTGCGGCCGGGCGGACGCGCCGTTCGAGATCCAGTCGGTCTGTGTGGACCGCTTCGGGCTGGACGGCTACCAGCGGCAGGCCGAGATCGGTGTCACCGACGCGACGGTCGTCCCGTGGGCGTTCGACGGGCTCGGCTTCGACAGCGACCTGCGCTCCAAGCAGGACAGCCTCGAGCGGTTCGCCGACGTGGTCCTGGGCGGGATGGGGGTTCGATGAAGGTGGACTGGTCCGGCCCGGAGGACGAGCACCCGGCGCGCACCGCCTCCCGGCGCTCGATGGACGCGGTGTCACGCGGGGCCAAGGACGACTGGCTCGCGCTGTTCGCGCCGGACGCGGTGGTGCAGGACCCGGTCGGCCCGTCGATCTTCGACCCGGACGGCACGGGCCATCACGGACACACCGCGCTGGCCGCGTTCTGGGACGCCACGATCGGCAACGCGGAGCGCATCGAGTTCGCCGTCCGCGACTCCTTCGCCGCCGGCGACGAGGTGGCCAACGTCGGCACCATCACCACGTACCTGCCGGGCGAGCAGTGCCTGGACGCCGAGGGCGTCTTCGTCTACCGGGTCGGGCCGGACGGGTTGATCCGCTCGCTGCGCGCGTTCTGGGAGTTCGACCGCGCCATGAAGACCCTGCGCCCCGCCTAGGGTGCCCGTGAGTGGTATTGGTCGCTATGACGACCAATACCACTCACAGGCTCAGACCAGCGGGGAACAGGGCTGCTCCTCCAGTCCGACACCGCCCAGCCGGACCGGGAGGCGATGGCCCGGCGTTATGTCGACGGCGAGGCCCTGGACGGCTACCTCAAGGCGATCGAGGGCAGCCAGATCGTGACACTGCACATGCGCCCCCGGCGCTGGTACTCGACGGACTACAGCTGATCCGGTAGCGGGTTCAGCAGCGGCAGTGGATCCTTTGCTTTACGTACCTGCACTGTTCATGCGGGTGTAAAGCTAACTCACTGATCACCGGGTCACGATTGGGCGACGGACGCTCGAGCCGACTGGGGTAATCTGAATGCACAGACCATCAATTCTGTCGGTGCGGGCAGCCCTGGCGGCTGGCCTCG
>DASYLM010000425.1:0-4328 GCA_036009565.1 Pseudonocardia sp. | reverse complement strand
GGGCGGCGCCGCGAACGGAGCGGTGGCGCCGCCGGCAGACCGGCGTAGCGTCGGTGACCATGACGTTGTCCGTGCCACTGGATCGCGAGCAGCTCGGCCACCTGCGCCACTTCGACAACCTGTCCCGACGCCTGCCGAACGACTGGTCCCTGATGCAGGGCAAGGGCCAGGGCCAGGACGACTTCGGCAGCTACCGCTTCCAGCTGGCCTACATGGCCTACGCGCTGGCGCTGACCCACCGACACCGGCTGCCGGCCGCGCCCGGGGCCTTCCAGCCCACCTTCCAGCGGCTGATCGACAAGATCCTCGAGCCCGACGTGTGGCTGTACTGGCGCGACGTCAGCCAGGGCGGTTCGGTGTTCAACGCCCACCTCGCCGAGGAGTTGCACGAGGAGTGGGACCCGGTGGTCCGGGACAACATCATGTACAGCGCCTACGTCCAGTCCATGGCACACCTCTACGCCTACCTGTTCGACGACGACCGCTACGCGGCGCCGGGCGCACTCACCTTCCGGTACTGGTCGTTCTTCTGGGGTGGCGCCGAGCGGCGGTTCAGCTACGACCAGGACTCGCTGGCCGAGAACCTCTACTGGCAGCTGGTGGAGGGCGGCTTCGTGGGCATCGCCTGCGAGCCCAACTGCGTGTTCCAGATCTGCAACCAGCCCGCCATCCTGGGCTTCCGCATGCAGGACCTGCGCACCGGCGGCAACCGCGCCGAGGAGATCGTGCGGGGCTACCAGAAGGCCTGGGAGCAGTACGGCCGGCTCGACGAGAACGGCCACTACAACATGATGATCAGCGCGGACTCCAGGGAGGTGCGGCCCAACCAGACGCTCGCACCGTGGGTGGACGCCTGGTGCGGTGCGCTGATGAACAGCTGGAACCGCGACTTCGTGCACCAGAACTACCCGCGCCAGGTCCGGGAGTTCCTGGTGCCGGGCGAGCTGCGCTGCCCGGCCGGACCGGCCCGCGACTACACCCTGACGGTCACCCGCTGAGCGCGCCGCCGGTCGGGGCCCGGTCAGCCCTCGCCGTCGGGCGGCGCTGCGTCCGGCACCGGCTCGTCCGTTGCGGCGGCGCCATCCGTCACCGGCTCGTCCCGCACCGCTTGCGCCATGAGCGCCAGGAACAGGTCCGTGCAGTGGTCGACCAGCCGTTCGGGGTCGATCTCCAGGTGGCCGTGCAGCCACGCCGTCAGGGTCTGCGCGAGCCCGCCGACGGCGAACTGGGCCGCCAGGTCCAGCCGCAGGCCGCCCGGGATGCCGAAGAACGCCCTGGTGTGGCCGCCGAGCAGTCGGGGGAACAGCTCGGCCGCCTCCAGCCGACGGCGTGCCAGGGAGGGGCTCAGGAACGCCGTGGCGAACAGCAACCGGCCGCGCCGGGGGTCGTCGACGATCGTGCGCACGATGTTGGCCAGCCCCGCCCGGGTGCGTGCCCTGGCGTCCCTCGGCCCGACCGCGACGGCGGCCGCCGTGGTCGCCGCGATGTCCTGGACGACGTGGTCGTACACCGCCAGGGCGAGCGCCTCCCGGTCCGCGAAACTCTCGTAGAAGTACCGCGCGGCCAGCCCGGAGCCGGCGCACACGCTGCGCACGGTGAGGTTGGCCTCGCCCTGGTCCGCGCTGAGCAGGTCCAGTCCGGTCTCGATCAGCCGGGCCCGGCGCCTGGCCCGGCGCTCGTCGCCCTGAACGCCGCCGTACCTGCGCTCCGCTGCCTGCATGCCTGCCATCTTGACACCTGCGCGGGCTCGCGCTTCCATATTGCTAACAGATGTGAGCAGATTCAGGGAGGAATCGGCGATGACCGCGTCAACCTCGGCTTCCGTGGACATCCGGGAGCTCGCGATCGGCGCGGGACTGCTCGCCGGCCCGGCCAACGTGATCATGCAGCTGGCCCGCCCGGGAGTCGGCTACGGCGTGGTGGAGAGCACCGTCGACAGCGGCAAGGCGACGCTGCACCCGATCAAGCGGGCGCGCACCACGCTCAGCTACCTCGCGGTGACGACGCTGGGCACCGACGAGGAGCGGATGCTCTACCGGCGGGGCGTCAACAGGTCACACGCGGCGGTCCGCTCCACCGAGTCCAGCCCGGTGCCCTACAACGCGTTCGACGTGGACCTGCAACTGTGGGTCGCGGCCTGCCTCTACGTCGGCTTCCAGGACACCTACCGACTCTTCGGCACCCCCCTCGACCCGGTGACCCGGGAACGGATCTACCGCGAGTCGGCGGTGCTCGGTACCACCCTGCAGGTCCCGCCGGACCGCTGGCCGGCCGACCTGGCGGCGTTCCAGCGGTACTGGGACTCGGCGCTCGAGCAGGTCTCGATGGACGACCCGGTCCGGGACTACCTGACCGACCTGGTCATGCTCCGCCACCTGCCGCTACCGGTCAGGGCCGCGTTCGGCCGGTTCAGCCGGTTCGTCACCACCGGGTTCCTGCCGCAGCGCTTCCGGGACGAGATGCGACTGCCCTGGGACGCGCGCCGGCAGCGCTGGTTCGACCGGATCATGGCGCTGCTCCGCGCGTTCGTGCGGGTCTCGCCGCCGGTGCTGCGCACCTTCCCGTTCAACCTCTACCTGATCGACCTGCGCTGGCGCATCCGCACCGGCCGCCCCCTGGTCTAGGAGGGGAGCGGCCGGTGCGGGTGTCGGCTAGGCGCCGACCAGCAACGGGCCGTTGCCGGAACGTGCCGCCGAGTGGGAGTTGATCAGCGCCGCGAACGCCCGGACCTTGCGTGGGGAGAACACCGCGGCGGTCGGGACCGTCCACTCCCAGTCCGGGCCGGTGATGGTCAGGCAGACGTCGCGCACCGTGCCGAGATCGGTCCGGCGGTCGGCGGACTCGGACACCGCCGCGCGCACGCCGACCAGCGAGTGGGCCTCGCGGCCCCGCTCGACCCGATCCCGGTACAGCGTGACGCCGTTGTACCGGGCAACCAGGTCGCCGACCCGTGCGACGAACCTGGGGCGTTCCGCCTTGGCGAGGTGGTACTCGTCCCTGGCGTGGCGGATATCGCTCCTGGTCCTGGCGATGTCGTGACGGATGCGCTGGCCGCGACTGGTGATGTCCTGGCGAAGCTGGGTGAACAACGGAGTTCTTTGCTCTCTTTCTGCGTACGGGTAGGTCACCCGGGTCGTCGCGGGAGCACCCCCGACCGTTACGCCGCCGCGCCGACCAGTGGGCGCACAGTGCTGGACGCCACAGCGCGCGGGACCGCCGCACCACGACGACCGGGTAGGGCGCCCCCGGCGGACCGGGCCCCGGCGCCGTCACTCGGGTCAGCCGTCCGGCGCGGGAACCGTGACCGGCGCCGGCACCGGCTGGCCGAACAACAACGCCACCAGGTCGCTGACCGCGTGGACCCCGTCGGCCAGGGTGCCGCGCGGGTCGACCTGGTACATCACCGCGACCACATACCTCTCCCCCGGACCGGCGAAGCCGACGCTGTCCGCGACCCAGTGCTTGCCGTAGCTGTCCGACTCGAACGACCAGCCGTCCTTGTTGCCGGGCTGGTTGCCGGCGCCGGCCGCCCAGACCCCCCACCGCTGGTTGGGCGCGACCGTGCGCAGGGCCGTGACCAGGTAACCGCGGTCGGCCGGGTCCGTCACGGTCAGGATGTGCCGCACCAGCGCGGCCAGGTCGTCACTCGTGCACTTCACGAAGCCCCAGTACGCCCGGGTGCTGAAGCCCGGCACGAACCGGACCCCGGGCATCCCGAACCGCTCGCGGAACCGGGCCAACATCGTGTCGTCGCCGTACCTCGCCCACAGCCGGTTCGAGGCCGGCTCGTCGGAGTTGGCGAGCATGGCGTCCATGTCGTGCCGGTCGGCGGCGGTCAGCGTGATCGCCCCGGCCCGGCCGCGCTCCACCAGGTCGGTGGCGATCGCCAGCTTGATCGCGGACGCTGTCCAGCCCAGCTGCCGGGTCGGCCCGACGCGCCAGGTCGACCCGGTCCGCCGGTCGGTGAGTACCGCGCTCAGGTAGCCGTGGCCACCGCCGGAGCGGGCCACGTAGGCGCTGGCGGCGGCGAACCGCCGTTGCTGGTCGCAGCTCCAGGCGGTGCCGGTCGTGCAGTCGGGCGGCGCCGATGCCCCGGCCGACACCGCGGGTGCCGGTGCGGCAGCCGGTGCCCGGGCCGGCGCGCCGGCCGACTCCGGCGCCCCGGTGGCGACCGGCACCGGTGCGGCGGCATCGGCCGCCGTCGGTGCGGCGGCGTCGGCCGCCGTTGGCTGGTCGCGGTCCGGGGAGGACGGAGGCGGGGCACACCCGAGGAGGGTGGCGGTCAGGAGCACGCACCCGAGCACGGGGCGGGCACGGCGGGGCAACGG
>DASYLM010000424.1:0-13865 GCA_036009565.1 Pseudonocardia sp. | reverse complement strand
CGTGGTGTTCGACTTCGCCAACCGGTATGCCGAGGCGGGCGCCGAGATCGCCGGCTGGCTGCGCGCCGGCAAGCTGCACTCGAAGGAACACGTGGTCACCGGCTCGGTGGGCGACTTCCCGGCGACCCTGCCCAAGCTGTTTCGGGGGGAGAACCTCGGCAAGCTCGTGCTGCAGATCGGCAAGGACTGACGACCTGTCGGGGGCGGACGACCGGTTGGGGCTGATGACGGTCGGGACTGACGACCGGTCGGGGTGAGGGCCGGTGCGGGCCGGCGACGCTGAGACCCCGCCGGGGCTGAGGGCCGGCGGGGGGCCGGCGACGCTGAGACCGCGTCAGCGCGCCGCCCGGTGCCGCCGGCGCTATGGCCCGGCGCCGGGGCCCGGCTCCGCCCGCTCACCGGCGGCACCCGGCCGCCCCGGCTCCGCCAGCTCGCCGGCGGCCACCAACCGGGCCCTCGACCGGCCGTCCGCGTCCCGGAACGCCGGCGCGGTGAGCCCCTCGTTGACCAGCCGCCGCCCCAGCCGCAGGCACGCGGCGATCTCCTCGTCGGTCAGCGCCATGCGGTCGTTGCGCAGGCTGAACGAGACCACCCCGTTCCACGCACCCCAGAGGAACCGGGCCGCTTCCTTCGGCGCGAAGCTCGGGTCCGCCTGACCGTCCGCGATCGCGGCCTCGATGTGCGCCTGGAACACGCCGAGGATCTCGTCGAGCCGTTCCCCGACCCGCTGACGCAGCTCCTGGTCCACCTGGTCCAACTCGGTGCCGAAACCGTCGAAGGCCAGGAAGCGGAACGAGTTCGGGTGCTCCAGGTGGAACCGCAGGTACAGCTCACCGCAGGCCATGACCTTCTCGAGCGCCGAGTAGCTCGACTGCCAGGCCCGGTCCAGGTACGCGGCGAACTGGTCCGCCGCACGCTCGGCGAGCGCGAGATAGAGCCCGGCCTTGTTGCCGAAGTGCACGTAGATCGAGCCGACCGAGACATCGGCCGCCTCGGCCAGCTCCTCCATCCTGGCTGCCTGGTAGCCCGCCCCGAACAGCTCCTCGGCCACGTCCAGGATGCGTTCCCTGGTGCGCGCCCGGCGCCGAGTGACCCGGGGACTGTGCCTCAGCACGTCCAACGACTCCCGCTCCGCCACGCCTCCCCCTCTCGTCCCCCCACATTCTCGCGGGTGCCCCGCATGAGCTGCCAGCCGCAAATTATAGGTCAATTCAAAAATGAAGGCACTTGCATTGTTAGGCCGGTTGGAGCACTATCAGTGCCACAGATCACATCAAGGGGTGGCAGATGGCGCAGCGTTGCGATGTCGTGATCATCGGTGCCCGACTGGCCGGGGCCTGCGCGGCGGCCCACCTGGCCAGGGCGGGCCTCGATGTCGTGGTGCTCGACCGGTCCCGGTTCCCGTCCGACCAGATGTCCACCCACCTACTCTTCCCCGACGGGGTCGACGAGCTGCGCCGGATGGGCGCGCTGGACGCGATCCTGGCCAGCAACCCGACGAAGTCGCCCTGGCTGCAGCTCACCACCAACGGCGACGCGCAGCTGCTCGAGCGCTGGCGCCAGGTCGGCCCGACTGATTACTGCATGTGCGTGCCGCGGACCATCCAGGACATCGAGCTGGTCACCGCGGCCCGCACCGCCGGCGCCGACGTACGGGAGCGGCACCGGCTGGTCGACGTGCTGTGGCGGGGCGGGCGGGCCAGCGGCGTGCGGTACGCCGACAGCGACGGCAACCAGGTCGACGTCGAGGCCAAGCTGGTGATCGGGGCGGACGGCCGGCGCTCCTCGGTGGCCGCCGCGGTCGGCGCGTTCCGGCCGTACCGGGGCTCCCGCAACGGCCGCGGCCTGGTGTTCCGCTACGCCGACGACCCGATGTACGGCACCCGCGAGGGCCAGACCATCTACCAGTGGCGCGACGGCGACTCGATGGCCTTCATGTTCCCGTCCGCGCCGGGCCCCAGGATGCTGATGCTGTTCATGGGCGCCGCGAGCGAGGCGTCCGAGGCGATGGACGACCAGGAGGGGTACTGGCAGCGCAAGCTCGTCCAGCACCCGGGCATGGCGGAGCGGATCGCCGGCTGCACCGACCTCACCAGGCTGCGGGCCACCGGCGACACGTCGGCCTACTTCCGCGCCTCCAGCGGTCCGGGTTGGGCGCTGGCCGGGGACGCCGGCCACTTCAAGGACCCGGTGATCGGCCAGGGCCAGCGGGACGCACTGTGGTCCGGCCGCCGGCTCGCCGAGGTGGCCGCCCCGGTGCTGGACGACCCCGCCGAGCTGGACTTGGCGCTGCGCCGCTGGGAGCTTGAGCGCGACCGGGAGTGTGTGCACGCGTACCACTTCGGCAACATCGAGACCGAGGTCAAGCCGGTCTCCCCGATTCTCACCGAGATCGTCCGCCGGTCCGGCCGTTCCCGGGGGCAGGGACCGGACATCGGCGACGTCTTCGGCCGGGGCCGCACCCTGCCGCAGGTGTTGACGCTGGCCCGGTTGGGCACCGGCCTGGTCGATGCACTGCGCGGCGGCACCAGCGGCAAGCCGGCGGCGACGACGGTGCGGGAGGCGGTCGCCGACCTGAAGGTGCACATCGGCGTGCGCCAGGAGCTGCTCGGCCGGCGGTTCCGCTCCAGTCGGGTGGTGCCCGGCTCTGAGCACCCCGACCCGAAGCCGCCGGCGCCCACCCGCCCGGTCACCAGGACCGAGGCGGTCACCGCGGCGGCCCCGGTTCCCGAGGACACCGGCCGCCCCACGACGACCGGCACGAACAAGATCAGCAACATCCCGATCAGTGACAGCCCGACCAACACACCTCCGCTCGCCGCGGAGCCGACGGACACGGTGGTAGCAACGCTATGAGCGACTCAACGCAGGCGCGGACGGTGAAGATCGCGGCGATCCAGCCGGCGCTGCGCCTCGGCGCGGTCGAGGAGAACCTGATCCGGCTCGAGGGGCTGATCAGGGACGCGGTGCGGGAGCACTCGCCGGCGATCGTCACGGTGCCCGAGGCGGGCTCGTCGCCGAACGTCTACGCCAAGGCGCTGCACGGCGTGGCCCGGCCGGTCGACGGGGCGCCGATGCAGCTCTACCGCCGGCTGGCCCGCGAGCTGGGTGTGGTCGTCGGCGGCGGCTTCCTGGCCCGGCGCGGCTCGGACGTCTACGGCACCTACGTGCTGGCCGAGCCGGACGGGCGGACACACCTGCACGACAAGGACATCCCCACCATGTGGGAGCAGAACTACTACACCGGCGGCGACGACCCGGGGCGCACCACGCTGGCCGCGCTGGACGGCGCGCCGGTCGGCATCGCGAACGGCTGGGAGTGGGCCCGGATGGGCACCGCCGCCCGGCTGCGCGGCCAGGTGCAGCTGCTGCTCGGCGGCATGTGCTGGCCGTCGTACCCGACCAACTGGCGGGGGCCCTTCGGGTTGTGGGCGGCGCGGGAGCACGCACTGCAGCGCCAGCACGCCCGCGAGCTGCCCCGGCAGATGGCCCGGCTGATCGGCGCGCCGGTGGTGATGCCGTCGCACGTCGGCCCGATCGACTTCGACACGCCACTGGCGCCCGGGGTGCCGTGGCGCACCGTGATGGTCGGCGAGACGCAGATCGTGGAACGGGACGGCACCGTGCTGGCCAGGCTGACCGCCGAGGACGGCGAGGGGTACGTGGCCGCGTCGGTGACGTTGGCCGCGCCGGCGCCGGTCGACCCGCTCGGCCCGATGTACTGGATCCCGCCGCTGAGCGTCTCCACCCGGGCGGCGTGGACCGCGATGAACACCCACGGGTCGGTCAAGTACCGGGCCATGCGCGCGCTGCGCAAGCACTCCTGGCAGACCTGGCCCGGCGGCGACCTGCCGGACGAGGTAGGCCCCACCGACAAGGCCGAGGAACCCCAGGCCACCACGGCGTAGTCGCGGCCGCACATCCCCGCGAGTCGGGGATTCGGTCAGGGTGAGTCGGGGATTTCGTCAGGCCACGCCGCCTGACCGAATCCGCGACTCACCCTGACAAATTCCCCGACTCGCGGAAACGGGGACGGGGACGGGGACGGGGTCAGTCGAAGGGGAGACCGGCGTAGTTCTCGGCAAGGCTGGTGGCGGCGGCGGTCGAGCTCGCCACGTAGCGCAGCTGGGAGAGTTGCAACCGGTCGGTGAACGGGTCCGCGTCGGCGGCGCGGTGCAGCATCGTGGTCATGAAGTAGGAGAAGTGCTCGGCCCGCCAGACCCGCCGCAGGCACTGCTCGGAGTACCCGTCGGCCAGCGTCGAGTCGCTCTTGCGCAGCAGCGCGACCACCGCCGGGGCGAGGCGGCGCACGTCGGCCACCGCCAGGTTCATGCCCTTCGCACCGGTCGGCGGCACGATGTGCGCGGCGTCCCCGGCGAGGAACAACCGGCCGTAGCGCATCGGCTCGGTGACGAAGCTGCGCATCGGGGTGATGCCCTTCTCCAGCAGTGGTCCCTGCCGCAGCGTGAACTCCCCGTCCACCTCCAGCCGGGTGGCCAGCTCGTCCCAGATCCGCGCGTCCGACCAGTCCGCCAGCCGCTCCGCCGGGTCTACCTGCAGATACAGCCGGGTCACCCCGGGCGAGCGCATGCTGTGCAGGGCGAACCCGCGCTCGTGCCGGGCGTAGATCAGCTCCTCGGACGAGGGCGCCGTCTCGGCCAGCACACCCAGCCAGGCGAACGGGTAGGTGTGGTCGTAGGTGGTCAGCGCGGCCGCCGGGATGGCCGGGCGGCTGACCCCGTGGAACCCGTCGCAGCCCGCCACCACGTCGCAGCGCAGCTCACGGGCGGCCCCGGCGGCGTCGGTCCAGGTGACCCGGGGCGCCTCGGTGTCCAGCTCGTGCAGCGCGACATCGGCCGCCTCGAACTCGATGTGCCGCCCGCTGGCCAGCCGCGCGGCGATCAGGTCCTTGACGATCTCCTGCTGGCCGTACACGGTGATCGTCCGGCCGGTCAGCGCGGCCAGGTCGATGCGGTGGTCGGCGCGGTCGAAGCGCAGCGAGAAACCCTCGTGCGGCAGCCCCTCCCGGTCCAGTCGGTCGGCGAGCCCGAGGTCGCGCAGCAGCGCCACGGTGCTGTGCTCGCAGACCCCGGCGCGCACCCGGTTCTCCACGTACTCCCTGGACCGGGCTTCCAGCAGAACCGCGTCGATACCCTCGGCATGCAGCAGGTGAGCGAGCAGCAGGCCGGCCGGCCCGGCGCCCACAATGGCGACCTGAGTGCGTTCCATGCCTGTCATCCTGGCCGCGCCCCCAACGCCCGGACCAGCCACTATTCCGCCTACCGGAAGAGAGAAGGCACTCACAGGCCGCCGTGGGCCGCGTCCGGCGCCTGCTGCTTGATCACCCGCACCAGGTGCTCGCCCATCACGTCCGCCACGTGCCGTTCCATGGCGTGCGCGAGCAGCCCCTGCACCGAGGACATGGCCAGCTGGCGCAGCCGCTGCAGCAGCTCGGTGACCTCGCCGACCTCGCCGTCCACCGGCAGCCAGGCCTCCCCGTGCTCCTCGATCAGGTGCGCCGAGCCGGCCTCGACCATCCGCCGGGCGACGTCATCGATGGCCGGCGAGATGGCCTCGTGCAGCGTCAGCAGGTCGGCCAGCGGGAAGCCCCGACTGACCAGCTCGGCGACCGTGGAGATCAGCTGCGGGCTGGGCACCAGGCACTGGTCGCCCTCCGGCTTGAGCAGGCCGAGCCGGACGATCCGGTCGAACAGGTCGGGCTCGGCGGTCAGGTCGGCCGCCAGGAACGCCCGGATCTGCTCGGTGGGCAGGTAGGTCGGGATCTCGTCGGTCCACGGGCTGTTCAGGGCTTCCTCGAGGCCGAGTACCTCGCCGAGGTTGCGACCCTGTTCCCAGCCGGCGATCAGCTCGGCGATCTGCGCGGAGGTGTACCCGCGGTCGTGCAGCGAGGTGATCAGTCGCAGCCGGGCCAGGTGGGTCTCGGTGTAGATGCCGACCCGGCCCTCCTTGCGCGGCGGCGGCAGCAGTCCGCGCTCCTGGTAGGCGCGCACGTTCCGGCTGGTCGTCCCCGCGAACCGGGCCAGCTCGTCGATCCGGTACTCGGCCATCGACTCCCTCGCGCTCGACCCGCCGCCGTGCTCCCGGCAGGCAAGACCCTAATGCTTCCACTGCGCCATTGACCAATGGTACATTCGGCTTGGCATGGCTCGGCTGACATGCCTGCTCGCGGTTCTGCTCACATTTCTGCTCGCGGTTCTGCTCACAGTGAGGTGATCAGTGTGGCGGTAGGTCGGACGTACCCGGAGCTGGTTGTGGTGACCGGCGCGGGGTCAGGGATCGGGCGGGCCACCGCCGAGGCGTTCGGCGCTCCCCCGGGCGGCGGTGGCGCCATGGTGATCTGCGCGGACCTCGATCCGGCGTCGGCCAGCGAGACCGCCCTGCGGATCACCCAGCGCGGCGGCCGGGCCGATGCGCACACCATGGACGTGGCCGACCCGGACGCCTGGGAACGGTTCGGCGCCTCGGTCCGCGACGGCCACGGGGTGCCGGACGTGGTCGTGAACAACGCCGGCATCGGCATGGGCGGGAGCTTCCTGGACCACACCGCCGAGGACTGGCGGCGACTGGTCGACGTCAACCTGCTCGGCGTGGTGCACGGCTGCCGGGTGTTCGGCCGCCAGCTCGCCGAGCGACATCGGCTGGCCCCGGATCGGCGCGGCCACCTGGTGAACATCGCCAGCGCGGCGGCGTTCACCCCGAGCCCGCTGCTGCCGGCCTACGTCGCCACGAAGGCCGCCGTGCTGATGCTGTCGGAGGCGCTGCGCCCCGAGATGGCCGCGCACAACGTAGGGGTGAGCGCGATCTGCCCCGGTTTCATCGCCACCAACATCTACGCCGCCACCAGGTTCGTCGGGCTCGACCCGGCGGAACGCTCGCGGCGCGGCGGCCTCGCGCAGGACGTGTTCGGCCGGTTCGCGCCGGGCCCGGAGCTGGTCGCACGCCGGATCCAGTTCGCGGTGCGCCACGACGTACCGGTGCTGCCGGTGACCGCGGGTGCCTGGGTCGCCTACGGCACGTACCACCTCGCCACCCCGCTGCTGCGGCTCGCGGTGAAGCTGGCCAACGAGCCCGCGCTGGCCGGCCTGGAGCAGCTCGGCCGCCGGCTGCTCGGCGGCGGTCCCGGTGACCGCGATGACAGCAGCGACAGCGGCGGTCCCAGCGACAGCGGTGACAGCGGTGACAGCGCCGCGCCCGGGACACCCGCCGCCCGGTCGGCCCGCCGCGCCGGCACCAGGGAATCGAGGACCCGATGACCAGCGCCGCGAGCGGCATCGGCCCCGGCGGCAGGACCGGCGCCGGCGGCAGTGCCCCGAAGACCCGCAACCGGACCCGCCAGGTGCCGGACCGGGAGGCCACCGCGATCAAGCTGCTGGACGCCTCCGTCAAGCACAGCTTCGACCCCCGGGTGGACGTGGCCTGGGACGAGCAGTGGCTGCCGGACACCTTCTTCCTGCCGGAGCGGCTGTCCACGCTGTACGGCACCGACCTCTGGGAGCGGCTGAGCCGGTCGCACCGGATCGAGCTCACCCGTTGCGAGCTGGCGAACAACCTGGCGTTCGGCATCTGGGTGGAGACCCTGTTCATGCAGATGCTGGCCCGGCACTCGCTCGGCTACCACCCCCGGTCGAACCACCTGCGGTACGCGCTCACCGAGCTCGGCGACGAGACCCGGCACTCCACGATGTTCTCGCTGATGCTGGACAAGCTGGACCGGGGGCCGTACCCGTTCAACCCGCTGGACCGCTTCGCCACCGACCTGCTGCGGGCGTTCTCCACCGAGCCGCTGGCCTACGTGGCGGTGCTGTTCGTCGAGGAGATGTTCGACGCGCTGCAGCGCTACGGGCTCAGGGACGACACCGTCCAGCCGCTGTGCCGGCAGACCTTCCGGATCCACGTGGTCGAGGAGGCCCGGCACATGCGGTTCGCGAGGGACGAGCTGTTCCGGCTGATCCCCCGGCTGCCCCGGGTGCGCCGGGAAGGGTTGGCCGCGGCGGTGGCGGTCGGCGTCGGGCTGGTCTCCCGGTCCATGCGCACGCCACAGATGTACGCCGACGCCGGGTTGGACGTGAAGGAGGCGACGCGGGCGGCGCGGTCCAACCGAGAAGGCCGCGCGGTGCTGCAGGAGTGCATCGACCGGTTCTCCCCGGTGTACGACGAGCTCGGACTGATCACGCCGGCGTCCAGGGCGCTGTGGCGGGCCCAGGGTTGGCGGGTCTGATGGCGGATCCGACGGTGAGTCTGACAGCGGGTCTGACGGCGGGTCCGACGGCGGATCCGACGGCACGGCGGGTGCGCGTGCTGGTGATCGGTGCGGGGCCGTCCGGGGTGGCCACCGCGATCGCGCTGCGCGCGGCGGGCATCACCGACTTCACGGTGCTGGAGCAGGGTGACGACGTCGGCGGTACCTGGCGGGAGAACACCTACCCCGGTTGCGGCTGCGACGTGCCGTCGGCGTGGTACTCGTACTCGTTCGACCCGAACCCGTTCTGGAGCCGCTTCTACGGCCGCCAGCCGGAGATCCAGCGCTATTTCCGGGCCAGCGCGCGGCGGCACGGGGTGTACGACGACATCCGCTTCGGTGTGCGGGTGACCGGCGCGCGGTGGGACGCCGGCGCGCAGCTGTGGCGGGTGTCCACATCCGACGGCGAGTACACCGCGAACGTGCTGGCCGCCGCGCCGGGGCCGCTGCACCAGCCGTCGCTGCCGGCGCTGCCCGGGCTGGACACGTTCACCGGGACGGCGTTCCACTCCGCGCAGTGGGACCACGGGCACGACCTGACCGGCCGCCGGGTCGCGGTGATCGGCACCGGGGCATCCGCCATCCAGTTCGTCCCGGAGATCGCCGGCCGGGTCGCCGAGCTGCACGTGTTCCAGCGGACCCCGTCCTGGGTGCTGCCCAAGGTCGACTTCCCGATCCCCCGCCCGGTGCAGTTCGCGTTCCGCGCCGCACCGATCACCGAGCGCGCCGTCCGGTTCGGGATCTACGCGGCGCACGAGGCGATCGGGGTGGCGTTCCGGCACGAGGCACTGATGCGCCGGGTCCAGAAGGCCGCCCGGCTGCACCTGATCGCCCAGGTCCGCGACGCCGAGCTACGCGCCGCGCTCACCCCGAACTTCACCCTCGGCTGCAAGCGCATCATGGTTTCCAACACCTACTACCCGACTCTGACCAGGCCGAACGTGCACCTGCACCCGGCGGCCGCGGCGGTCACCTCCGGCGCGGTGATCGGCACCGACGGGGCGGCCGCCGAGGTGGACACGGTCATCTTCGGCACCGGGTTCGAGATCACCCACCCGCCCGTCGCGCAGTACGTCTTCGACGGCGACGGCCGCGGCCTGGCCGAGCACTGGGCCGGCGGCGCGCCGGAGGCCTACCTCGGCACCACGATCGCCGGGTTCCCGAACCTGTTCGTGTTCCTCGGGCCGAACATCGCCCCGGGGCACGCGTCGGTCCTGGGCACCATCGAGGCGCAGGCGCGCTACGTCGCCGACGCGGTGGGCGCCGTGGCCCGCGCCGGCTGGAGCTCGCTGCAGGTACGCCCGGACGTGCACCGGCGGTTCAACGACAGCCTGCAACGCGCGCTCGCGCCGACGGTGTACAACTCCGGCGGGTGCGCCAGCTACTACCTCGATGGCGCCGGACACAACGTGGCCAACTGGCCGTGGTCGGTGGCCAGACTGGCGGCGAACCTACGCTTCCGGGCGGACGACTACGTACCCGTGAGTGGCGAGTGGTCCTCTGGCGCCACCCACCACTCACGACCTGAGGAGGTCAACGCGTGATCAAGGTCAACTTCGAGCGGCGCGGCTCGGGTACGCCGCTGGTGCTGATCCACGGAATCGGGCACCGCTGGCAGGCCTGGCGCCCGGTGCTGGACCGGCTCGCCGAGCGGCACGACGTGATCGCCATCGACCTGCCCGGGTTCGGGCTGTCCCCGGCGCTGCCGGCCGGCCGCAAGTACGACCTGCCGTCCAGCATGGAGATGCTCGCCGAGGTGTTCGAGACCCTCGGTGTGGTCCGCCCGCACGTGGCCGGCAACTCGCTCGGCGGGCTGGTCTCGGTCGAGGCGGCGTCCCGGGGACTGGTGTCCTCGGCGACCCTGCTGTCCCCGGCCGGCTTCTGGAACAACTCGGACCGGACCCGCGCGCTGAGCATCCTGCGGATGATGCGGATCGGCGCGCGTGGCCCCCGCTTCGCCACCGACGCTATCGCCAACAACGCGCGACTGCGCGCCAGCACCCTGGCGCTGCTGTTCGCCCACCCCGGCCGGATCGACCGGATCACCGCGATGGGCGACACCGCGGCGCTGCGCAACGCCCCCGGCTTCATCCCGACGATCCGGGGCGGGCGCGGGGTCAGCTGGCACGGCATGCCGCCCGCCGTCCCGGTCACCGTCGCCTGGGGCGAGAAGGACCGCATCCTGCCACCGCGCCAGGCGCTGCGCGCGGCGATGCTGCTGCCCGGCGCGAACCACGTGACGCTGCCCGACTGCGGGCACGTGCCGATGGTCGACAACCCGGAGCTGGTGGCCCGGACCATTCTGGACACCTGCGCCCGGGCGGAGGCCGCACGGCCCATCGCGGACGCCGCCCAGGCGAAGGCTCAGTTGGCAGCGGACCACTCGGCTACCGCCGCCGACCCGGCAGCCGCCAGCTGAGCCGGGTTCTCAGCGGGCGACTCAGGTACCGCCGAGCTGGGCGCGATGTGCCTCGTCGACCAGGTTGAGGTAGTCCGGGTGCCGGCGGATGAAGTTCGCCACGTAGGGGCAGAGCGGGGTGACCTCGAGGCCCTTGCGGCGGGATCCGTCCAACGCGGCGCGGATCAGCCGGCTGGCCAGACCTTGCCCCTGGTAGGCCTCGTCGACCTCGGTGTGGGTGAACACGATGCGGCCCGGCGGGGCGTGGTACTCGGTGAAGCCGGCCAGCTTGCCGTCCACGGTGATCTCGAAACGGGAGCGATCTGGGGCATCCCTGACCAGGATCTCCCCGGATGAGTCGGGGCCCTGTGGCTCGTCCATGCCGAATCTTCTCGCGTGGTACCGGATTCCGCCGAGGCGGACACCCAGACGCTCGCCCAGCGGTATCGCCGGACGGCTCAGCGGTGTGCCCGGTGGGGCCGCCGGGTCGCTTGGGTAGCGGGATCAGCGGGCCCGACCCCGCGGGATCAGCGGCGTGGCGGGCATTGCCGGCGCCGGCTGCGGGTCCCCACCTTCGACGGCGCCGAATCGCCGGCCTGCCATCCAGTCCGCCCTGGCCTCGGTGATCTCCGCACCGTCGCGGGCCACGAAGTTCCACCACATGACCAGCTTCTCGTCGAACGGCTCGCCGCCGAGCAACAGCAACCGGCTGGCCTGTTCGGTACGTATCCGCAGCTCGGACCGTCCGGTGCCGAGGTACAGCAGGTCGCCGAGACCCACCGACACGTCGGCCACCTCCGCACCGGCCAGGTCAATCCCGGGCCGGCCGCCGGAGCCACCGCCGAGCGCGGCACCGCTACCGATCACCGTGCCGGCCCCGGAGGGCGCGAGCACCGCATACTCGAAATCCGGTTCCAGCGGCAGCCGGACGTCCGCGCCGGCGGCCAAGGTCAGGTCCACACCTAGCAGCGGGGTGTGCACGGTCCCCGGCGAGGCCGCCCCGGTCAACTCGCCGAGCAGCACCGTGGCGCGCAGGCCCCGGTCGGTGAGCGTCGGCAGCTCGGTGTGCAGCTCGAAGGCCGGCGCCATGTCCCGGGCAGCGCCGGGCAGTGCCACCCAGAGCTGGGCGCCGTGCAACTGGGCCGGGTGCACCGGCGGCGACTGCTCGGAGTGCGCGATCGCGCGCCCGGCCGTCATCAGGCCGAGCTGTCCGGGGTTGATGATGACGTCACTGCCCAGGCTGTCCCGGTGGTGCACGGCACCGTCGAGCAGCCAGCTCACCGTCTGCAGCCCGATGTGCGGGTGCGGCGGTACCTGCATGCCGGCCTGATCGGCAATGTCGTCCGGGCCGTAGTGGTCGATGAAGCACCAGGCCCCGACGAGCCGGCGACCCAGGTTGGGCAGCAGCCGCCGCACCTTGGTGCGTTCGCCCAGGGTCACCTCGCGAGCGCGGCGCAGCTCGAGCACCGGTTCGCCGGGAGTGTCGGCACGACCGCCGCAGGTCACTACGCCGGGGCTGCGGTCCAGATTGCTCACGTCCGCATTGTGCTCTCCGGTTCGCCCACCCGCACGCAAGCTAGGTCTGACCGCCGACCCGGCGGCGTCATGAGCGCCGGTTGGGCGTTACTACTGGCCGCCGGCGCGGTCGAGATCGCCTGGGCGCAGAGCATCCCGCCGACCGAGGGCTTCACCCGCTTCTGGCCGAGCGTGCTGTGCCTGGCTCTCTGTCTGGGAGTGATCTATTTGCTCGCGCTCGCGGTGGAGACCGTGCCGGTGAGCATCGCGTACGTCGTGTTCACCGGGATCGGCGCGGCCGGCGCGGTACTGCTCGGGCTGGCCGTGCACCACGACCGGGTGTCCCCGGCGAAGCTGGCCGCCGTGCTGCTCATCATCGGCGGGGTACTGCTGGCACACACCGCCGCCGAGTCGTGAACCCGTCTGGCGCCTACCATCACGGCGATGACTGTGCCGATCGAGCCGCCGCGCGCGGAGCGGGCGGATCCGGCACGCAACCGGGCGCGGGTGCTGACGGCGGCGGCGGAGCTGTTCCGCGGCCACGACCCCCGCACGGTGACCATGGACGACGTGGCCAAGGCGGCCGGTGTCGGCAGGGCCACCCTGTACCGGCGCTACCCGGACGTCGGATCGATCGCCGAGGCACTACTCGGGCAATACGACACCCAACTGCAGGAGCAGCTGCTCCGGGGTGACCCGCCGCTCGGACCGGGGCCGGCACGCGGGCCGGCGCCGCCCCCCGCCGTGCGGCTCGCCGCCTTCTACGCCGCGATGGTCGAACTGCTCGAGGCGCACCTACCGCTGGTACTCGGCGCGGACGCCGGCGCTGCGCGACTGACGGTCGGGTCGTACCAGTTCTGGCGGGCCCACGTGCGGTCCCTGGTACAGGCCGCCGGCGCCACCGACGACCCGGATTCGCTGGTCGACCTGCTGCTTGCCCCCTTGGCGGCCGAGGTGTACCAGCACCAGCGCGAGCGAATGGGGCTCAGCCCGGCGCGGATCACCGCCGGCCTCACGCTGCTGGCCAACCGGATGCTCGGCTGATCGCTCGGGGTCGGGGCAGCACCCCCGCACAATGGGGGGTGTGCGCCCGCTCCAGTGGGGCCTGCTCTCTCGTCGCGAACCCCCGCCGCGGCGCATGCTGCTTCGACCGGAACCGGCCGCCAAGGGGCCTCCGGACGAGGGAGGAGCTAGCGATGGGAAGACAGGACGCACCGGACGGCGACCCGTTCACCACTGTCATCGGTCAGTACGACAACTGGTACCCGTGCCCGGACACCGCAACGGTCGATCATCATCTCGTCGAGCTCGCGCGCCGCATCGGGCAAGCGGGTAGGCGGTTTCCCAAACTTGCCGAGGCATACCGGGCCGACATGGACCTGCTGCTGGACCGCCGCAGCTGGCTCAGCATGCTCGAGGAGGAATCGGCCAGCGAGGCAGCCTGAACGCCGCCACCGATCCACAGCATCAATACTCAACCTCGAATGCGCACGAGCGCGCGCGGTTTTCTTCGGGGTTTCTGGGACTAGTCGATCCATTTTGGTGGGATGAATTCGGGGAGCCCGTCATGCATTCGGACTTCCCAGTCGGACTGGTGCATCATCCGATGATGCGTCCAACACAACATCACCAAATTGTGCAGTTTTGTTTCACCATGATGGAGCCAGTGCACAATATGGTGCACCTCGCAGG
>DASYLM010000423.1:0-2859 GCA_036009565.1 Pseudonocardia sp. | reverse complement strand
AGGCGGCGACGTGACGGCTGTGGTGGGGGCGCGGCGCCGGGTCACCGTCTCCGAGCTGGTGCTGCGCTACCCCGCACTGGGCCCGAGTTGTGCCCTGTTGCTGGCCGTCGTGGTGTTCTCGCTGGTCACGAACACGTTCCTCAGCCTGGACAACGTCAGCCTCGTGGTCGAGCAGTCGCTGGTGGTCGGCACCCTGGCCCTGGGCCAGACGCTGGTCATCCTGACCGCCGGGATCGACCTGGCGAACGCCGCGATCATGGTGTTCGGCACCCTGCTGATGGCCAAGCTGGCCGGTGCCGGCGGCGGCCTGACCGCGCTGCTGGCCGGCATCCTGCTCTGCGCGGCCGTCGGCTCCATCTCCGGCGTGCTGGTCACGTCACTGCGGCTGCCGCCGTTCATCGTCACGCTGGGCATGCTCACGGTGGTCGCGGCCTCGTCGCGGATCTTCGCGGCCGGCCAGAGCTTCCCGGTCAGCAACGGGCTGCTCAACCTGCTCGGCCAGCGCTTCTACCTGTTCGGCCAGATCGAGATCACCCTCGGCATGCTGCTCGGCCTCGCCATGTTCCTGTTCGCCTGGTACGCGCTGAGCCGCACCGCGTGGGGCCGCCACGTCTACGCGCTCGGCAACGACCCGGAGGCGGCCCGGCTCACCGGTATCCACGTCAACCGCACCCTGTTCAGCGTGTACCTGCTGGCGGGGGTGGTCTACGGGTTCGCCGCCTGGCAGGCCATCGGGCGGATTCCCAACGCCGACCCGAACGCCTACCAGACCGGCAACCTGGACAGCATCACCGCCGTGGTGATCGGCGGTACCAGCCTGTTCGGCGGCCGCGGCGGGGTGCTGGGCACACTGGTCGGTGCGCTGATCGTGAGCGTGCTGCGCAGCGGGCTCACCCAGGCCGGCATCGACGAGCTCTACCAGGACGTGGCGACCGGTCTGCTGGTCATCGTCGCGGTCGCGTTGGACCAGCTGGCCAGGAGGAGGTCGCGGTGACCGAGTCAGCGGAGGCAACGGCGACACCGGCGGAACCGCCCCGGCTCGAGGACGCGGTCCTGCGCGCCGAGGGCCTGGTCAAGCGGTACGGCAGCGTGACCGCGATCGACGGGGCCGACTTCGACCTGCGCCCCGCCGAGGTGCTGGCGGTGATCGGCGACAACGGTGCCGGCAAGTCCACCATGATCAAGGCACTGTGCGGTGCGGTGATCCCCGACGAGGGCACCATCTGGCTGGACGGCCAGCCGGTCCGGTTCCACTCACCGCTGGACGCCCGCCAGGCCGGCATCGAGACGGTCTACCAGACCCTTGCGGTGGCTCCCGCGATGGACATCGCCGGGAACCTCTTCCTGGGCCGCGAGCAGCGCAAGAAGGGGTTGTTGGGCACCGTGTTCCGCACCCTGGACCACAAGCGCATGCGGCTGGAGGCACAGCGCCAGCTGGATGCGCTCGGGGTGGCCACCGTGCAGAACATCGGGCAGCTGGTCGAGACGCTCTCCGGTGGCCAGCGCCAGGCCGTCGCGGTGGCCAGGGCCGCGATGTTCGCCCGCAAGCTGGCCATCATGGACGAGCCGACCGCCGCGCTCGGGGTGCGGGAGTCGGCGATGGTGCTGGACCTGATCCGGCGGATCCGGGACAACGGCCTGCCGGTGGTGCTGATCAGCCACAACATGCCGCACGTGTTCGAGATCGCGGACCGGATCCACGTGCACCGCCTCGGCAAGCGGGTCGCCGTGGTCAAGCCGGAGGACTACGAGATGAACGAGGTGGTGGCACTGATGACCGGGGCGCTGCGGCTGGACGAGAGCGGCAAGCTGGTCGATCAGAAGGTCGTGGTCCGGCCCCGGTCGGAAGGGTGAGCTCGACAGGCCGACCCACCGTGCTCTGCGTCGGGCTGACCACGCTCGACGTGGTGCACCACGTGACCGGACCGCCGCACTGGGGGCGCAAGGAGCGCTCGGTGGGCGGGGAGCTGCTGGCCGGCGGGCCGGCCGCGAATGCCGCGGTCACCGCCGCCCGGCTGCTCGGCTCCGCCCGGCTGCTCAGCGCGGTGGGCACCCGCCCGGCCGCCGCACCGGCGCACGCCGACCTGGCCGCCCACCACGTCGACGTCATCGACCTGGCACCGGCGGACTGGGACCTGCCGGTGGCCAGCGCACTGGTCGACGTCCGCACCGGGGAGCGCACCGTGGTCTCGCCCGGCGCACTGGGCAACCGGGGTAGCCGCGGTATCGATGGTGCCCGGTACTCGCTAGCCGGCCTGCTGGACGGCGTCGCCGTGGTGCTGCTCGACGGGCACCACCCGGCGCTGGCCGCCCGGGTGGCCGCCGAGGCGAACCGTGACGGGGTGCCGGTCGTACTGGACGCGGGCAGCTGGAAGGACGAGCTGGAGCCGGTGCTGCCCCGGGTCGACCTGGCCGCCTGCTCGGCCGACCTGCGTCCACCCGGTGGGCGCCGCGCCGGTGACGACCCGTTCGGTGTGGCGACCGCGCTGCACCGGCGCGGGGTGCCCACGGTGCTGGTCACCGACGGTCCCCGCCCGGTGGTGTGGAGCACCATCGACGGCAAGCGGGGCAGCGTGGCGGTGCCGGTGGTGAAACCGGTGGACACCCTCGGCGCCGGTGACGCCTTCCACGGTGCGCTGGTGGCCGCGCTCACGGTGTACCCGGGTGAGTGGCGCCGGTGCGCCGGGTTGGCCGCCGAGGTGGCGGCGGTGCGGTGCGCCCGCCTCGGCTCGCGGGCCTGGCTGGACGATCCGGGGTTGGCGGCGGTGGTGGCGCGGCTGCGCCCGGCCGCGCGGGGGTTGGCCCCGTGAGCGGCGGCGAGCAGGTCGGCCCGGTGAGCGGCGGCGAGCAGGTCGGCCC
>DASYLM010000422.1:0-16576 GCA_036009565.1 Pseudonocardia sp. | reverse complement strand
GGCGTGACGCTGATCGCCGATGTGCAGTGGGCGGGGAGTGCGTCCGGGGTGCTCTGGGCACTGGCCGCAGCGACCGCGTGGGCCGGCTACATCGTGCTCGCCAAGCGGGTGGCCCAGGGCGGCAACGGGGTCGACGGCCTTGCGGTGGGGTTCGCCGTCGCGTCGGTGCTGCTGGTGCCGCTCGTACTGGGTTCCGGGCGGGTGTGGGGGAGCCCCCGGCTGCTGCTGCTCGGCGTCGGCGTCGGCGTGCTGAGCAGCGTGCTGCCCTACGTGCTGGACCAGGTGGTGCTGCGCCGGATCGGCCGGGCCCGGTTCGCGGTGCTGCTCGCGCTGCTGCCGGTCACGGCGGCCCTGGTCGGGCTGGTGGCGCTCGGCCAGGTCCCCGGGTGGGCCGAGGGCGCCGGCATTCTCGCGGTGATGGTCGCGGTGATGCTGAGGTCCCGCGACGACGACCCGGAACGGGCCGGAGTGCCGCCGGCCGGAGCCGGCGGCCCGGGGAGCGCCTAGAACCGCGGGAGGCCGGAAAGGCCTCTGGTTGCCCTGTGGAGGGCCTAGCTCACGGACGGGAGGGCCCGGGGGGAGCGGGCGGGGCGCTGACTTCCCCTGGGCCCCTGGGAGGGGCGTTCCTAGCTGACGGACTGCAGGGCCACCGCGGCCTGGCGCAGGCTGTCCTCGTGGGCGCGGGCGTGGTGGCCGCAGAAGAGCAGCTCTCCGCCGTTGGCCAGTACCGCTCGGACCTTGGCCTTGGCACCGCAGCGATCGCACCGCTCAGCGGCTTCGAACGGGCGGGTCCCGGCCAGGGACGCACTCTCGATGGCGGACATCGGCGTCTCCATTCTGTGGGGAGCGTGTGCCGGGAAGATCGGCATCGAGGCACCCACCGTTACCTACCCCTCGCACGGTCGGGTTATCCCTGTCCGGGCCGAGCAGTTTGACCGAGGGCGTCGCGGGCGCGGGTCCGGGCGGGTCGACAGGTGCCGCCGCAGGGGCCGTTCTGCCTGCTCACAGTGCGGGCCGGGCAGGGCGGGCAGACCGGGCAGACCAGTCCGCCGGTGACCGGGGTAACACCGCTGGAGGACCTCGCCCGGCCTCGTTGCCCGGCTCCGACTTCACCCGTTGGGTAGCGCGCTCCGCCGAGGTGGCCTCCTCCGGCCACCCGGCGTCGCTCGGCTCGCTCGGTCAGTCCAGCTCGCTCGCTCAGTCAGCTCGGTCGCTCAGTTCAGTCGCTCAGTCCAGGTAGTCGCGCAGCACCTGGGACCGCGACGGGTGGCGCAGCTTCGACATGGTCTTGGACTCGATCTGGCGGATCCGCTCGCGGGTGACGCCGTAGACCTGGCCGATCTCGTCCAGGGTGCGCGGCTGGCCGTCGGTGAGGCCGAAGCGCAGCCGGACCACGCCGGCCTCCCGCTCGGACAGGGTGGCCAGCACGGACTGCAGCTGGTCCTGCAGCAGCGTGAACGACACCGCGTCCACCGCCACCACGGCCTCGGAGTCCTCGATGAAGTCACCGAGCTGGCTGTCGCCCTCGTCGCCGATGGTCTGGTCCAGGGAGATGGGCTCCCGGGCGTACTGCTGGATCTCCAGAACCTTCTCCGGAGTGATGTCCATTTCCTTGGCGAGCTCTTCGGGAGTGGGCTCGCGGCCGAGGTCCTGCAACAGCTCGCGCTGAATTCGGCCCAGCTTGTTGATGACCTCGACCATGTGCACCGGAATGCGGATGGTGCGGGCCTGGTCGGCCATCGCGCGGGTAATGGCCTGGCGAATCCACCACGTCGCGTAGGTGGAGAACTTGTAGCCCTTGGTGTAGTCGAACTTCTCCACCGCGCGGATCAGACCCAGGTTGCCTTCCTGGATCAGGTCCAGGAATGCCATGCCGCGACCGGTGTAGCGCTTGGCCAGCGACACCACAAGTCGAAGGTTCGCCTCGAGCAGGTGGTTCTTGGCCCGCTCGCCGTCGCGCACGATCCAGTTCAGGTCGCGGCGCAGCTGCGGGGACGCGGCCTTGTTGTCCTCCGGGGACTTGCGCACCCGCTCGGCGGCGTAGAGCCCGGCCTCGATCCGCTTGGCGAGCTCCACCTCCTCCTCCGCGTTGAGCAGCGCAACCTTGCCGATCTGCTTCAGGTAGGCGCGGACCGAGTCGGCCGAGGCGGTGAGCTCGGCGTCCTTGCGCGCCTGGCGCAGCGCCTCCGACTCCTCCTCGTCCCAGACGAAGTCGCCGGACTTGCGCGCCGTCGGCGGCAGGTCCCGCTGCGCCCGGCCGGTCAGCCGCCCGGTCTCGGGCTCCGGCTCCGCCTCGTCGTCGTCATCGTCGTCGGTGGCGCTGCCGGCCGGGACGGCACCGGAGGGGGTCTCCTCGTCGGCGACGTCCAGCGTCACGTCGACCTCGACCTCGACGTCGCCGAGGTCTTCGACATCGGGGCTGCCCTCGAGGTCTACGTCCTCACCGTCGGCCAGCGCGGCCTCGTCGTCCGGCGCTGCCTTGGCCTTGGCCGGACCGGACTTGGCGGCACCGCGGGTCCGGGTCGCCGTCGTGGTGGCGGCCCCTGCGCCGCGGCGCGTGCGTCGCGCGGAGGCCGTCGTGCCGTCGACGGTGGTGTCCGGTTTGGTTGCGGGTTCTACGGCTGCCACAGGGGCCCTTTCGCGACGTGTACGGCTTGGCGAGTGACATTCCGAACTAGGCCGGTTGCCCTCAGCTCTGCGGGTGCCCGTCGAGCCGGCTAGGCCGATTGGCCGGTGCGTCCCGGCGCGGGCACTCGTCATTGTAACGAGCCGGTGCCCGCCTGTGCTGACCTCGGGCATCCGCGAGTTGCCCTGATGTTTTCCAGACGCTCGGCGAGACCGTTCGATGTGCTCGAATAACGGTATGGACGGCGGCGTGCACAACGACAGGGACAGTGCTCGGGACGGCAGCGCCGAGGAGATGAATCCGGAGCAGCTGCGCGGCGTGGCGGTACGGCTGGCGGCGGAAGCGGCCCAGGTCGCGGGCCGGCTGCGGCCGAGCGCTATCACGCAGGTCCGGACCAAGTCCTCGGTCACCGACCCGGTGACAGCGGCCGACACCGCCACCGAGGAACTGCTGCGCGCCAGGCTGGCCGAGCTGCGCCCGGCGGACGCGATACTGGGGGAGGAGGGCGGCTTCTCCGGCAACGGACGGGCGGTGCGCCCGGGGCAGCTGTGCTGGTTGCTCGACCCGATCGACGGCACGGTCAACTACGTCTACGGCTTCCCCTGGTACGCCGTGTCGGTGGCGGTGACCCGGGACGGCGTCGCGCTCGCCGGCGCCGTGGTCGAGCCGGCCTCCGGCCGGGTGTGGAGCGCCTCGCTCGGCGGCGGCGCCAGCCTGGACGGGCAGCCGCTGCGCGCCTCCTCGGCGGACCGGCTGGACCTGGCGCTGATCGGCACCGGGTTCAGCTACGCGCGGGACCGGCGGGTCCGCCAGGGTGAGCTGGCGGCGGCGCTACTGGGCCGGATCCGGGACATCCGCCGTGCCGGCGCGGCGTCGCTGGACCTGTGCGCGGTCGCCGCCGGTTGGCTGGACGGCTACTACGAGCACGCCACCAACCCGTGGGACTGGGCGGCCGGCGCCCTGGTGGCGACCGAGGCCGGCGCTGTCGTGCACCCGCCGGACCCGGCGGCCGCGTACGGCGACGCCATCGTGGCCGCGGCGCCCGGCATCTCCGATGAGCTGAGCGGTGTGCTGGCCGAGCTCGGCGGTGCCGGCATCTAGCGCGGGGCGGGTCGCGTCAGCAGGGCACCTCGCGGGCCCTGGCCAACAGGTCGGGGTCGGCGGTCGGGCTCGCGCCGGCGTCCCCTGAGTCGGTCTGGCCGGACGGGCCGCCCAACTGGTCGAGGGCGTCCCTGGCGGCCTTGCTCGGGTTCACCTCGCCGAACGAGCTGCCGATCGCCACGTCCACCGAGTCGTCGGCCCGCCCGTCGCTGACCAGAGCCACGCAGGGCAGCACCAGGCTCACCGTGCGGGCCGCCGCCGCGCCGTTCGGGCCGTAGCGGATGTTGCCCCGGCAGACCAGGTTGCCGTCCGGGTAGTACGGGTCATTGGTCGGGTCCGCGGCCTCGGTGAACCCCAGCTCGCCGAGCTGGCTGGCCACCAGGGTCGCCTGGCCGCGCTGCCCGCCGCCGTTGAGCACCCGGATCCGGACCGCGTTCGGCGGCGCGGGCGCCACCTGGTCCAGGGCGGTGCTGGGCTGCGCCTGGCCCACCCCGGGCCGGCCGGCGGGCGCCGCGCTGGGCTGGGGGCACACCGACCCCTGCGGCCCGGTGGACGCCTTGCTGAGCACCACCGACCAGGTCACCACCACGATCACCGCGAGCACCGCGACCAGGATGGTCGCCGGGCGGGAGGTCCGCCGCTGGTAGGCCCGCCCCGCCCGGGCGAGGACGGGCCGCCGGGGGCCGGTCACGTCAGTGCCTCGGCCAGCACGTCGCGCCCGAGTGCGGCCACCGGGCCGACCGGCCGGCGACGCGGAACCACCGCTCCCGCCGGGCTGCTCACCCGATAGGTGAGGTTTGACCGGCCGTGCCCGATGCTGCTCAGCTCACAGTCCCGCCACCCGGAGTCGCCCAGCCGCTCGGCCGGCCACCGCCCGGCCCGCCCTGGTTCCGCGCCCTTCGGGCTGGTGGTGACGGGGGTCGCCTGGTCGGCGGGCATCTGGGTCACAGCGAGCACCCTAATGCGGCAAGTGGCGAAGCTCGCGCGGCGCGCGGCGGTCTCGATGGTTACACCTGGCGTGAGCTGGGCTATCCTCTCGCGGCCGATGCCGACGGACCCTGGGGGACGGCGCACGGACGGCAGTGGAATGGCCTCTCTCAGGGTGAGACGGGAGTCACTCCGATGCCGGGCACAAAAGCCGGAGCTGGGACGTTGTGCTGCGGCACGACACATGACTGAGTTGTTGAGGGTGGGAGCAATGGCGACCGACTACGACGCACCGCGCCGCAACGAGACCGACGACATGGCGGAGGACTCCCTCGAGGAGTTGAAGGCGCGTCGGAATGAGGCGCAGTCCGCGGTGGTGGACGTGGACGAGTCGGATACGGCGGAGAGCTTCGAGCTCCCCGGCGCCGACCTGTCCGGTGAAGAGCTGACCGTGAAAGTGCTGCCCAAGCAGGCAGACGAGTTCACGTGTTCGAGCTGCTTCCTGGTTCATCACCGCAGCAGGTTGGCCGCGCACCACAACGGTCAGCCGATCTGCCGGGACTGCGCCTGATCCGAGGGCTGTGCCTGATTCGAGGACTGTGCCTGGTCCGAGCGTGCGGCACGACTTCGGACGCAGGGCACTAGGGTGCGCTGACCGGCTCGACGGGTCAGCGCGGGCGTGCGCTCCGGAGGCACTCGAGCAGTGCCTCCGGATGGCGCACGCTGAAGATCCAGTATGGGGTCGGGTCCTCAGGGTCGCTCAGCTCCACGCGTACCGCCGGCCCGACCCACGGGCGGTGTAGCACGAAGGCGCTCGGACTCAGTTCCGGCCCGAGCAGAGACTGTTTGTCCGCCGCTGTGACCGAGGTCGCCCCGGCGATGAAACGGCCGGGCAGACTGGCCGGCCCCACCCGCAGCAGCTGCTCGCCGTCCCGGTCCTCGGTGACCGTGACCCGCTGCCGGCTCAGCCGGATCAGTGCGAGCGCGGCGAGCGGCGCCAGGACGACCACGGGCACCCACTCCGGTACGCCCGGATGGCCCAGCCGCACCGAGATCACGACCGGAACGATCACGATGGCGGCCAGCGGCCACCACCACCAGGGCACTGACAACCGTTCGTCGAACCGCACCGCGCCGGAGGGCGCAGGCGTTCTTGCGTGGCGGCGGACGATCACCTGCGTCAGGGTAATCTCGCCCGCCATGGGTGCCGGCAGCGGTGTTGAGGGCAGTGTGCGGGTGCAGCTGACGCGGCTCGACCCCGGCGTGCCGATCCCCTCGTATGCGCACCCCGGCGACGCCGGCGCCGACCTGGTGACGGTGGCCGATGTCGAACTCGGGCCCGGCGAGCGAGAGCTCGTGGGCACCGGTGTGGCCATCGCGCTGCCGCTCGGCTTCGCCGCGTTCGTGCACCCCCGATCCGGGCTGGCGGCGCGGCACGGGTTGTCCGTGGTCAATGCGCCGGGCACGGTGGACGCCGGCTACCGGGGCGAGATCAAGGTGTGCCTGATCAACCATGATCCGCGCGAGACGGTGCGGCTGCGCCGGGGCGACCGGATCGCCCAGCTCGTCGTGCAGCGGGTCGAGCGTGTGATGTTCGACGAGGTCGTGGAGCTGCCCACCTCGGTGCGCGGCAGCGGCGGCTACGGCTCGACCGGGCTCGACTCGGTGCTGGTGGCGGACTCCTCGGCCGAGGGGCCGAACGGCGGTGGTCGGTAGGTGTTCGGCCGCGCCAGTCAGGACATTGAGGAACTCGAAGAACTCGAGGAACTACCGCCCATCGAGCCGAGACAACCGGTCGGCGAGCGGTTGGTGGCCGAGCGGCGGGACGGCCCGTTCGACGTCGACGACCCGGACTCCTTCGACATCGAGGGTGGCCTGGACTTCGGGTCGCTGCGGCTGCCGATGCCGGCCAGGGCACAGCTGCAGGTCGAGCACGGTTCGGGCGAGCTGCTGCGCGCGGTGCACGTCCTGGTGCCCTCCGGCCGGGTCAGCCTGAGCGCACTGGCCGCGCCCCGCTCCGGTGCGCTGTGGCGCGACCTGGCCTCGGAGATCGCCGGCTCGTTGGCCAAGGACGGCGCGCGGGTGTGGGCGGAGTGGGGATGCTGGGGCCGCGAGGTGCTGGCCGGCTCCAATGGGGCACTGTCCCGGTTCGTCGGCGTGGACGGGCCGCGCTGGATGCTCTACGGGGTCGCCACCGGTCCGGCGGACGGCGCCGAGGAACTCGCCGAGACGCTGCGCGAGATGATCAGGAACACCGTGGTGACCCGGGGGCCGGACCCGCTGCCGGTCAAGACGGTGCTGCCGTTGCGGCTCCCGGAACACCTCGAGGAACGCGTCGAGCAGGCCAGGGCACAGTCCGCGCGGCGCCCGGGTGTGGACGTCGACGACGACATCGACGCCGTGGTCTCGGTGGAGCCGACCGAATTCGACGCTGCGGGCGAACCCGGTCCCTCGGCGCCGTTCCAAGCGGGGCCGTTCGGGGCTGTGCCGCCTGCCGTGCCGCCTGCCGCCGTGCCACCACCGCCGCTGGCGGTGCCACCACCGGTGGCGCCGGCCGCCGCTGCCGGTCCCGCCTACGACCAGCCGCTCCCGGCCCGCCGCCCGGCGGCGCCCGAGCACGGGACGCCCGGGCAGCGGCCGGGGCGGTCCGGCCCGCCCACCGGGCCGGCGCGGATCGGCTACCCCGGCCCGCCGACCGGGCCGCGCCCGGTGCCGCCGGCACCGCCGTCCCGCGCCGCCCGCCCCGGCGGGTACCCGCCGGCCGAGACGTACCCACCGGCCGCCGCCGCACGGCCGCCGAGACAGCCGAGCGCGCCGCCGTACCGGTCGATCGGGATTCGCCCGACCGCGCCCCCCACCCCGACCCCGCCCCCGACCGCGCTGCCCACCGCGCCTCCGACCGCGCTGCCCACGCCGGCGTGGGCGGCCGGCCACCCCGGCACGGCCGGTCCGAACCCGAGGACCGCGCCCCCGGCACGGCCGGGTGCGCCGCCCGCCGGGTCGCCGCTCGCGTCACCCACCGGCCCGTTCCGCGGTCAGATCTCGGGTCAGTACTCGGGTCAGTTCTCGGGACGGGGCGCGCCGGGGGGCGGCGACCGCCGGCGGGGGCTGCCACCCGTTCCGCCCAGCGCGCCGCTGGACACCAACGGTGTAGCGCGGCCCTCGGTGGAGTCGACCTGGACGCTGGCACAGCCGGTGGTCAGCGCCGACCAGGTGGCGCAGCAGCCCGCCTGGGCGCTGCTCAGCGACGCACCCGCGTTCTGGCCGCACCCCACCCCGCCCCGCCGACCCACCGTGTCCGAGCCGAACGACCGCCGGGGGCGCGACGACGCTGGGGTGCCCCCGATGCGTCGCCAGGCGCCACCCGCGGCTCGTGGCGACGCGCCGCCCCGGTACCGCCGGACCGAGCCGCCGGTCCGTTCCGACCCGCAACCCCCGCACCGGCCGGCCGAGCTCCCGCCGGGTCCGTCCGGACCGAGGTCCCGCCCGCCCGGGCCGCCCCCGCACCCGACGGCCTCCTACCCGGCCGGCCCGCCGCCCCACCTGACCGGGGTGCCACCCAACCCGACCGGGCCGTCGCGCCCCGCCGGGCCGTGGGGTGGCCGGCCCGACCGCGCCGGGCGGCCGGTCGCCGCGCAACGTTCTCCGGCGGACCCAGCGTCGCTACCGGAGCCACCGGAGCCACCGGAGCGCTCGGAGCCGAACCGGCCGCCGGCGTACAACCCGGGCGACACGCTGCACCTGGCACTGACCCAGGACTGGGCGCTCGCCCAGGACGGGGTGGACCGCCAGGGTCGACACCGCCGCCCGGAGTAGTTCCGGCGCGGCTCCGGCCTTCCGATCTCAGTATTCTCTCACTGTTTTCTCTGTGTTCTCTCTGTGTTCTCTCAGAGTTGTTCGCCCAGCGTCGCGGCCCGCAGCCAGGCCAGTGCCAGGGCCCGCCCGAGGGTCGCCCGGTCCCGGCCGAACGCGGTCAACGTGGTGGTGACCAGTGCCGAGCGGGGGGCCAGCCGGGCCCACTCGCGGGCCACCGGCAGCGGGTGCACCGGGTCGTCGCGCAGGCCCACCAGCGCGACCGGTACCCGCAGTCCGGCCAGCTCCGGCGCGGACGGGCCCGGGGTGGCCGCCGCGGTGTCCAGGGAGTCGGCCAGCCCGGACCCGTGCCGGTGCCAGGCCCTGGCGAGCTCGTCACCCAGCCAGCGGGGGGTCGACTCCCGGGTCGACGCGAGGGTCTCGGCCAGCCCGTCCCGGCGCACCGCGTCGGCGGTGACCAGCGCGGCGACGGCGGCCGGCGCCTCCCCGGGCGGCCCGGTCCAGGCCGGCAGCGCGAGCAGCAGCCCGGCGAGCACGCCGTCGGTGCGCCGGGCCGCCCACCGCGCCGCCACCTGCGCGCCCAGCGAGATGCCGCCGACCAGCAGCGGGCCGCCGAGGGCCGCCGCCTCGTCCAGTGCGCGCAGGTAGCCGTCCACCACAGCGGGGCCGGACCGCACCGCGGGAGCGTGCACGGTCAGCCCGATCGCCCGCAGCGGCGCCTCCAGCGCGGCCCGTACGAACACCTCGTCGGACCCGCTGCCCGGCAGCAGCACGGCGTTCCGCGGCCCGCCGGCGGGACCGTGTGACGCACTCATGACGGGGATGGTGCCGCACCGTTACTGAATGGCGCTCAGGAAGGTTATTGTGGTACCGCCGGTCGGATCGGCCGGCGCGCACCGCAACACCCGGGAGAGGGCATGGGAACCACCGACGGTGGCCTCCTGAAAAGGTTCATCCGAAAACTCACCTCTGATGTCGAGGAACTCGACGCGGACGACCTGACCCGGGATACCGAGCTCTCCGGAGCACAGCGGGCCTGTGACTGCCGCTGCGGCGACGAGGTCACCATGGTCGGTAGGCTGCGCTCCGTGGAACTCAGCCCCAAGGACGCCGACGCCTCACTGCAGGCGGAGCTGTTCGACGGCACCGACGGAGTCACGTTGATCTGGGTCGGCCGCCGCCGGATTCCGGGTATCGAGCCGGGCCGCCTGATCAAGGTTCGCGGCCGTGTCGCGGTCAAGAACGGCCGCAAGGTGCTCTACAACCCGTACTACGAACTGCGGCAGGCCTCGTGACGGGACGGCACTCCCGTTCGAAGACCGAACCCACGACCGCCGCCCCGGGTGCCGAGGAGGATGCCACCGCGGTGATCCCCAGTGTCGACGGCGAGGAGCCGCCGAAGTCCATCCTGGAGCAGCTCGGCGGCGTCTCCGGCATGATCTACTCGACGGTGCCGGTCGTGATCTTCGTGCTGGTCAACGCGGTGGCCTCGCTGGGACCGGCGCTCGTCGCCGCGATCGGTGTCGCGGTGGCCATCGCGGTGTGGCGGCTGGTCCGCAAGGAGCCGCTGCAGCCGGCGGTCTCCGGGCTGTTCGGCGTCGCGATCGGCGCGTTCATCGCGCACCGCACCGGTGAGGCGCGGGACTTCTTCCTGGTCGGCATCTGGTACAGCGCACTGCTGGGCGTGGTTTTCCTGGTGTCCGCGCTGGTCCGCTGGCCGTTGGCCGGGGTGATCTGGCACGGCATCAACGGCGATGGCCAGGGCTGGCGCTCGGACCGGGAGCTGCGCCGGGCCTACACACTCGCCACCCTGCTGTGGGCGGTGATGTTCGGCGTGAAGTTCGCGGCCCAGCAGTGGCTCTACGACGCCAACCAGCCGGGCTGGCTCGCGGTGGCCCGGATCGCCGGCTACGCCCTGACCGGGCTCGCGCTGCTCGGCACCCTGTGGGCGGTACGCCGGGCCCGGGAACGCAGCGCCGCCACCCAGGCGGCCTGACCCGCCGGGACCAGGACGTCAGTCGGTCCCGAGCGCCGTGCGGATCTCCTCCTCGACGTCCGCCGTGGCGACCAGCAGCAGCTCGTCGAGGCCCTCCAGGGAGTCGTCCGGCTGCGGCACGATCACCCGGCCGCCGCGCAGGATCACCAGCAGCGCCGCGTCGGTGGGCAGCCGCAGGTCACGCACAGCGCGCCCGGCCAGTTCGGTGTTCTCCTGCAACGTCACCTCGACGAGGTTCGCCTGCCCCTGGCGCAGCGTCATCAGCCGCACCAGGTCGCCGACGCTGACCGCCTCCTCGACCACCGCGGCCAGGATCCGGGGCGTGGACACCGCGACGTCGACACCCCAGTTGTCGTTGAACAGCCACTCGTTGGTCGGGTCGTTGACCCTGGCCACCACGCGGCGCACCGCGAACTCCATCTTGGCCAGCAGCGAGACGACCAGGTTGACCTTGTCGTCGCCGGTGGCCGCGATCACTACATCGCAGCCGTGCAGCCCGGCCTCCTCCAGGGAGGCGAGCTCACAGGCGTCCGCGTTGACCCACTCGGCCCGCTCGACGCTCTCCGGCTCGATCGCGGCGAGGTCACGCTCGATGAGCATCACCTCGTGCTCGTTGTCGATCAGTTCGGTGGCGATGGACCGGCCGACCGCTCCGGCGCCGGCAATGGCGACCCGCATGGTTCGCTCAGCTCCCCTCGGGCTCGCGCGCGGCGGCGGTGGTGACATCGCTGATGGTGCCGGACACCGCCGCGACGTACACGGTGTCCTCGGCCTGGATCACGGTCTTGGCGTTGGGCAGCACGCCCGCGCCGAAGCGCACGATGAAGGCCACCCGGGCGCCGGTGTGCTGTTCGAACTCGGCCACCGAGTGGCCGGCCCAACCCTCGTTCAGCGGCGGTGCGAGCACCGCGACCTTCCCGGACGGGTCGCGCCAGGCGCTGTCCACGCTGTCCGGCAGCAGCATCCGCATCAGCCGGTCGGTGGTCCAGGGCACGGTGGCCACCGTCGGGATGCCGAGGCGCTCGTAGACCTCGGCGCGGCGGGCGTCGTAGATCCGGGCCACCACCCGCTCGATGCCGAACGTCTCACGGGCCACCCTGGCCGCGATGATGTTGGAGTTGTCGCCGCTGGAGACCGCCGCGAACGCCGTCGCCTGCTCCACCCCGGCCCGGCGGAGCACGTCGGGATGGAACCCGATGCCGCACACCTGGTCGCCCCGGAAGTCGCTGTTCAGGCGGCGGAACGCCTTGGGATCACGGTCGATCACCGCGACCTCGTGGCCCTGCCGTTCCAAACCGGCGGCCAACGCGGAACCCACCCGGCCACAACCCATGATCACCACTCGCACGGATGGAGTCTCCCCTCGGGCGCTGTCCGGCGGAACCCTAACGCGAGAAATGGTGCCCAGCACCGGTGGCATCCTCAGACACCGCATAGGCTGCGCGCGTGCCGAAGGTAACCACCGCGCTCAAGCGGATTCTGGTGGGCCGCCCGCAGCGTAGTGATCGGCTGGGCGACACGCTGTTGCCCAAACGGCTCGCGTTGCCGGTGTTCGCCTCCGATGCTCTGTCCTCGGTGGCGTATGCCCCCGAGGAAATCTTCGTCACCCTGTCCATCGCGGGCATCGCCGCCTACTCGTTCTCCCCGTGGATCGGGTTGTGCGTGGTCGTCGTGCTGCTCACGGTGGTCACCAGCTACCGGCAGAACGTCCACGCCTACCCGTCCGGCGGCGGCGACTACGAGGTGGCCACGGTCAACCTGGGCCGCTACGCCGGGCTGACCGTGGCCAGCGCGCTGCTGGTCGACTACACGCTCACGGTTGCGGTGTCGATCTCGTCGGCGGCGGCCAACATCGGGGCGGTCGTCCCGTACGTGGCCACCCACAAGGTCGCCTTCGCGGTGGCGGCGACCGTGCTGCTCACGGCGATCAACCTGCGCGGGATCCGGGAGTCCGGCACCGCCTTCGCGATACCGACCTACGCCTTCATGTTCGGCATCGGGGTAATGATCATCTGGGGGCTGACCAGGATCCTCCTCCTCGGCGACCACGTCGAGGCGACGAGCTCGAACCTGCAGCTGGTGAGCGAGGGCAACCAGCTCAGCGGGTTCGCGCTGGTGTTCCTGGTGCTGAGGTCGTTCACCCAGGGCTGTGCCGCCCTGACCGGTGTGGAGGCGATCAGCAACGGGGTCCCGGCGTTCAAGAAGCCCAAGTCGAAGAACGCCGCGACGACGCTGCTGCTGCTCGGCGCGATCGCGGTCAGCCTGGTCATGGGCATGATCGCGCTGGCCAGGCTGACCGGGGTGAAGGTCGCCGAGGACCCGGCCACCCAGCTGATCGGCGCGCCGCCCGGCTACCAGCAGCAGACCATGGTCGCCCAGCTCGCGGACGCG
This sequence comes from Pseudonocardia sp., assembly GCA_036009565.1. Classification (GTDB taxonomy): domain Bacteria; phylum Actinomycetota; class Actinomycetes; order Mycobacteriales; family Pseudonocardiaceae; genus Pseudonocardia. The sequence continues at coordinate 3,722 of DASYLM010000422.1, read as the reverse complement.
GTGTTCGGCGACTTCCGGCCGGGCTTCTACTTCGTCGTGGTGTTCACCGCGCTGATCCTGGTGCTGGCCGCGAACACCGCGTTCAACGGGTTCCCGGTGCTCGGCTCGATCCTGGCGCAGGACCGCTACCTGCCCCGCCAGCTGCACACCCGCGGCGACCGGCTGGCGTTCTCCAACGGCATCCTGTTCCTGGCCGGCTTCGCCGTCGTGCTGGAGGTGGGCTTCCAGGCCGAGGTCACCCGGCTGATCCCGCTCTACACCGTCGGGGTGTTCGTCTCGTTCACGCTGTCCCAGACCGGCATGCTGCGGCACTGGAACCGGCTGCTGTCCACCGAGACCGACCCCGGCGCGCGGCGTCGGATGCGCCGCTCGCAGGGCATCAACGGGTTCGGCCTGACCATGACCGGCGTCGTGCTGGTCCTGGTGCTGGTCACCAAGTTCAGCGAGGGCGCCTGGATCGCGCTGGCCGCGATGGCCGGCGCATACGCGCTGATGTTGGCCATCCACCGGCACTACTCCACGGTCTCCGCCGAGCTGCAGCTGGACGACGAGCTGCCGGTGCTGCCCGCGCGCAACCACGCCATGGTGCTGGTCTCCGGGCTGAACCGGGCCACCATCCGGGCGCTCGGCTACGCCAGGGCCACCCGCCCGGACGTGCTCGAGGCGGTCACCGTCAACGTGGACGACAAGGACACCCGCCGGCTCACCAAGCTCTGGGAGGACCGGGGGTTGCCGGTACCGCTCAAGGTCATCGAGTCGCCGTACCGGGAGATCACCCGCCCGGTGCTGGAGTACGTGAAGCGGGCCCGCACGGACAACCCCCGTGACGTGGTGACGGTGTTCATCCCGGAGTACGTGGTCGGGCGCTGGTGGGAGCAACTGCTGCACAACCAGAGCGCGCTGCGGCTCAAGGGCCGGCTGCTGTTCCAGCCCGGGGTGATGGTCACCAGCGTGCCGTGGCAGCTGGCCTCTTCGGAGCGGGCCAAGCAGCGCGCCATGTCGCGGGGCCGCCAGGAGAGCGCACCGGGCGCGGTCCGCCGCGGCTACCCCGGGGTGCCGATCGGACCGGGCAGCCACAACGGGCCCGTCGACGGGCCCGCCCCGACAGCTCCCGGGGCGGCCGGTGACGGGCACGCCCCGACCGGGCACACTCCGACCGGGCACACCACGGCCCCGCCGTCGCCACCCCGATGAACCGCACCAGCGAGGAGATCGACCTGACAACAGGAACCCCGGCGGCGCCGACCGAGGAGCCGCTGCCCGTGCCGGAGAGCTGGCTGGACCGGGTGCTGGAGCTCGAGGTCGGCCCGGTCGCGCACGGCGGGCACTGCGTGGCCAGGGCGGACGGCCGGGTGGTCTTCGTCCGGCACGCGCTGCCCGGTGAGCGGGTCCGCGCGGTCGTCACCGAGGACCGGCACGGCTCGTTCTGCCGCGCCGATGTGCTCGCGGTGCTGGTGCCGTCACCGGACCGGGTCGAGGCGCCGTGCGTATGGGCCCGGGCCGGCGGCTGCGGCGGCTGCGACTTCCAGCACGCCACCCCGGCGGCACAGCGGCGGTTGAAGGCGGACGTACTGGCCGAGCAGCTGCACCGGCTGGCCGGGCTGGACCGCGCCGACTTCGACACCGAGGTCGAGGAGCTGCCCGGCGGCGCGCTGGGCTGGCGGCACCGGATGCGGCTGGCGGTCGGCCCGGACGGGCAGGCCGGGCTGCGTGCGCACCGGGCCCACGACGTGATCCCGATCGCGGACTGCCTGCTGGCGCCGACCGGCATGCTGACACCGGTGCTGGAGCGGACGTGGCGCCCCGGCGACGAGGTCCAGGTCGAGCTGGACGGCGACGGCGAGGTGCACGTCAGCTCAGGTGCCGGGAGGGACCGGCGGCCGGTGCCCCGGCGGGTGGCCGGGCGGGAGTGGCTGGTCCCGCCGGGTTCGTTCTGGCAGGTGCACCCGGCTCTGGCGGACACCCTGTGCGAGGTGGTCGCCGAGTGGGCCGAGGCACCGGCCGACGGCTGCGCCTGGGACCTCTACGGCGGCGCGGGTGTGCTGGCCTCGGTGCTCGCCCACCAGGTCGGCCCGGAGGGCTCGGTCACCGTGGTGGAGTCCGACCGGGACGCGGTGCAGTCCGGCGCCGAGGCGCTCGCCGACCTGCCGTGGGTGCAGTGGCGGGTCGGCCGGGTGGAGCGGGTGATGGCCGAGCTGGCCGAGATGTGGCGCCCGGACGTCGTGGTCGCCGACCCGCCGCGCAAGGGCCTCGGGCGCGGCGTGGTGGATCAGCTGGTGGCGGTCGGCCCGGCCCGGCTGGTGTACGTGGCCTGCGACCCGGCGGCGCTGGCCCGCGACGTCGCGCTGCTCGCCGAGCGGGGTTACCGACTGGAGCGGCTGCGGGCCTTCGACGCCTTCCCGATGACCCACCACCTGGAGGCGGTCGCCCTCTTCCTGCCGGACGTACACGTGTCTGGTGACCACACACCCAACAGCGGGTAGGTGGTCACCAGAGCGGGTGTGCAGCGAACCAGGGCAGTGCGCCCACCGCCAGGCCGAGGACCAGCAGCAGGCCGGCCTGGCGGGTGTGCAGCCAGGCCAGCGCGGCGTACCAGAGCGGCCAGACCGGGAAGTCCTTCGGCGGCTCGGGCGGCGGCGGGCGGCGGAAGTACGGCCACACCTTGACCAGGCGGGGCAGCCCGAGCACCACCAGCAGGGCCGGCCATGGCATCGCGTCGAGCAGCACGGACAGCCCGACGAGTAGGTAGAAGCCGACCATCAGGCCGAGCGTGGCCGCGCGGGCCCGCCGGTCGCCGAGCAGCACCGGCAGGGTGTGGATGCCCAGCGGCCGGTCGAACGGGATCTTGTCGGTGTGCTTGCCCATCAGCACCGCGACGCACAGCAGCCCGTAGGGCAGCGAGGCCAGCAGGACCGGCCAGCCGACGTGGCCGACGGCGGAGTAGTAGGTGCCGCACACCATCAGCGGGCCCCACACCACCAGCACGTCCGGCTCGCCGAGGCCGCGCTTCTTCAGCCGCAGCGGCGGTGCCGTGTACGCCACGCTGAGCAGGAAACCGGCGAGCGCGAAGGCCACCACCGGCCAACCCCGGGCCAGCGTCAGCACCACCAGGATGACCAGGTCGAGCAGGTTGACCGCGACCGTGGCGGCCACCAGCGCCCGCTTGCCGACCAGGCCGGACAGGATCGGGTGCGGTGCGTAGAGGGCGCGCGGGTACTGCGCGGTGTCCGAGCCGGCCTGGGTGTCGTACAGGTCGTTCATCAGGTTGTTGGCCAGGTGGGCCAGGGTGATCCCGACGATGGCGAGCACCAGCCAGCGCCAGTCCAGCCCGGGTTCGCCGACCGCCAGCAGTGCCGCGACCAGCCCGGCGACCAGGGTCATCGGCAGCACGGCGGCGCGGCTGACCACGATCCACCTGGTCACCGGGTCGAGCGCCTCGATCGGGCCGGGCGGCGGGTTCGTGGTGCGCAGTGCGTACGCCCACGAGGACGCCAGCGTGGCCAGCCGGGACGGGGCCCGCCCGGTGGCGTCTCCGGAGGCGTCGCTCACCCCGCGCAGCCTACGCCGGACGGACGATCAACGGCCCCTGTGACCTGATCGGTATCTGGCCGCCGACCCGGGCGACGCGCACGGGTCAATCCATTGACCTGAACGATCTCGGGAACGCTGTCGCCGACCTACGCCAGGACCGCCGAGATCGTCCTCCGTACACTCACCCGAGT
>DASYLM010000421.1:0-5447 GCA_036009565.1 Pseudonocardia sp. | reverse complement strand
CAGCCCTTCGGCGTCGAGTACTCGACCAGCCGGAAGGCGTCCGCGCGACGCTTCACACCGTCGGTCCACTCGCTCACCAGGTCCACCATGTCCCCGTCGGCGAAGCCGAGCTCGCGCAGGTCGGCGGCCGAGATGAAGACCACCCGCCGGCCGGAGTGGATGCCCCGGTAGCGGTCGTTGAGCCCGTAGATCGTGGTGTTGAACTGGTCGTGGCTGCGCAGCGACTGCAGCACCAGGCGCCCCTCCGGCACGGTGAGTACGGACAGCGGGCTGACCGTGAACACCGCCTTGCCCTCGGGGGTGGGGAACGTGCGCGAGTCGCGCGGCGGGTGCGCCAGGGTGAACCCGCCACGCTCGCGGATCGTCTCCGCGTAGCCCTCGCAGCCCGGCACCACCCGGGCGATGCGCTGCCGGATCTGGTCGTAGTCGGCGGCGAAGTCGCGCCACGGGATGTCGAAGCGGGTGCCGAGCGTGGCGGCGGCGATGCCGCACAGGATGTCGACCTCGGAGCGCAGCAGCTCACCGGCCGGCTCGGAGCGGCCCCGGGAGGCGTGCACCGCCGACATCGAGTCCTCCACTGTGACCCGTTGCACCAGGCCGCCGGTCAGGTCCTTCTCGGTGCGCCCCAGGGTGGGCAGGATCAGCGCGGTCTCCCCGTGGGTGAGGTGCGAGCGGTTCAGCTTGGTGGAGATCTGCACCGTCAGCTCGGCCGAGCGCAGCGCCGCCTCGGTCACCGCGGTGTCCGACATCGCCGCCGCGAAGTTACCGCCCAACCCGACGAACACCCGGGCCTGGCCGTCCCGCAGCGCCCGGACCGCGTTCACCGCGTCGAACCCGTGCTTGCGCGGCGGCTCGAACCCGAACTCGTCGCGCAGCGCGTCCAGGAACGAGTCGGGTGAGCGCTCCCAGATGCCCATCGTCCGGTCGCCCTGCACGTTGGAGTGGCCACGCACCGGGCACAGGCCGGCGCCCGGCTTGCCGATCATGCCCTGCAGCAGCGCGACGTTGACGATCTCCTTGATCGTGGCCACCGCATTGCGGTGCTGGGTGATGCCCATCGCCCAGCAGTGCACGGTCTTGCGCGAGGCGAGGAACATCGCGGCGGCGGCCTCGACCTCGTCGCGGGACAGCCCGGTGGCCTCGCGCACCTCGTCCCAGTCCAGCTCGCCGATGTGCTTGCGGTAGGCCTCGAAGCCCACCGTGTTCGCCTCGATGAACTCGCTGTCCAGCACCGTGCCCGGGGCGGCGTCCTCCGCTTCGATCAGCAGGTGCCCGACCGCCTGCCACAGCGCCAGGTCACCGTTGGACCGGATCTGCAGGAACAGATCGGCCAGCGCGGTGCCCTTGACCACGCCGCGCGGCGTCTGCGGGTTGTCGAACTTGAGCAGGCCGGCCTCGCGCAGCGGGTTGACCGCCAGGATCTTCGCACCGCGCTGCTTGGCGAGCTCCAGCGCGGAGAGCATCCGGGGGTGGTTGGTGCCCGGGTTCTGCCCGGAGACCACGATCAGGTCAGCCTCCTGCACATCGCGCAGGGAGACCGAGCCCTTGCCGATGCCGATGGTCTCGGACAGACCGACCCCGGTGGACTCGTGGCACATGTTGGAGCAGTCGGGCAGGTTGTTGGTGCCGTAGGCACGGGCGAACAGCTGGTAGACGAACGCGGCCTCGTTGGAGGCCCGCCCCGAGGTGTAGAACAGCGCCTCGTCCGGGCTGATCAGGCCATTGAGGTGGTGTCCGACCAGCGCGAACGCGTCGGCCCACTCGATGGGCTCGTAGTGGGTGCCGCCCGGGCGGCGGACCATCGGGTGGGTCAGCCGACCCTGCTTCTCCAGCCAGTGCTCGGTCTGGCCCGCCAGCTCGGCGATCGAGTGCGCGGCGAAGAACTCCGGCCCGACCCGGTCCCTGGTGCCCTCCCAGGCCACCGCCTTGGCTCCGTTCTCACAGAACTCGGCGGTGTGCCGGTGGCTCGGGTCGGGGTCCGGCCAGGCGCAGCTCATGCAGTCGAAGCCGTCGACCTGGTTCAGCCGCGTCAAGTTCCGCGCGGAGCCGGCGACGCCCATCTCCTTCACTGCCATGGTCAGGCTGACCCGCACGGCAGTCAGGCCGGCGGCGTGCGTCTTGGGCTCGCCGACCCGCAGGTCCGCCTCTTCCGCATCGATCGGCGGGTCGACCCTGGGCGTGGACAAACTGACCTCCTGGCTACGGGACCGCATGACCGGCACCGCTGCCGAGACGTCCTCCTCCTCGAATTTAGTCGCCGCCCAAGACCGCGGCGGGGACCGGCCCCCCTCAGTTAGGTGGCCCTCAGCACAGGGCCTCTCAGACCGTCAGCACGATCTTGCCGGTGGTCCGGCCGGTCTCCCCCAGCCGGTGCGCGGCGTCGGCCCGGTCCAGTGGGAATGTCTCGGCCAGCACCGGGCGCAGCCGCCGGGCGCTGACCAGCGCGGCGATCTGCTCGAGGCCGTACCCGTCCGGCTCGACCACCATGCCGGTGGCCCGGAGGCCCCTGGCCGATGCCTCGGCGACCGCGTCGGCGGCGGTGCGGGACGGTATGGAGATCAGCAGTCCGCCGGGGCGCAGCACGTCCAGCGAGCGGGTCGCCACCTCGCCGCCGAGCAGGTCGAGCACCACGTCCACCGGCTCGACGACCTTCTCGAAGTCGGTACCCCGGTAGTTGATCGCCTCGTCCAGCCCGAGCTCGCCGAGCATGCGGTGCTTCGCCGAGCTGGCGGTGCCGATCACGTACGCGCCGAAGCTCCTGGCGATCTGCACCGCCAGGTGCCCGACTCCCCCGGCGGCGGCGTGGATCAGCACCCGCTGCCCCTCGACCAGCCCCGCGACGTCCACCAGGGCCTGCCAGGCGGTCAGCCCGGCCAGCGGCAGTGCGGCGCCGGCGAGCGGGTCCAGCTCCGGCGGCAGCGCGGCGAACTGGCGGGACGGGCCGGTGACGTACTCGGCGTAACCGGCGGCCTGGCGCGGGAACCACGGCATGCCGAACACCAGGTCACCGACCGCGAACCGGGTCACCCCCGGCCCGATCGCGTCGACCACGCCGGCCACGTCCCAGCCGAGCACCACCGGCAGGTCGCCGAGCGCGGCCGCCATGCCCTGCCCGGCGCGGGTCTTCCAGTCCACCGGGTTCACCCCGGCGGCGGCTACCCGGACCCGGATCTCGGTTGGCAGCGGTACCGGCACCGGGCGCTGGACCACCGAGAGCACCTCGGGGTCCCCGAAACGGTCCAGGCTGACAGCCCGCATGAAGTCCATACCCCGCTGTCTATCGGATCAACGCGACACGGTTCGCACCGGCACGCCGCCTGCCACGCCGGGACGCCCGGTCGGGAGACAATCGACGCGACCAGCCGCCCCAACCGAACTGGTCAGCCTCACGCGCCACATTTCCGGATCTTTGAGCTGAACCTGACACCTGCCGTACCGCGGAAGTACTACGTTGCGAAGCAAACGCCCCGAGGCCGGTCGTTGATCTCGTCGACCCCGGATGTGTCCACTGGAGGACCGTGACCGAGCACCACGACGGGCGGACCGGATTCGGCATCCGGCTCCGTCAGTTGCGCGAGGAAGCCGAGCTGTCCGGCAAGGAGTTGGCCGAACGGCTGGGTTGGCCCGCGTCCAAGGTGTCCCGACTGGAGAACGGCCGGCAGACCGCGTCCGCCGACGACGTCCGCGCCTGGGCCACCGCGCTGAGCGCACCCACCGCACTGCGCGACGAGCTGGTCTCGGACCTGCGGAGCCTGCGCGTGGAGTACGCGACCTGGCGGCGCCAGTACCGCTCAGGGCTCGCCCCCCGGCAGAAGGCCGGCGTGGTGCTGGAGGACTCCATCACCCGGTTGCGAGCGGTGGAGACCGCGATCGTGCCCGGGCTGCTGCAGACCGCCGAGTACGCGCGGCACGTCTTCCAGGGCCTGTCCGAGCTGTACCGCAGCCCCAACGACGTGGAGGAGGCGGTGCGCTCCCGGATGCGCCGCCAGGAGGCGCTCTACCAACCCGAACGCCAGTTCAAGTTCCTGGTCACCGAGGCGGCCCTGCGCGCGCGGCTGTGCCCGCCGCCGGTGCTGCGCGCCCAGCTGGACCGGCTGCTGGCGCTGTCCGGGATGGAGAACGTCGAGCTGTCGGTGCTCCCTGCCACCGCGCAGCTGCTCAAGGCCACCAGCCACGGCTTCTGGATCTTCGACGACTCCCTGGTGCTGATCGAGACGATCAACGCCGAGCTGGCCATCCGGGACCGCGAGGACATCGCGCTCTACGCGCGGCTGTTCGACACCTACTGGGAAGCGGCCAGCCACGGCCAGCGCGCGTTCGACTTCATCGCCACGCTCGCGCTGGAGCTGGGCGACTCAGTCGCCAACTGATCAGTCGCCAACTGATCAGTCGCCAACTCAGCATTCGCCAACTCAGCAGTCGCCAACTCAGCCCAGGCCGCCGCCGGCTGTGCCCGGTGCCCCGCCGCCGAGCTCCCGCTCCCACCGCAGGTATCGGTCGGTCTCCACCAGGAACGAGCCCCCCAGCCAGAGTGCGACGACAGCATCGTCGCCGAGGCCGAACACGTTGAACAGCAGCTCGGGCACCAGGTCGACCGGCGAGACCAGGTAGGCCAGGCCGACCACGAAAAGCGCCAGGCGGCCCCGGCTCAGCTCCCGGTACTGCCCGGCCATCGACGCACCGGCCAGTCGCGGCAGCGCCCCGGCCCGCTCACCGAGGCCGGGCGCGCCCGGCTTGCGGCCCTGCGCGACGGCGCGCCAGAGCACCCGGAACGCGGAGATCCGGCGCGGATTCAGCATTGCCGCCACACCAGCCCCAACGCCTGGGCAGCGCCGGAGGTTCCGGGGTGGGTCCCGGCCGGCCGGAACGGTCCGTGGCGCGGTCGGGTCGAGGCGCGGCCGGGCCGGGCGGGGCCTGCCACGGCGCGGCCGGGTCGAGGCGCGGTCGGGCCGGGCGAGGCCTGCCACGGCGCGGCCGGGTCGAGGCGCGGTCGGGCCGTCGCGCGGCCGGGTCGAGGCACGGCCGGTCGAGGCGCGGCCGGGCCGAGACGTGGCCGGGCGGGGCCGGTCAACAGTGTGGCCGGCAGAGCCGGTCAACAGCGTGGCCGGCAGAGCCGGGCAGCAGCGTGGCCGGCGGAACCGGGCAGCAGCGTGGCTGCCTTAGCCGGACCAAGCCACTCGCGGTCGCATCTCGCCGGCCCGCAACCGACGCCGAACGGAACACCAGACTGGTTCGATCACGGGTCGACCAGCTTGGTGTTCACCTCGGCGCGGGTCGCCGACCTCGACCGACGGCCGACGAACCGCGTGCCAGGATCGGGTGACCGGGCAGCTCATGAGCCGTACCCCGCCGGCGCGCGGCGTGGGGTCGAGCGCGGGAGCCCGGGGCACCGGAGCAGGCGCGCGAACGACGGGCCGGTCCGAGCCGCGGACCCGATCACGGCACAC
>DASYLM010000420.1:0-5248 GCA_036009565.1 Pseudonocardia sp. | reverse complement strand
CGCGTTCAGCCCGAACGGCCGGCACGCGGTGGTCCGGGTGGGCCGCCGGGGTACCCGCCAACTGCTCTGGGTGGACATCTGGTCCGGCCGCCGGGTACCGCTGCTGGCCGAGGCCGACGCGACGGTGGCCGACGCCCGGTTTGCCGCCGGTGGCACCCGGCTGTACCTGCACACCGACTCCGGGCGGGACCGGGCAGCGCTGCTGGAGCTGGCGGTGACCCGCACCGGTCCGCGACGCTCGGCCGCGCCGAAGGTGGTGGCCGCCCGCCCGGACGCCGACCTGGACCTGTTCGCGCGGCACGGCGACCGGCTCGCGCTGGTCTGGAACGAGTACGGCCGCAGCGAGCTGGAGCTGATCGAACCGGCCACCGGTCTGGCGTGCGCACTGCGGGCACCGGCGGAGGTCGTCACCAGCTGTGTCTTCTCCGCCGACGGGCACTGGCTGCTGCTCGGCGCCGAGGGGCCGACCACCCCGCCGCACCTGGTGCGCTGCCGGCCCGGCGCCGACGAGTTCGAGCGGCTCGCGCCGACCGAGCCGCCGACCTGGTCACCGGACGAGCTGGTCAACCCGGTACCGCTGCGCTTCACCACCGAGGACGGCCTGGAGCTGTCCGGTTGGTGGTATGCGCCGCACGGCGGCCTCGGCAGCGGTCCGACCGCCTCCCCCGCCGCCCAGCAGACCGACCTACCGACGGTCCTGTGGCTGCACGGTGGGCCGGAGGCGCAGGAACGGCCCACCTTCGCACCGCTGCTGCAGTCACTGGCCGCCGCCGGGGTGGCCGTGTTCGCGCCGAACGTCCGGGGCTCGTCCGGCTACGGGCGCGGCTTCGTGAACGCGGACAACGGCGAGCGGCGCTTCGCGGCGATCACCGACGTGGCCGAGGCGGCCAGGTTCCTGATCACCGCCGGGCTCACCGACCCGAACCGGATCGGCATCGCCGGCCGGTCCTACGGGGGCTACCTCACCCTCGCCGCGCTGGTGCACTTCCCGGAGCTGTTCCGGGTCGGCGTGGACATCTGCGGCATGGCCGACCTCGAGACCTTCTTCGCCTACACCGAGCCGTGGATCGCCACCGCCGCCACCAGCAAGTACGGCGACCCCGACCAGGACCGCGAGCTGTTGCGCGAGCTGTCCCCGCTGCACCGCATCGAGCGGCTGGCGGCCCCGCTGCTGGTGGTGCACGGCGAGCATGACACCAACGTGCCGCTGGTGGAGGCCGAGCAGGTGGTGCAGGCGCTGCGGGAGCGCGGCGCGGCCCCCGGGTTCCTGCTGTTCCCGGACGAGGGGCACGAGATCCACGGCACCGCGAACCGCGCCACCTTCGTCCGCGAGGTGGTCCACTGGCTGACCAACCACCTGCTCGAGGCCGACTCGCAGACCGCGTAACCGCCCGGGCCCGTGACGGTCAGCCGCGCTCGAACGAGCTCATGATCAGCGTGCCGTCCGACCCGGGCACCACGGTGAACTGGTAGCGCTCGACGCTTTCGCCACCGGTCTTCGGCACGAACCGCAGGGTGGCGCGCACCGTCTTGCCGTCGACCGCCGTCGGCTGCTCGGCGAAGCCGACCGAGTCCAGTCCGCTGTAGAAGTTCTGGTAGCTCTGGTACCCGTTCGACGCCGACTGGGCAGCGGGGCCGAGCTCGGCCCAGGCCGCGGCGGGGTCGCCGGGCAGCAGCGCGTAGTAGCCGCGGATGAAGCTCTCCAGGTCCGCCGCGGTGGGCGCGCCGTCCGGACGGATCTTCACCGGGGCCGCGGCGGACGGCTTCGCGGACGCGGGCGGTGACCCCGCCGCGATGCTGCCCAGCCCGGGCAGTGCGTCGCGGCGCAGGACCGCCAGCGTGGCCACCGCCGCCACCGCTACCACAACCAGTGCGATCAGCGCCCAGATCGGCGGGGTGGGCTTCCTGAGCCGGAACGGCCCGAACGCCCGGCGCGGCCGGTCCTGCCGGTCACGGGGCGGCTCGACCGGGTCCGGGCGGCTGCTCGCCACCGGCGCCGCGACCGGCTCGGCTGCCGCGGGCGCGGCCTCGCCACCCGAGGGATCGGAGGACCCGCTCAGAGGCGCCGCGGCCATCGGCCGGGTCGGCGACGGCAGGGCCGGGTCCGAGCGCACCGGCGGCGGGGACTCCGCGGTCGGCGGCAGCGAGTCGAGGTCCACCCGGGTGGCCGAGAGGTTGTTACGCCGGCCCTTGCGGGCGCCGGTGCCCTTCGCCGGGGTGGGCCGGCGCGGCGCGGCGGATGGCCGGGACGGCGGGGCGGCCGGCCCCGGCGGTCGCTGGCCGGCGGCCACGGCGGCGAGCTCGGCCTTGGCGGCGGTCGCGGTCGGCCGCTCGGCGGGGTCGGCGCGCAGCATCCGCAGCAGCGCGTCGGTGAGCGGCCCGGCGTGTTCGGGCGGCCGGATGGTGCCCGCGCCCACCTTGTAGAGCAGGGCGTAGGCGTTGTCGTCCAGCCCGAACGGCGGTTCGCCCTCCACCGCCGCGTACAGCGTGGAGCCCAGCGCGAACACGTCGGACGCGGTGGACGGGTTCTGCCCCCGCGCGGTCTCCGGGGCCAGGTAGGCCGGCGTACCGGCGATCAGCCCGGTACGGGTCAGCTGGACGTCGTCGGCGGCCCGGGAGACTCCGAAGTCGGTGATCTTCACGATGCCGTCGGCGCCGATCAGGACGTTGCCCGGCTTGATGTCGCGGTGCACGATGCCGGCTGCGTGCGCGGCCGCGAGACCGTCCGCGATCTGGCGGCCGATGTCGGCCGCGTGGCGCGGGTCCAGCGGTCCCTCGGTGTTCAGCAGCGCGCCGAGGGTGCGCGACGGCAGGTACTCCATGACCAGCCACGGGGCGTCGTCGTGCAGCACCACGTCGAAGACCGCGATGGCGTGCGGGTGCTGCAGCCGGGCGGCGAGGCGACCTTCGCGCAGGATCCGCTGGCGGGCCTCGTCGTAGGCCTGGCCCTGCGCGTCGAACCCCGGCGCACCGGGTTGCAGCAGTAGCTGTTTCACCGCGACGGTGCGCCCGAGGAGCTCGTCGGTGGCGCGCCACACCGCGCCCATCGAGCCAGCACCGACCCGCTCGTCCAGGCGGTAGCGCTGGGCGAGCACCAATGTGCTGGCATCACCGATCGAAGGCATCTCGGACAGCGTATTCCGATCGAGGGCGACCCTCGGTGAGTACCGGCGTTATCCGCGCGCCGCCGGGCCCACCATGCTCACCCGGCCAGGCAATGTTTGATCCTGACCGGGTGAGCTGTGACAGACCCCACAGGGCGCGCGGACGCCAGGGTCAGCTGAAGTCCGGGGACTCCGTCCGGGTCCGCTTCAGCTCGAAGAAGTGCGGGAACCCGGCCAGCGTGCGGGCCGCGTCGAAGACCTGGCCGGCCTGCTCCCCCTTGGGCGCCTTGGAGATCACCGGACCGAAGAAGGCGACCCCGTCGACGTGGATGGTCGGCGTGCCCACGTCCAGCCCGACCGGGTCCATCCCGGCGTGGTGGCTGGCCTTGAGCTCCTCGTCGAAGTCCGTGCTGTCGGCGGCCTCGGCCAGCGACGCCGGCAGGTCCAGCTCGGCCAGCGCCTCCTTGATGACGACGTCGAACTCCTTGTTGCCACCGTTGTGGATCCGGGTGCCCATCGCGGTGTAGAGCGGCTCCAGAATCCCCGGGCCCCGCTCCTTGGCCGCGGCGATGCACACCCGCACCGGACCCCAGCCCTTGGAGAGCAGCTCCTTGTACTGGTCCGACAGGCCCTCCCGGTCGGAGTTCAGCACCGACAGGCTCATCACGTGGAACTGCAGGTCGATGTCGCGAACTTCACGGACCTCGAGCATCCAGCGCGAGGTCAACCACGCCCACGGACAGAGTGGGTCGAACCAGAAATCGACCTTGGCGGTGGTGGTGCTGTCGGCACTGGTGGTCATCTGACGCGGCCTCCCGATGGTCGGATCTCCCTGTGACAACGCTCAACAACCCGGCGCGGTGAGATGTTCCGCCGCTGGGCGCCGCGGCCGGGAGGGACAACTCGGTCCACCCCGGACGGCCGCACGTGGTTTGATCGCGGCTAAAGAGCACCAGTCCAGACCGACAGGGAGATTCAGGCACAACATGGCCGCCCCCAACCTGACCCGCACCGCGGCCGAGCAGCGCGCCGCGCTGATTACCGGCACCGACTCGACAGCAGCCATCCCCGCGATCGAGTACGCCGTCGAGCTGGACCTGACCGACGGCGCCGGCCACCCGGGCGCCACCACGTTCACCAGCACCACGACGGTTCGCTTCGACTGCACCCGCCCCGGCGCCAGCAGCTGGATCGACATCGTGGCCGCCGGCGTGCGCTCCGCCGTGTTGAACGGCACCGAGCTGGACGTCTCCGGCTACCTCGAGGAGGACGGCATCGCGCTGCCGTCACTGGCGGCGAGCAACGAGCTCACCGTCACCGCGGACTGCCGCTACATGAACACCGGCGAAGGGCTGCACCGGTTCGTCGACCCGGTCGATTCGGCGGTGTACCTCTACTCCCAGTTCGAGACGGCCGACGCGAAGCGGATGTTCACCTGCTTCGACCAGCCCGACCTCAAGGGTCGCTACCAGCTGACGGTCACCGCCGCGCCGGACTGGAAGGTCATCTCCAACGCGGTCATCGAGTCGAGCACAGCCAGCGGCTCCAGTGGCGCCGTCACCCACCGCTTCGCCACCAGCGAGATCATCAGCACCTACCTCGTCGCGCTGATCGCCGGCCCGTACCAGAGCTGGCACGACGAGTACCGCGACGCTGACGGCGTCATCCCGCTCGGCATCTACTGCCGGTCCTCGCTCGGCGGGCACATGGACGCCGAGCGGCTGTTCACCGAGACCAAGCAGGGCTTCGACTTCTACCACGCCAACTTCGGCGTCCGGTACCCGTTCGGCAAGTACGACCAGCTGTTCGTGCCCGAGTTCAACGCCGGCGCGATGGAGAACGCCGGCGCGGTGACGTTCCTGGAGGACTACGTCTTCCGGTCCCGGGTCACCCAGTACCTCTACGAGCGGCGCGCGGAGACCGTGCTGCACGAGATGGCGCACATGTGGTTCGGCGACCTGGTGACCATGCGCTGGTGGGACGACCTGTGGCTGAACGAGTCGTTCGCCACCTGGGCCTCAGTGATCTGCCAGGCCAGCGCCACCGAGTACACCGGCTCCTGGGTCACCTTCGCCAACGTGGAGAAGGCCTGGGCGTACCGGCAGGACCAGCTCCCCTCCACCCACCCGGTGGCCGCCGACATC
>DASYLM010000419.1:0-9893 GCA_036009565.1 Pseudonocardia sp. | reverse complement strand
GGGGCGGCTCAGGCGCCCAGCGGCTGCCCACACAAGCTCGTCGGCGATGTCGCCGACGCCGGCGAGGACGGTCGTCGCCCCGTCGGGATCGAGGCGGACGATGGTCGTGGCGTCGGCACGGAGGACACTGCCGACCTCCTGCGCAACGGCCGCGAACACCTCACCCGGCGGCACCCCGCGGGCGACCAGCGTGGCGACCCGGCGCAACGCGGCCTGCTCGTCGGCCAGCACGCGCAGCTCCTCACGGGTCACGGCGTTCGCCGTCGCCAAGACTCCGCCCTCCGGGCGCGGCGCGCGGCCAGACCGATAACCGGGCTCACCGCGCCGACGATGAGGACGAACGCGACCAGGGCCGCCACCTCGTTGAGGTCGGCCACGACCAAGTCGTCCGGCGGGATGAAGTGGTTGCGGGCATTGGGGGCGCTTCAATCTCGCCGCGCTGAATCTCGCCGGGGGTCGGCTTGCGGCGCCGGCTGGAGAGCACCGCGGCCGCGAGTAGTGCCGCCGCGATGGCCGCCACGACCAGCCCGAGCCGGTGCATCCCGGCGTCCGAGGGCGGGCCGGCGAAGGCCAGCTCGAGCACGGCGGCGGCCAGGTTGGCGCCGATGTACTGGGAGGTTCGGTAGAGCCCGGACGCCGCGCCTAGCGTGTGCGGGTCCGCCGCCTGGAACATCTCGGTCTGGTTGCCCAGGTTGTTGAACCCGTTGGGCAGCCCGAGCAGCGCGCTCAGCGCGAGCAGGCACCGCTACGAGATCGGGCTACGACTGTTCGAGATCGGCATGCGCGCCCCCGGTCGCCGCGGGCTAGCCGAGGTGGCGGTGCCGTTCCTGGAAACCCTGTACGAGGTCACCCGCGAAAACGTCTACCTCGCGGTGCGCGACGGCCACCAGGCGGTGTACCTGCACGCCCTCACCGGCAGCCACGCCGTCGCCGCGCCGGCCCCGCCAGGGGGACGACTTCCGTTGCACGCCACCGGTATGGGCAAAGCTCTCCTTGCTTTCACCCCACGCGAAGTCGTCGACGAGGTGATCGCCGCCGGGTTGACCCGCCACACCCCGCACACCATCACCGAACCCGCCGTTCTGCACCGTGCCTTGGCCAAGATTCGCCGCGACGGCTACGCCACGGGCAACCAGGGCCACTTCTTGGGCGCCGTCTCCGTGGCCGCGCCCGTCCTCGGCCGTGACGGCTAGGCTGTCGCCGCCATCTCCGTCGTGGTGCACAGCGTTCGGGCCAACGTAGCCAGACTCGGCCCCGCCGTGCGTACCGCCGCCCAGGGCATCGCCCGCCAAATCGGCACCCACCCGCCGGGGTAGGACCGACCTCACCCGGTGGCCACGTCCGACAGCATGAAACGAGCCGCGTCTAGTCCTCGGCTGAGGCTTGATCCTTCCCGCTTGGCGGCGCCGCGCCGCTCCTCAGTTGCTCAGGTAGGTTTCCACGCGCGCCCAGAGGTCCGGGCGCTCGATCAGGCTCAGGTGGCGCGTGTCCTCGAGCACCTCGAGACGGGCGTCGGGGATGCGTGCGGCGAGCACCTGGGCCATGGCCGGCGGGGTGGCGTAGTCATCCCGGCCGACAAGCACCAGGGTCGGCGCCTTGACTTCGCTCAGCCCGGCCTCCGCGTCGAGCCCGGCGAAGGCGTGGCAGGCGGCGGCGTGCGCGGCCGAGTCGGTGGCCACGAAGATGTCCGACACCCGCCGCACCTCGTCGGGGTGGGCCTGGATGAAGGCCGGCGAGAACCACCGGTCGACCTGGAAGTCCACCTGCTTCTGCCTTGGCACACCGATGGCCTTCTCCGCTCGTCCGGTCCACTGAGCGACCCGGTCGGGGCCGTAGCAGGCGGTGGTGTCGGCCAGTACGAGGCGGGCGACCAGGTCGGGCCGGCGCTGGGCGAGCAGGATCGCGGTGCTGCCGCCCATGGACAGACCGATCACGTCGACCGGCCCCTCAGCTGACGTTTCCACGATGGCCGCGACGTCGTCGGCGAGGTCGGCGATGGTGAACGGGCCGCGGTCCCAGTCCGAGCCGCCGTGCCCTCGCGCGTCCGGCGCCAGCACCGTGCGGGAATCGGCCAGCGCGGTGGCCATCGGGTCCCACAGTCGCCCGGAGAGCGCGAGGGCGTGCAGGGCAACCAGCGGACGTCCGCCGCGACCGGTGACGGCGACCTCGAAGCCGCCGCGCGGAGTGTCGACCCTCATGCCGACCGCCGCTGTCGCGCGGCCTGCCGGCGCTGTGCGGTGGCCTCGATGGCGGCGCAGATCTCCTGGTAGGTGCCGCAGCGGCAGATGTTGCCCTCCAGGTGCGCGGCGATCTCGGCGCGGCTGGGCGCCGGGTTCTCGGCCAGGAGCTCGTGGCCCATCAGCACGAAGCCGGGGATGCAGTAGCCGCACTGCATCGCCGCGGCGGCGACGAACTCCTCGACCACGTCGTCGTCCTCCGGTAGCCCGTCGGCAGTGGTCAGCGGCACCCCGTCGTAGCGGACCGCGCGGGCCAGGCAGCTGCTCACGCTGCGCCCGTCGGCCAGCACCGTGCACGCGCCGCAGGCGCCGACGCCGCAGCCCTCCCGGACGCTGGTGTGGCCGATGCGCCGCAGCACCTCCAGCAGCAGGTCGTCGTCGCCGACGTTGACTCGCTGCCGTACCCCGTTCACGGTCAGCTCGATGCCGGTACTCATCACGCATTCCCCCTGGTCAGCATCCGTGAGTGGCGATGGTTGCTATAGCGACCATCGCCGCTCACGGGGTGTGAGCTGGGCAGACGGGTGGTCATTTCGATGCCTCCTGGTCGGCGAGGGCGGTGAGGATCCGTTCCGGGGTGAGCGGTAGCCGGGGGAACCGGATGCCGATCGCGTCGCGCACCGCGTTGGCGATGGCCGGGGCCAGCGGGATGATCGTGGTCTCGCCGACGCCCTTGGCGCCGTACGGGCCGGTGCGGTGCGGGCTCTCCACGATGATCGGGGTGATCTTGTCGGGCAGGTCCAGCACCGAAGGCAGCTGATAGTCCAGCAGCGTGCCGTTCACGATCTGGCCCTCGTCGAACACCAGCTGGTCGAACAGCGCGTGTCCGATGCCCATGATCGCCGCCCCGGTGAGCTGCTGCTCGACCAGCGTGGGGTTGATCGCCCGGCCCACGTCACCCGCCACCGCGAGGTGCTCGACGTGCACCCGCCCGGTTTCGGTGTCCACGGTGAGCTGTGCCGCCACCGCGCCGGCGAACCAGTGCTCGGTGACCCGCTCGGACTGGCCGGTCTCGTGGTCGTAGGGCACCCACGACGTGGTGAAGTTGGCCTCCGTGGTCAGCGTGGTGCCCCGCGCGCCGAAGTGCCCGTGCAGCAGCTCCGGCACCGACACCCGCTCCTGGGTCTGCGCGCTGACCAGCCCGTCGCCGGTCAGCTTGACGTCGGTGGCCGGCACGCCGAAGCGTTCGGCGGCCAGCTCGAGGAGCTTGTCCCGCATGGCCTCGGCGGCCCGGCGCACGGCGTTGCCGGTGTGGTAGGTCGAGCGGCTGCCAGCGGTGATGGTGTCGTACGGGGTGACGTCGGTGTCGGCGGTGACGACCCGTACCTGGCCCTCGCCCAGGCACAGTGCCTCCGCCGCGATCTGCGCCATGATCGTGTCGCTGCCCTGGCCCATGTCGACGGTGCTGATCAGCAGGGTCGCCGAGGAGTCCTGGTTGAGCTGCAACACGGCGTTCGAGATCGTCGGGGTGAGCACCGCCTTGATCCCCACGGCGACCCCCCGACCCCGCCGCAGCCGGCCGTCCACCCGCTCCAGCGGGGTGTCCCAGCCGACGGCCTCGGTGACCGCGTCCAGGCAGCCCACGAAGTCGGCGCTGTGCATCGGGGTGCCGACCGCGCTGACGTCGCCCTCGCGCAGCAGGTTGCGCCGCCGGAACTCGGCCGGGTCCACGCCGGACTCCCGGGCCAGCTCGTCCACCAGGGACTCGTGCGACCAGGTCACCTGGGGCACGCCGAAGCCGCGGAACGGGCCGGCCGAGGGCTTGTTGGTGTAGATGCAGCGGGACCGGACCTCGACGTTGTCCACCCGGTACGGGCCGGCCGCGACCATGCCGGACTTGGCGGTGATCCTGGGCCCGACGTCGGCGTAGGCCCCGGTGTCGTAGCGCACGTCGGCGCTGGCCGCGACGATCCGGCCCTCGGCGTCGGCGGTCATGCTGCCGGTCACCGCGGCGCCGTGCCGGGTGGTCAGCAGGAACGCCTCCTCCCGGCTGGCCAGGATGCGTACCGGCAGCTTCTGGCTCCAGGCCAGGGCCGCGGCCAGTGGCTCCAGCCGGTCGTACATCTTGGCGCCGAAGCTGCCACCCAGCGGGGCGGAGCGCACCCGCACAGCGTTGAGCGGGATACCCAGCAGGTCGGCCACCGCGAGCCGCACATAGGACGGGGTCTGGGTGGTGGACAGGATCTCCAGCCGGTCCCCGTCGCGCCAGGCCGCGGTGAACGGCAGCTCGATCGGGACGTGGTGGGTCGGCGGGCACCAGAACTCCTCGCGCACCGTCACCCCGCCCCGCTCCACCGCGTCGTGCCCGGCCGCCGCCACATCACCCCGTCGCAACTTGTATTCGTAGTTGACGTTGGTGTCCCGCTTCCCGCGCAGGTGCTTCAGGTCGCCGAACACGGTCGAGGGCCGCAGCTCCTCGTGCACGTACGGTCCACCGGCGGCTGCCGCGTCCACGTCGTGCACCGCGTCCAGCTCCGCGTAGTCGACCAGCACCCGCTCGGCCGCCGCGCGCGCCGGCACCAGCCCCCGCGCGATCACCGCGGCCACCGGCTCGCCGACGTAGCGGACCTTGCCCACCGCCAGGCAGGGCTGGTCGGAGAACGCCGGGCCGGTCATCAGCGCGTCGCCGAACCGCTCGTACAGCTGCGCCCCGGTGACCACCGCGACGACACCGTCAACCGCCAGCGCGTCCTCGACGTCCACCGATTCGAGGAGCGCATGCGGCCGGGTCGCCCGGTGTAGCACCACGTCCAGGCACGGTCGAAGTGGCTGGTCGGCGGCGTAGCGCAGCTCGCCGCGCACCTTGGCCCGCGCGTCCGTGCGCGCCCATCGCTCACCGACCGCGCCACCAGCGCCGCTGTGAAGTCCGCTGAACATCCGAGTCCTCCTCTCGTGCCGATTCCGGTACCGATCCCCGGGTTGACCCCGCCGTCGGCTGCACTGCCAGGTCCCATGCCGCGCGTACGGCATCGCGCACCGCGACCAGCCCGAGCCGGCGTTTGAACTCCACCCCGCCCCGCACGTCCGGGATCGGGTCGATGACCTGGTCGGCGGCGCGCTGGGCGGCTTCGAGTACCTCGTCGAGCGCGGCGCCGCCGGGCACCTCGAGGCTCAGGTACTCGGGTTTCGCGGCCAGTGCGCCGAGCCCCATGCGCAGCTCCCAGCGTTCCCGCCGTCGGCCGGTCGGGACCAGCAGCGCGGCGGCCGAGGCGCACGGCCAGTCGTTCACCGACAGGCTGCTCAGCTTGGCGAACGCCGCGGCCCGGCTCGGTTGCGTCGGGATCTGCACGGCGGTGACCAGCTCGCCCTCGGCCAGCGCGGTCTGCTGGAAGCCGGTGAAGAACTCCCGCACCGGCACCAGTCGGGTGCCACCGGCGGAGGTCAGTTCGACCCGTGCGTCCAGGGCCAACAGTGCGGTCGGCGGGTCCAGCCGATAGTCACCGTGGGCGAGGTTGCCGCCCACGCTCGCGGTGTTGCGCACCCTGGGGTTGGCCACCCGGGCGTACACCTGGGCCGCCAGCGGCGCGAGCCGCCGCACCACCGGGTCGGTCTCCATCCGGCGCAGCGTGACCATGGCTCCGACGCGCAGGCCCTCGGCCGTCTCCTCGATCCGGTCCAGGCCGGGCACCCGGGCGATGTCGACCAGGTCTGAGGCGAACAGCACGCCCTGTTTCAGCAGGATCTGGACCGCGGTGCCACCGCCATACACCATCGGCTGGTCCAGCTCCGCCAGCAGCGCGCACACCTCGGCCAGCGTGCCCGGCCGGTGCAGCACCGGGGTCTCCAGTTCCAGCGCGCTCACCGCCGGGCCGCCGCGCGCCGGCCGCGCAACAGCGCAAGCAGCCGCCGCCACCAGCCACGCTTCACCTGCCGCCCCGCTTCGGACGACACCGCGGCGTCCTCGGCCGGCGGCGCGCTCAGCTCGCGCACCACGGGGTTGTCCGGCCCGGGCGGCCCCGCGGCGCAGACCCGGGAGAAGTCGGCGACGAACTGTCGCTGCACCTCCTCGGACCGCCGCCGGACGATGGACTCGCCCATTCGGCCGATCTTGCCCCACAGCGCGAGGTCCAGGCCGAACTCCACCAGCGAGGATGCCTGCCCCTCGTCTGTGACGACCAGGGTCGCATCGACCTTGATCGAGCTGCCCAGCTTCCGGTCCTCACCGCGCAGTAAGGCCCGCACCTCGGCCGGGGCGCTCAGCTCGGTGATCTCGGCGGTGAAGCCCGCGCTGAACCGCACGTGAGAGATCTCATTGACCAGTCTCCCCTCGTAGTGCTTGTCGTCGACCCTCATCAACTCGACGCAGCCGGGTACGCAGGCGCGCATCGAGTCGGGATCCAGGAAATGTGCGAAGACCCGGTCGCGTGCCGCCGGTACCGGGAAGGACGAAGCTAGTTTCATCAATGACCACCATAGAGGACGATGTATCTCCTATAGAGGACATTAACATGAGAAACTCAGGCGTCAACCCATGTCGGAGCCGGTCGGATACCGTGATCACGACGGGTGGAACGAGGGAGGGGGCCGTTCGTGGCGAGTGATGTGCCCGCGGTGATGAACGCAGTGCGACTCCTGGAGCGGATCGCGCGCGAGTGGCCCGACCCTGTGTCCACCGGCGTGCTGATCGAGGACCTCCAGCTGAACCGGAGCACCTGCTACAACATCCTGGGCACCCTGCAGCGCGCCGGCTGGGCGGCCACCCGGGGGGACCGGGGCGGCTGGTGGCTGGGGCCGCGGCTACTGACTATCGCCGGTGCTTCCGAGGACTGGACCAGTGAGGTCGTCCAGGCGGAGCTCGACGAGCTCGGCAAGCGGCTCGGCTTCGTCACGTTCGCGCTCCGCCGGCACGGCTCGGCCGAGTACTCAGTACTGGCCAAAGCGGACCACGGTCAGGGCGTGCGGATCACCGTCGGGCTGGGCGACACCTTCCAGTTTTCCACACCGGCGATCATGCGAGCATTCCTGGCCTGGTCCGACCCTGTCGAGGTGGACCGGCTGATCGACCGGCACGGCCTGACCGCGTTCACGCCGGAGACGGTCGTGGACCGGGCGGCACTGCGCGGCGTGCTGGCCGATACCCGACAGCGCGGCTACGGGATCAGCATCCGGGAGTACGACCTCGGGCAGTCCGGGGTATCCGCGCCGGTGTTCGACGACCAGGGTCGGGTGACCATGGCGCTCTGCTCGCTGGCGTTTGCCTCCGAGCTCAACGAGTCCACCGTGGCGGACGCCGGCGAGCTGATCAGAGAGAGCGGCCTGCGCATCACCGAGCGCATCGGCGGCGCCGCACCTGCCCGCTAACG
Source organism: Pseudonocardia sp. (assembly GCA_036009565.1). Taxonomy (GTDB): domain Bacteria; phylum Actinomycetota; class Actinomycetes; order Mycobacteriales; family Pseudonocardiaceae; genus Pseudonocardia. Next base: position 2,353 of record DASYLM010000419.1, on the reverse strand, counting down.
CGGGCTCACAACCCTGTTTGACGCGTATCCGCGGACCGGCGCCAGCTCGTCCTTGACGCCGCGTCGAGCGGTGGCTTAACGTTCGGCGCTGCCATCGGATGTCCTGCATGGAGGACAATTTGTCCAGCGGACAGGTTTACTCACTCCGAAGGCGATCCCGAGGAGGGCCGGTGCACGACACAGCTGTCTCACGGAGTTTCTGGCGCCAGGGAGTGAGCCGCGCCCAGTGGCGCTCGCTGATCGCGGCCAACCTCGGTTGGCTGTTCGACGGGTTCGAGACCTACGCCCTGATCCTGACCGCGAGCACAGTGCTGCGCCGGCTCGACCCCGGCGCGCCCGCCGGCTCGATCGCCTTCCTCACCGGCGTCACCATTGCGGTGACGCTGCTGGGCTGGGGGATGGGCGGCATCCTGGGTGGTATCTTCGCCGACTACTTCGGCCGCAGGCGCACCCTGCTCACCGCGATCGTGCTCTACGCGGCGTTCACCGGGTTCAGCGCGTTGTCCTGGTCCTGGGCGTCGTTCCTGGTGCTGCGCTTCGTCACCGGGTTCGCCCTTGGCTCGGAATGGGGCACCGGCACCTCCCTGGTCGCCGAGATCTGGCCGAGCAAGGCCAGGGCAAAGGCCGCCGGGCTGATGCAGTGCGGCCTTGGCCTAGGCTTTTTCATCGCCTCGGCGTGCTGGTACTTCATCGGGCCGCTCGGCCCCAACTCATGGCGGTTGATGTTCGCACTCGGCGTGCTGCCGGCGCTGTTCGCGCTCTGGCTGCGCCGCTCGGTACCTGAGTCCGAGCAGTGGGCCACAGCCCAGCGGCGCCGGGCCCAGCTGCGCGAGCGCGCCACCGATAGCCCCGGCCAGCTGTCCGCCGAGGACGAGGCCTACACCCGGTTCACCCTGCGACAGATCTTCGCGGACCCGAAGCTGCGCCGGCTGACCATCCTCGGCTCGGTGATGTCCCTGGTCACCACCCTCGGCTGGTGGGGCATCTCCACCTGGGTGCCGCTGTACGTCGCCGATGTCGCCGCCCGGTCCGGGCACAGTGCCTCGAGCTGGGCCAGCGGAGCAGGAATGATCTACAACGTCGGAGCCATCGCCGGGTACATCGCCTTCGGCTTCCTGGCTGACCGGTTCGGCCGCAAACGCACCGTGCTGTTCTACTTCGCCGGCTCGCTGGTGCTGACGCCGGTGCTGTTCCTGTGGACCCACGACCTGCGCCTGATCGTCGCGGTACTCATCGTCAACGGTTTCTTCACACTGGGCCAGTACACCTGGATGCCGGTATGGCTACCGGAGTTCTACCCGACCCACCTGCGTGCGACCGGGGTGGCATTCGTGTTCAACGCCGCCCGATTCGTCGCGTTCCTCGGTCCGTTGCTCTCCGGCGTGATCATCTCCAAGCTCGGCGGCTACGGCATCGCCGCGACCGTGGTCGGTGCGATCTACCTGATCGGACTGGTCGTCGCGCCGCTGTGCCCGGAAACCCGGGGCCGTCCACTCCCGGAATGATTCCACCAGGTGGCTGGAGTAGTGAGGCCCTCCCGGCGCAGGATCGCACCCTTCTCGCCGTCCGGGGCGGTGCCGCAGGCCGCCAACAGAGTGTCGCTGCGGCAGCGCGGCCGGCCCGGCCCACAGTCATCTTCGGGTGAACGCGATGTCGACTCAGGTGGCGATGTCCGGGTGGGGCAGGGTTACGTGTGACAGGCGCTGGGCGTACTCGGTCTGGAAGCCCAGCGGTTCGTAGTCGCGTTCGAACAGTCCGATGTAGAGCGTGAGCGTAAGGAACGGGTGCGCGCCTAGCTCGAACAGTTTCGGATAGTCGTGGGTGGACAGTGCCTGCCGCTCGGTCTCGTCAAAGCGCAACCATGTCGATGACTCGCTGTCGGCGCAGTTGAGGATGCGGTTGGCCTGCTCGGCCTCCCACCAGGCGACGGTGCCGCTCGGGTCCTCGCGGTAGCGCTCGACAAGTTCGAAATCTCGGTCGACGGTGAAGAGGAATTTGTTCAGCAGGTATTTGCTCATCGCGGACCTCCGCCGGGATACCAGGTGAAGTAGGCCTCCATGGTGTGGTAGAGGTCGTAGGTGTCGACGTAGTCGGCTTTCTGGCCCTCGCCGGCCACACCCATCATCAGCATGAAGTCCATGAAGCCGTGGGTGGCGTTTCCCGGCAGGTGCAGGCTTTCGAGACTGACCTCGCCGAGGCACTGCTCGATGTCCCCGCCCGCGATCCAGGCCACAGCCTTTTGGTCGAACTCGGGGTCCGGTCCGTGCGGCCCGAACTGCCGTGGCCCTCCCAGCTCGAGGGAAAGATGCCCGGTACCGATCACCGCAACCCGCTTGTCGGACGGCCAGGACTC
>DASYLM010000418.1:0-2154 GCA_036009565.1 Pseudonocardia sp. | reverse complement strand
CGCCGGGCCGGGGTGCCGGTCGGGATCGGCGGTCAGCTGCTCCGGTTTGCCGGCATCGGGGTGCTCAGCACCGCCGTCTACCTGCTGCTCTACCTGCTGATGCGGGACCCGCTGGGGGCCCAGGCGGCGAACCTCGGCGCGCTGTTGGTCACCGCGGTCGGCAACACCTCGGCCAACCGGGCGATCACCTTCGGGGTGCAGGGCCGGCGGGGCGTACTGCGCCAGCACGCCCGCGCCCTGGTGCTGTTCGGGCTCGGGTTGGCGTTGACCGGCGGCTCGCTGGCGGCACTGCATGCAGCCACCCGCGATCCGAGCTGGTCGGCCGAGCTGCTGGTGTTGATCGCGGCGAACCTGGTCGCCTCGGTGCTGCGCTTCGCGCTGCTGCACACCTGGGTGTTCGCCGGGCGGACCCGCGCGGAGGCCGGGCACTAACATCCGGGATGTGGATGCTGGCCCGGCCGGCTGGGGCCGGCCGCTCTACGAGCGGGTGCTCGACGCGCTCGGCACGGTTGCCGGGGGCGCGCTGGTGGACGTGGGCTGCGGGACCGGCCAGCTGTGCCGCCTCGCCGCCGACCGGTTCATCCCGGTGCGCGGGGTGGACGCCGACCCGGTCGCCCTCGTCCGGGCCGCCCAGCGAGTGCCGGAGGCGGAGCTGAGCTTGGGTGAGCTGCCCGCGCTGCCCCTGCCGGACGGCGAGGCGGCGGCGGTGACCTGCGTGCAGGTTCTGATGCACCTGGCCAACCCGCTGGCCGCCCTGCGCGAACTGGCCAGGGTGGCGGCGCCGGGTGCGCCGATCGCGGTCACCGTGTGGGGGCCGCCGGAGCAGTGCGCCGTCGGTGCGTTCGGTGAGGCGTTGGCGCCCATCCTCGGCCCGCCACCGTGGCTGCGCGGAGCGGGGCGCGCCGGGCCGCCCGAGTTGAGCGCGGACGGTCGGTTGGCGAAGTTGGCCGGGTTGGCGGGACTGGCGGACAGCGAGACCGAGGACGTCCGGTGCGCGTTCGACTTCGTTGACGAGCGCGCGTTGCTCACCGCGATCAACACCGCCGAGGTGGGCCGGCGTGCGGTGGCGAAGGCCGGTCGGGCGCCGGTGCGCAAGGCGGTGCTGGCCGGGCTGGCGCGGTACCGGACACCGGAGGGCGGCTACCGGTTGGAGAACACCTTCCGGTTACTGGTCGCGAGCGGATGACGCGCTCCGGCCTTGACCTCAACAATAGTTGCGGTCTTACCGTCGCGGCATGTTCGCCGGTCGGCTGGTCCTCCGGGGAGCCCACCCGGATCGGCGCCGAGGACGTGACCGCCGGTTTCCGCTGGCCAGGGCGGGAGAGGCACACGCCGCGCTGCAGGCAAGGGCAACTGTCGGCAAGACGATCCTCTTAGGGTCCGGAGTGGGCGGTGCGCCAGGAGATGCGCTACCCCTCGGCGGGGTCGTTGACCACGGCCAGGGTGAAGCCGTCCCAACCCTTCACGCCCACCATCTGCAGCGTGGTGGCGCTGACCCGGTTCTGGGAGCCGACCAGCTCGGCGAACTGGCGCGAGCCCTGTACCCGGGAGTCCGGATGGTTGGCGTCGAGCACCTTGCCGTCCCGCACCACGTTGTCCACGATGATCATCGAACCAGGTCTTGCCAGCCGGATCGCCCAGTCGAAGTACGCCGGGTTGTTCTCCTTGTCGGCGTCGATGAAGATCAGGTCGAACGGGTCGCCCTGCTCGGCGGCGAGCTTCGGCAGCGCCTCCAGGGCCGGCCCGATCCGGATGTCGACCACCTCGGAGAGACCGGCGGCCGCGACATTGGACCGCGCGACCTCGGCGTGCTTGTCCACCGCCTCCAGACTGGTCAGGTGGCCGCCGGCGGGTAGCGCCCTGCCCAGCCAGATCGTGCTGTAGCCGCCCAGCGTGCCGACCTCCAGGATGCGCCGCGCCCCGGTTGCCCTGGCCAACAGGTGCAGCAACTTGCCCAGCGTCGGGGACACCGCGATCGGCGGCAGGCCGGCCGCGTCGCTGGCGGCGAGCGCGGCGTCCAGCACCGGGTCCTCGCCGATCATCAAATCACCGAAGTAGTTGTCGACCGCCGCCCACCGCTCATCCACCATGGGCTCATCGTGGCACGCCCGATCCGGACCCGGCAGGTGATCGAGGAGTCGGCTGAGCTGACCG
>DASYLM010000417.1:0-6874 GCA_036009565.1 Pseudonocardia sp. | reverse complement strand
TCATCCGCTCGTCCCGGCTGCGGTGCAGTCGGATCGGCGTCCGGCGGGTGCCCGCGGTCGGGGCGTCGTTGCCGGTGGGTGGACCGTAGTTGCCGGTAGGCGGACCGTAGTGGGTGGGGGGCGCGCCGTAGGCGGCCTGAGGGGCGGCGGCGGCGGCCAAGGCGTAGCCGCCGGCGGGCGGGGCGTGGTTGACGGTGGGCGGGTTGTAGTTGCCGCCCGCCGGCTCGTGAGTGGTGGGCGGGTGGTAGTTGCCGGCGGCCGGCTCGTGAGTGGTGGGCGGGGGGTAGCCGCCGGTGGGTGGGTCGTCGTTGCCAGCTGGCAGCGGGTTCACCGCCGGGGGGACGGCTCCGGCGGGCGGCAGGTAGTCGGTCCGGGCGGCGTCGTCGGTGGCCGGCGGCGCGGTGGCCGGCGCGGTAGGCGGGTTGGTGCTGTGCTCGTCCATGCCTCCAGCGTGCCGCCACCGAGACGCCATGGCCTCAGGGCCGAACCCGGACTCGTCCCTGGTCGCGACCCTGGCCCGGGGTGCCGAAACGCCCGACCGCCGGACGATCTGGGCGGCCGCAGGTGCCATCGAGTTCAACCGTGGCGGCCCCCGAGGGGGTCGCAAACCCCGCTCCGGTTGAACTCGGCGGTGGCTGGCCGACGCGTACCCGTCCGCACGGCGCGCTGACGGAAATCCCGACTCGCGCTGACGGAAATCCCGACTCGCCGGCGGCGGTGGCGAGTCGGGATGCCGTGCGGCGGTGCGACGGTGCGGCGGGCGTGGGGTCAGGCGTTGCCCTCTACTTCGCCGCCCTCCGTCTCCGGGACGCCGCTCTCGGGGTTGCCGCCCACCTCGGGGATCGGCGGTCCGAGGATGTCGTCGGCGTCCATGATCCGGTACGCGTAGCCCTGCTCGGCGAGGAAGCGCTGCCGGTGCGCGGCGTACTCGGTGTCCAGCGTGTCGCGCGAGACCACCGAGTAGAAGTGCGCCTGGCGGTGGTCACCCTTGGGCCGCAGTAGCCGCCCCAGCCGCTGGGCCTCCTCCTGCCGGGAGCCGAACGTGCCGGACACCTGCACGGCGACCGAGGCCTCCGGCAGGTCGATGGAGAAGTTGGCGACCTTGCTGACCACCAGCCTCGGGATCTCGCCGGTGCGGAACGCCTGGAACAGCTCCTCGCGCTCCTTGTTCTTGGTCGACCCCTCGATCACCGGGCAGTCCAGCTCGGCGGCCAGCTCGTGCAGCTGGTCCAGGTAGGCGCCGATGATCAGCGCCGGCTCGCCGGGGTGCCGGTCCAGGATGGCCTTGACCACCGCCTCCTTGGTGCGGGCGGTGGCGGCCAGCTTGTAGCGCTCGTCGGCCTCGGCGGTGGCGTAGCTCAGCCGCTCGGCGTCGGTCAGGGTGACCCGGACCTCGACACAGTCGGCCGGCGCGATCCAGCCCTGCTGCTCGATGTCGCGCCACGGGGCGTCGTAGCGCTTCGGGCCGATCAGCGAGAACACGTCACCCTCGCGGCCGTCCTCACGGACCAGGGTCGCGGTCAGGCCGAGCCGACGCCGGGACTGCAGGTCGGCGGTCATCCGGAACACCGGCGCGGGCAGCAGGTGCACCTCGTCGTAGATGATCAGCCCCCAGTCCCGGGAGTCGAACAGCTCGAGGTGGCGGTACTCGCCCTTGGACTTGCGCGTCATGACCTGGTAGGTAGCGATGGTGACCGGGCGGATCTCCTTGCGCTCGCCGGAGTACTCGCCGATCTCGTCCTCCGTCAACGAGGTGCGGGCGACCAGCTCCCGTTTCCACTGCCGCCCGGCCACCGTGTTGGTGACCAGGATCAGCGTGGTGGCCTGCGCCTCGGCCATCGCCGCCGCGCCGACCAGCGTCTTACCGGCACCGCAGGGCAGCACGACGACCCCGGAGCCGCCGGCCCAGAAGCCGGTGACCGCGTCGCGCTGGTAGTCGCGCAGCGTCCAGTCCTGCTGGTCCAGTGAGATCGCGTGCCGCTCGCCGTCCACGTAGCCGGCCAGGTCCTCGGCCGGCCAGCCGACCTTGAGCAGCGCCTGCTTGAGGTGGCCGCGTTCGCTGGCGTGCACCAGCACGGTGTCGTCATCGATGCGGGTGCCGAGCATCGGGGCGATCTTCTTCTGCCGGAGGATCTCCTCCAGCACCGCGCGGTCCAGGGAGACCAGTACCAGGCCGTGGACCGGGGACTTGACCAGCTGCAGCCGCCCGTACCGGCCCATCGTGTCGACCACGTCGACCAGCAGCGGCTGGGGTACGGCGTAGCGGGAGAACCGGACCAGCGCGTCGACCACCTGCTCGGCGTCGTGCCCGGCGGCACGGGCGTTCCACAGCGCCAGCGGGGTGACCCGGTAGGTGTGGACGTGCTCGGGCGCGCGCTCCAGCTCGGCGAACGGCGCGATTGCGGCACGGGCTTCGGCCGCGGCCGGGTGGTCGACCTCGAGCAGCAGGGTCTTGTCGGACTGGACGATGAGCGGTCCGTCGGTCACGGACAGATCCTTTCCGCCGGGGGTGCGGTCACGCTGTACTGCGGTCAGCGGGGGGCACGGCTGGCCAAGTAGGTCATGGAAGCCCCGTACGTTGCAAACGCCAGTGGGGCGGTAGATGCTTCCCGACCCTCGTGTGACGGAGGCTGCTCAAGCCCGCGCTATACTTCGCGCCCTTGAAGGACACAGCATGCCAAGAAGATCATAGTCAGCCTTCTGGCGGCGCCCGCCGCTTTTTCCAGCGTGTCGGCGACTTTGATCGAGTCGGTGGGGGACAGACAGCTGAACCGGTGCTCTACGCCCTGGCACACCGCCCCGTGCGCTTCAGGAAGGCGCTGACATGACCAGCACAAAGACGGCTGGCCGCCGCTTCGAGCGGTTGCAGCCGAGGAACTGGAACCTGCCGGTCAAGCTGGCGGCGGTCCTCCTGGTTCCGACGCTGCTCGGTGTCGCCCTGGGCGTGGCACGCATCGTCGAGCACACCCACCAGGCGAGCGACCTGGCCTCAGTGGACCAGTTCGTCGAGCTGGAAGGCAAGGCCGCGGGGCTGATCGGTGCGCTGCAGTTGGAGCGCGACCAGGCGGCGGCGTTCGTGCAGGGCAACCGCACCGGTGACCAGAATGTCCTGCACAACACGTTCGCCGGCACCGACAGCGCGGCGGGCGACCTGGCCGCCGACGTGGGCGACCCGTCGGCCATGGGCGGGGCCGCACAGACCGCCTACGCCCAGGCCAAGGACAACCTCGACCGGTTGACCCAGATCCGCGACCAGGTCAGCGGGACCGGCGTCCAGGCGCCCGAGGTGATCTCGCTGTACACCGGCCTGATCAACCCGCTGACCGTGTTCGAGGCATCGCTGGACCGGCAGCTGAACACCCCCGCGCTGGCCGGCCTCGCCGCCAGCCTCACCGCCCTGACCTCGGCGAAGGAGCAGCTCGCGCTGCAGCACGCGGTGATCGCGGTGGCCATCACCCGCGGCCAGATGCTGCCGGTCGACGCCGACACCGTGCGCGCGACCGACGCCGTACTGGGCACCGCGATCGGCCAGTTCCGCGCCGCGCTGGATGCCGAGCAGCAGGACCGCTACGCCGGGTTCACCAACGACGGGGCCAACAACCAGCGCCAACAGCTCAAGCAGGCCGCACTCAGCCGGGTCGGGGCCAAGGGTCAGCTCGGCATCAGCCCGGCCGACTGGGACCAGGCGTACAAGTCCGTAGTTGCGGAGATGCGGACCTCGGAGGACGGGCTGCGCGGCGACATCAAGAACGCCAGCGCCGCCCAGCAGGACGCGGCCCGCAACTCCGCCGGTATCGACTCGGTGATCCTGCTGCTGGCGCTGCTCGGCGCGGCCACTGTCGTGTACCTGATCGGTCGCTCGATGCTGAAGCCGCTGCGGGTGCTGCGGAGCACCGCGCTGGACGTGGCCGAGCGCCGGCTGCCCGCGGCCGTGCAGAGCATGCGCGCCGGTGAGACGGTGAATGCGACGGTCGAGCCGGTCCCGGTGACCAGCATCGAAGAGATCGGCCAGGTGGCCCGAGCCTTCGACGAGGTGCACGGACAGGCCATCAGGCTGGCCGCCGAGCAGTCCGCGCTGCAGACCAACGTCAGCAGCATGTTCGTCAACCTGTCCCGCCGCAGCCAGGGTCTGGTCGAGCGGCAGCTCCAGCTGATCGAGCAGTTGGAACGCAACGAGCAGGACTCCGAGCAGCTGGCCAGCCTGTTCCAGCTCGACCACCTCGCCACCCGGATGCGGCGCAACAGCGAGAACCTGCTGGTCCTGGCCGGCAGCGACCTGGCCAAGCGGGGCAGCGCGCCGGTACCGGTCGGCGACGTGCTCCGTGCCGCCGTGTCCGAGATCGAGCAGTACCAGCGGGTGGTCGTGCAGCAGCCGCCGACGGCGGCCGTCCTCGGCCGCGCGGCCAGCGACATGGTGCACCTGGTCGCCGAGCTGCTGGACAACGCGACCGCGTTCTCCGCGCCGGACACCCAGGTCGTGGTCAGCAGCAGCATGACCGCCGAGGGCAACGTGCTGGTGGAGATCTCCGACCAAGGTGTCGGCATGCCCGGCGCCGACCTGCTTGCGGCCAACAACCGACTGTCCGGGCCGAACGAGGTCGACGTGTCCGTCTCGCGCCGGATGGGCCTGTTCGTGGTCGGCCGGCTGGCCACCCGCCACGGTGTCGGGGTCCGCCTGGCCGGCACCGACCAGGCGCGCGGCACCAGCGGCGGCGTAACCGCGTCGGTGACCCTGCCGAGCGAGCTGATCGCCTCCGACGTGGTGGCGGACCGCATCGGCACCACCAACGCGCTGCCCACCGGTTCTACCCAGGCGGTGAGCCGGGCCGGCGTCTCGGCGTCCAATGGGGTGGCCAACGGCGTCGCGGTCAACGGCACCGGCATCAACGGCACCGGCGGCAACCGGGCCGGCGTCAACGGCACCGGTGGCAGGGTCAACGGCACCGGAACCGGTTTCGGCGGGGTCAACGTCACCGGAGCCAATGGGTCGCCGAGGCAGGGCGTCCCCGATGCCGACCCCGCCGGCCTGCCCAGGAGGTCGGCGCCGAGCGAGACCGGCGGGCTGCCCCGGCGCGCGGTCGGGGCCGCACTGACCGGAGCGACACCGCGGCAGGACGCGGTGCGGGGGCAGCCACCGGCCGGCCGAGCGGACGCGGTGCAGAACTCCGCCGGGCTCGCCGAGGCCGGCGCCGCCGACGAGGCCGCGGCCACCAGGCAGTCCACCGACACCGGGCAGGACGCCGACGCGCCGGCCGCGGACCGTCAGCGCGACGCCGATCGACCGGCCCCTGGCGCCGCCCCGCCGGCCCGTCCGGAGCGCGGCGACAACCGCCGCCGGCAGGACGGTGTCGAGGGCAGTCGGCCGATGGTGGCACGGCAGGACGGTGTCGAGGGCAGTCGGCCGATGGTGGCCCGGCAGGACGGTGTCGAGGGCAGCCGCCCGATGCCGGCGAACGGGCAGCCACCGATGGACGCCCAGCGCCGGATGCCGCAACGGCCGTATCTGCGCGGTGCCGGCCAGGGCCCGCCGCCGCCGATGCGGTTCGGTCAGAACGCCGGTCAACCCGGTCGGCAGACCGGATCAGCCAGCGGCCAGTTCCCGATGGCCCCGGCCGGGCAGGGCCCGCGCCAGGCACCGGCTCGGCACCGGCCACAGGCCCCGGCCCAGCCGGACGCCGGCGAGCCAGCTCAGCCCACCGCGGCGAGCCCACTGCCGGCGCCCCCGACGGAGTCGGCCGCCGCAACCGCCGAGAGCCGGAGCTACCCCGTCCACGCCTCGCCGGAGGCACCGCGCGGCCGGTCCGACGTGGCATCGTCCACGAGCCGGTCGGAGCGGTTGGCCAACCGGGCGCCGGTGGCCGATCGGTCGGACACCGCGACCGCCGGCCCGGAGGACGAGTCGTCGCCGATCTTCGAGGCGATGGCGTCGGCATGGTTCCGGGAGAACTGGGAGGTCGGCGCCCGCAAGGGCGGCGGGGCCACCGGTCTCGGCCGTGACGAGCCCCCCGGGTCCGACCCGGGCGCCGGTTGGAGTGGCGACGAGTCGACCCTGCAGCCGATGCCGGAGCCGGTCAGGTCCGAGATCACCACCGCCGGCCTGCCCAAGCGCCAGCCCCGGTCGAACCTCATCCCGGGTGGCCCGAGCGAGGACGGCGGCGGCACCCCACCGGGTGTCCCGGCACGCAGTGCGGAACAGGTCCGGGGCCGGCTGGCCAGCTACCAGCAGGGGGTCCGGCAGGGCCGGGAGAGCCGGCACCGCCGATCCACTGAGGTGGCCAGCACCGGTGGGCGTCAATCGCAGGAGAACTTCGGGGAGGAGAACTCGTGACCGGTCCGGACCCGAACCGTTTCGGGTGGTTAGTCACCAACTTTGCCGAGCGGGTGCCTGGTGTGGCCCACGCGGTGGTCGTGTCCGCCGACGGCTTGTTGCTCACCGCGTCGGCCCGGTTGCCGCGTGATCGGGCTGACCAGTTGGCCGCGGTGTCGTCCGGAATGATCAGCCTGACGCAGGGCGCCGCGCGGTGCTTCGAGGCCGGCGGCGTGGTGCAGACCGTGGTCGAGATGGAACGTGGCATCGTGCTGCTCATGTCGATCAGCGATGGCTCCTGCCTTGCGGTGCTCGCGTCGCCCACCTGCGATATCGGGCTGATCGGGTACGAGATGACGCTGCTGGTCGACCGGGTCGGCCAGCTGCTCACCCCGGAGCTGCGCGCCGAGCTGCAGGGTTCCCTGGGGCGCTAGGTGGCCCCGAGACACACGGTCAGCGGCAGGAGCGGTGAGTTGCGATGACGACCGGTCCTGAGGACGGGCGAGGACGCCCCGAGCCGACGTTCGCCGACGTGATGAACGGCTTCAGCTTCGACAGTGGCCGGCC
>DASYLM010000416.1:0-14058 GCA_036009565.1 Pseudonocardia sp. | reverse complement strand
CAACACTCGGGTGCGAGCATGGACCGCTCGTTCGACATGCTCCGTGGGTACGCGAGGAGCAACCGGCGGCGGCTGGCCGAGGTGGCCCGCGAACTCACCGAGCGAACGCTCGGCCCCGACGAGATACTCGCCGTCGCCGCCAGCTCGGACTGACACCAGCCACACCCGCCGGGACGGCCGACGCCGTTCCTCCCGGTCCCGGCCGGCAGGTCACAAGTTCGGCGGTTCCGCCCGCCGCCGGGGTCTCAACGGCCCGGACAGGGCGTAGGGTCAGCACGGTTGGGAGCAACTCGCATGCGGGCGCTCAAGCCCGCGTCGTCCCCGATGAGAGACGACGCCGGTGGCTCGCCACCGGTCAAGGACTGTGACAATGACTAACGACTCCCAGACTCTCTCGCCCTACGACAGACGGGTCCAACTCGTCCTGGCGACGATCAACGAGAACGAGAAGAAGCTCGGCGACAAGGCCGCCCGCAACCTCGCGGTGAAGGTCCTGCATGCGCTCGACCACATTCCGGAAAAGGTGCGCTGAACCGGGCAAGCCGGTACCCCCTGTTCGGGAGTCCGCTCCCGAGGTCCGCCGACCGGTTTCCGTCGAGGCAAGTTGCCCTGCGGTGCCGTGTCGGCGACTACCGTGGGTGGCATGGAGGAAACTTCCTGGTTGCTCCAGGAGCTCGAACCCGTAGTCACCGAGAATCTGGAACGCCATCTGTCGATGGCGAAGGAATGGATGCCGCACGAGTACGTGCCGTGGAGCCAAGGTCGTGACTATGCCGACCTGGGTGGCGCGGACTGGGACCCGAACGAGTCGCGGCTCTCACCGATCGCCAGGACGGCGCTCGAGGTCAACCTGCTGACCGAGGACAACCTGCCCAGCTACCACCGCGAGATCGAGCGCGCGTTCGGTCGGGACCGGGCCTGGGGGGCCTGGGTGCACCGCTGGACCGCCGAGGAGGGCCGGCACGCCTACTGCATCCGCGACTACCTGTTGGTCACCCGGGGGGTCGACCCGGTGGAACTCGAGCGGGCCCGGATGCAGGTGATGGAGACCGGGTACGACGCGGAGGAGAAGCCCATCCTTCACGTGCTGGCCTACGTGTCCTTCCAGGAGCTCGCCACCCGGATCTCGCACCGCAACACCGGCCGCTACGCCGAGGACCCGGTGTGCGAGCGGCTGCTCAGCCGGGTCGCGACCGACGAGAACCTGCACATGGTCTTCTACCGCAACCTCGTCTCCGCCGCGCTGGAGGTGGCTCCCGGGCCGACGATGCGCGCCATCGCCGACGAGATGGCCGGGTTCGAGATGCCGGGCGCGGTGATCCCCGGATTCACCCGCAAGGCGGCCATGATCGCCCAGGCCGGGATCTACGACCTGCGCATCCACCACGACGAGATCGTGCAGCCGCTGCTGCGGCACTGGCGCGTGTTCGACATCGACGGCCTGGACGCCGACGGCGAGCGCGCCCGTGACGAGCTGGCCGCGACGGTCGCCGCGCTGGGCGCCCAGGCCACCCGGTTCGAGGAGCAGCGGGCCCGCACCAAGGCGCGAGTGGCGGCGCGCCGGGGCTGACCGGGACCGTCCGACGAAATCGGCTGGTCCGCACACTTTCGGACCGGTCAACTTTCGGCCGTTCGGGCGTAGGGTTGGGGCATCGGGAGCTCTTCGCGCGTAGGCGCTCGAGCCTGCGTCGCTCTTGAGGAGAAACCACTCGGGCAGCGCCGGCTGTCCGGAGACCGGAGCGCCGACATGACGTCGCCATCCACCGCAACCGCCGCAGCCGCGTCGCCGGTGCGATCGATGATCGAGCTCGACGGGGTCACCAAGATCTACCGGATGGGCGAGGTCGAGCTGCGGGCCCTGGACAACGTCGATCTGAGCATCGCCGAGGGCGAGCTCGTCGCCATCATGGGCCCGTCCGGCTCCGGCAAGAGCACCATGATGAACATCCTCGGCTGCCTGGACATCCCCACCGACGGGAGCTACCACCTCGACGGGATCGACGTGGCCGCGCGCAGCGACAACGAGCTGGCCGCCATCCGGAACCACAAGATCGGCTTCGTGTTCCAGTCGTTCAACCTCATCCCGCGCACCAGCGCGTCGCGCAACGTGGAGCTGCCGCTGGTCTACGCCGGGGCGAAGGACCGCGCAGCCAGGGCCCGGCGCGCGCTGGAGCAGGTCGGGCTGGGCAACCGGCAGAAACACCTGCCGAACGAGCTGTCCGGCGGCCAGCAGCAGCGGGTGGCGATCGCCCGCGCGCTGGTGACGGACCCGGCGATGTTGCTGGCCGACGAGCCGACCGGCAACCTCGACTCCGCGTCCAGCATCGAGATCATGAAGCTGTTGGTCGGGCTGAACGACGCGGGGCGCACCGTCGTGCTGATCACTCACGAGGAGGAGATCGCCAGGTTTGCGAAGCGGGTCATCCGACTGCGGGACGGTCGGGTCGTCAGCGACCGGGCCGAGCACTCCGGGCCCCGCCCGTAGTTCATCGGGCTGTTCATCGGGTCCTGCCGGCCGCCGGGTCCCTGTTTGCGGATCTCCGACAGGATCGGGAACGAATCTGGACATCTCGGCGTTGTAGGAAGTGGTCGTCGGTTTCGGTGTTCGTGTGATGCACGCCCGCGGGAACGAGTTGGTGTTCGAGGGTCAGCGTCATAAGGGCGTTGGCCAGCGCGCTGGTGTCGGCTGAGCGCCCGCACAGTGCGGGGGTTTTATTGCTTGGAGTACATCGCATGGCACAGGGAACTGTGAAGTGGTTCAACGGTGAGAAGGGCTTCGGCTTCATCTCGATCGACGGCGGCGGAGACGACGTCTTCGTGCACTACTCGGCGATCGACGGCGGCGGATTCCGCAGCCTCGACGAGGGGCAGCGCGTGGAGTTCGAGGTCGGCCAGGGCGCCAAGGGCCCGCAGGCCCAGGGCGTGCGCGTCGTCTGACCCGCTCACCACTGTTCGTCAGGAAGCCCGTTCCTCCGCAAGGAGGGGCGGGCTTCCGCCGTTTCCGCCCGATGAGCGAGCGAGCACGCGTTCCTTGCGGGCGAGCACCGGGCCGATCGTCAGGTCGTCCTGGTGCAGCGGGAGCCAGTGCGCCACCACGTCGAGCGCGTGCAGCTCCTCGGTCGGCACAAGGACGTCTCGATCTCCCTCAGCTCCACCCGACGGCGCCGGCGGTCAGGGCGGCGGCGCGCCGGCGAAAGCTGCCCGGGCGGCCTCCGCGCCCACCGCTGAGCGTTCGAAGAGCGCGGTCGGGTTACCGCCGAGGAGCTCCCGGGCGGCCTCGACCAGGGCGCCGAGCGCGGCGAAGGCGAACCGGCCGCCCACCGAGACCCGCCGGACCCCGGCGGCGGCGAGCTCGGCCATGGTCGGGCCGCCGGCCACCGCCAACACGTTGACCGGGCGGTCCACCGAGCTCACCACGGCGCGGATGTCATCCAGCACGCGCAGCCCGGGGGCGTAGAGCACGTCCGCGCCGGCCTCCTGGTAGGACTGCAGCCGGCCGATCGTGTCGGCCAAATCGGGACGGCCGTGCAGGTAGTTCTCCGCCCGCCCGGTCAGTATCAGCCGGGTAGGGCCGGCGTGCGCGGCCTCGGCCGCGGCGGTGATCCGTTCGGCGGCCCGCGCACGGTCGTAGATCGGGTCGTCCGGGCCGCCGGTGAAGTCCTCGATCGAACAGCCGGCCAACCCGGCGTCCAGGGCCAGTCGCACCGTCTCCGCGACGTGTTCGGCAGTGTCGCCGTAGCCGTTCTCCAGGTCAGCCGACACCGGGAGATCGGTGGCCGCGACGATCGCGGCCGCATGCCGCAGGGCCTGGTCCCGGGTGACCGAGCCGTCGAGCTGTCCCAGGGTGGCCGCATAGCCGCTGCTCGTCGTGGCCAGGGCGGCGAACCCCAGCGAGGCCAGCAGCCGGGCCGATCCGACATCCCACGGATTGGGCAGCAGCAGGAGCTCGGAGCCGTGATGCAACCGCCGAAAATTCTCGGTCCGATCACTCGCCAAGGTCATGTCGGCGACGCTAGCAGGATGGTCCGACGCTCCGAGCCTGGTTTCCCGCCGCCGCTGCCGGGTAGCCCAGCCACATGGCGAATGAAGGCGGCGGCAGCGCGGCCGACCCGGTCTCGCGGTCAGAACGCCAGAAGTGCCTCGGCGAGCAGCTTCAGGCTCTGCTCGAGCTCCTCGCGCGACACCATCGGCAGCATCGGGCGGATCTTGGGATGAGTGACGGCCGACCAGTCGTAGGTCAGGGTGACCGCCGTGCGGTCCGGGCCGTCGGCCTCCAGGCGGTAGGCGTAACTGTGCCCGAGCGGGGCCTCGCCGACCTGGCCGGGGGCCCAGCTGATCGCGACGTCACGCTCGTAGCTGGTGACCACGTTCTCCGACTCGTAGTCGCCGAAGTCGTCACGGTGCATCTTCATCCGGAAGACGTCGCCGACCTCGGTGAGCACGCTGTGGGTCTCCGAGGCGCGCACCGACCGCGATCCGTCGAACACGTGGTGCTGGTCCGGGTCGGCGAGCATCGCGAAGACCCGTTCGATCGGGGCGTCGATCGTGCGGCTCACGGTGATGTGGTCCGGGTTGGTCTGGTCCGGGTTGGTCATGGAGCGCAGCCTACGGCCGGCGTCAGACGCTGCGTGCGGGGTCGCGCTCTGGTACGGAATGTGCAAGCTCGCCCTCGGGGCGATCGGCTCGGCTGGAGGGGTGCGGCATGACACGGTCCGAAGAGCAGGCGACGGAGCGGCCGGCGCCCGAGGCCTCCGACGACGCCCACGGCACTGACGGCACTGATCACTCGGACGACGCGGTCGACGAGCAGAACGACCGGGCGAAACCCGACGCGGAGGACTCGGCCGGGGACTCCGGCGACGAGGTGTCCGATAAGGACGCGGACCCCGCCCACTCCGCCGATGACGACTCCGCCGACCGCTCGGATGGCGAGTCCGAGGACTCTGCCGACGACTCCGAGGACTCGGACTCCGAGGACTCCGAGGAGGACTCCACCGGGGACTCGGACGACTCAGCGGACTCCGCCGACGACTCCGACGACGCCGACGACTCCGACGACGCCGACGACTCCGACGACTCCGACGACGCCGACGACGAAGAGCACGCGGGGCCGGCGCTGCCGCCGATCGAGCCGGTGGGGCTAGGGGTGCTGGTGGCGGAGTACGAACAGGCCGAGGGCGGTGATCGGCTGCCGTGGAACTGGGCGGCGCTGCCGGACGGGCACCGGGAGACGCTCGTCGCACTGGTCGACGACTTCGTCGGCTCGTACAACCGGCTGTGGGCGATGACCGACGAGCAGACCGTGCCGCCCTGCTGGTACCGCCACCCGGCACTGGCCTACGACCTGGCGGCCCTGGCCTGGGCCTACTACCAGGCGTACCGGCACCGCGGGGCGACACCGGGCCGCGCACTGGACTTCCAGGCCCAGCTGGCCGCCTTCGGTGACCGGCTCGAGCGGTGGTTGGGCAGCCAACCCGCGTTGTGCCGGGGTGGGAACCACCCGCGGGACTGGCGCCACGTCAGGGAAACCGTGCGGGACCACGCTCCGGGGTCCGTGGACCACGCCGACGCGGTCGCCCTGCTCGGCGCGGAGAACTTCGGGTTCGGCCGGCCCGGCCGCTGATCCCTCAGCCGCGGCGGGCGGACTTCCGCACACCGAGGTGGTTGAGCAGGTTGGTCGAGAACCGCTCACCCATGCGCTGCATCGTGCCCTCCATGATGCGGACCACCGCCGGCGCCGCGAGTTTGGACAGCGGGAGCTCGACATGCAGCGTGAGGCTGATCGACAGCTGGGTACCGCCCTTGACGTCGGACAGCTCGTAGGTCCCCTCCGCGCCGGTGCGCTCGTTGGCGCCCTCCGGCGGTTCGTGGGTGTAGTCGATCCGGCGGCCCTCGTCGAACTTCATCCGCTCGGTGAACGCGGTGCTGATGCCGACACCCAGGACGGAGATGCGGACCAGGTGCCAGGTCCAGAGGTCACCGTCGGCGTCGATCCGCCGCAGCAGGGGGGTCAGCTTCGGCAGCAGGTCCGGGTCGGTCAGAACCGCCCAGATCTCGGAGCGCTCGGCCGGGACGACAGCCTCGGACTTGTTCGTTGCGGTGAAGCGGCTCATTCGGTGGGGTTCCCGCAAGCCACCCGTTTCATGACTGATGTGACGAGATCCCCAGGAACGCGGCCCGGGAGCCGGTGCGACCCCGCACACGATTCGGTTTCGGTCAGGGTCTCGCGGGTAGCCGTAGGCCTGGGGATCGGCGGACGAGGGAGCGAACCACGGCGTGCGGGTACTGGTAGCGGGATCGACCGGGTTCGTCGGCGCACGGCTGTGTCCCGTGCTGGCGGATGCCGGTCATCAGGTGCGGGCGATGACCCGGCGGCCGGAGCGGTACCTCGGCGTCGGTGAGCCGGTGTACGGCGATGTGGGTGAAGCCGACTCGCTGCGCGCCGCGCTGGACGGTTGCGACGCGGCCTACTACCTGGTGCATTCCCTGGACAGCGCGGACTTCACCGACCGGGATGCCGCCGCGGCCCGTGCCTTCGCCGTCGCCGCGGCCGATGCCGGGCTGCGCCGGATCGTGTACCTCGGCGGGCTGGGCGACGACGGCGACGACCTTTCCGAGCACCTGCGCAGCCGGCGCGCGGTGGAGGAGCTGCTGGGGTCCACCGGCGTGCCGGTCACCACGCTGCGTGCCGGGATCATCGTGGGCCACGGCGGCATCTCGTGGGAGATCACCCGCCAGCTGGTGGAGCGGCTGCCGGCCATGATCGCGCCGCGCTGGGTGCGGACCCGGACCCAGCCGATCGCGGTCGCCGACGTGGTGCGTTACCTCGTCGGAGTGCTCGAGCTGCCCGACGCGGCCGCCGCGCGCGCCTTCGACATCGGCGGCCCGGACGTGTTGGAGTATCGCGAGATGCTCCGTAGGGTGTCCGCCATCCAGGGCCGCTCGACGCTGGTCCTGCCGATCCCGCTGCTGTCGCTGGCGCTGTCCTGGCCGCTGTCGGTGTGCTGGCAGACCTGGCGCTGGGTGTCGCTCGGGTTGTGGTTGGTCACCGACGTGGACCCGAAGGCCGGCCGCGCGCTGCTCGGGTCGATGAACAACGAGGTCGTGGTGCGCGAGGACAGCATCCGGGAGCTGGTGCCGTTCGAGCCGATGGACTACGACCACGCGGTGCTGGAAGCCCTCGGTGAGCGCGTGCGGGCGGAACGGGTGTCATGACCGGCCCCCCGAGCACCGACGTGACCCCCGCCGCGAGCACCGACATGAGCACGGACATGAGCACCGACATGAGCATCGACATGAGCACCGACATGAGCACCGCCGAGCCACCGCGCCGCCGGTGGGTCGTCGGCGGCACCTTGCTGGCCAGCTCCGGGCTGCTGAACGCGTCGATGTCCACGACACCGGGCTCCGCGCGCTTCTACGGCCTGACATTCGGCGCGGCCGCGACCCTGACCGCCGGCGGCTTGGCGTCCGGGCCGGTGCACCGGGGCAGGACCGGGGCCGGCGGTCCGGGCCGGCGCAACGGCCGCCGGCCGGTGCTCGGGCCGGTACTGCTCGGGGTGGGCGCGTTCGCGGTGTTCTACGGCCTCGCGCTCGTCGCCCGGCACATCCCGCCGCTGCGCTGGGCGATCTCGAAGGTGCTGAGCTACGCGCACCACGGGTCGGACACGCTGGTGCTGCTGACCGCGCTCGCCAACGGTGCCGCCGAGGAGGTCTTCTTCCGCGGCGCCGGTTACCTCGCCGTCGGCGACCGGCACCCGGTCGCGCTGTCCACCGCGCTCTACTCGCTGGCCACCACCGCCACCCGCAACCCGGCGCTGGTGCTGGCCTCGGCGGTGATGGGCACGCTGTTCGGCCTGCAACGGCGGGCCAGCGGCGGCGTGCAGGCCCCGATGCTGACGCACCTGACCTGGTCGGTGCTGATGCTGCGCTTCCTGCCGCCGCTCTTCGAGCCGCCCACGCCCGAGCGGCCCGAGCAGCGGGCTCGGACTCAGGGCACTAGGACGGGGCATGCGCCCGGAGAGTTTCCCGCAGCGCCTCGAGCCCGGTGAACCGCGGCCGCCAGCCGAGGACGTTCTTGGCCCGGCTGGTGTCCATGATCGCCGGGTGGCTTGCTGCCTCCACCCACTGCGCGGCCGGTGGTAGGGCGGGCAGTGCGGCGAGAGCACGCGCCGCCGCCCGCAATGGGGCACCGGGCAGCGGCAGCGGGTACGCCCCGAGCTCGCGGGCCACGTCGGCCGCGCTGACGGTGCCGTCGCCGGCGAGGTTGTAGGCACCCGGTGGGCCCTCCGCGAGGATGCAGCGCAACAGGGCCTGGCCGACGTCCGCCTCGTGCACGAACTGCATCGGCAGCGACGGCATCGGTACCGGTATCGGCAGCGGTGAACGGCCGGCCAGCGAGAGCAGCCCGCGAGCCAGCGGTACCAGCGCATCGGGCAGCAGAGTCTTCGCGCCAAGGGTGTTCGGTCCGAGTACGACGGAGGGCCGGAGCAGGTAGAGGGCCAGCTCAGGGTGTTCCCGGGCCTCGATCCGCAGCTGGTGCTCCAGCTCCGCCTTCTCCTGGGCGTAGAACAGCCGCCTGGCCGGGCGGACGGGCCAGTCCTCGGTCATTCCGAGCGGATTGTCCCGGTGGAAGCCGTAGGCGGCGACCGAGGAGGCGTAGACGAACCGGCCCGCACCCGCGTCGGCCGCCGCCCGGAAAGCGTTCAGGGTGCCGTCGACGTTGATCGCCCTGATGTCCGAGCGCGCCGCGTTGCCGGTGATCATGAACGCCAGGTGTACGACGGCGTCGACCCCGGCGAAGGCGTCGCGCAACTCGTGCGGCCGGCGGACGTCGCCGCGCCGGTACTCGAGCTTCGTCCAGCCGCGTGCGTCGGGGTCGAACGGGCGGCGGGCGATGCCGACGATGCGCCCGATCCGGTCGTCCTCCTGCAACAAGGGGAGCAGGCCGGCCCCGAACGTTCCGGTGGGCCCGGTCACGGCGACAGTGAGGGCGGATCGGGTCGGAGCCATGGGGCTGAGTACCCGCGGTGTGGGGTCGAAACCCACTTGTCACCGGGCCGGTGGGGCCTGGGCCGACGCGAGGGCGACGAGCGCGGCCGAGCCGATCAGCGCCGCCGGGTACCCGTAGCTGTGGATGACGACGCCGGCGAGGGCGGGCCCGGTGACGGTGCCGAGGGTGAGCGCGGTGTTGACTGCCGCGAGCCCGCCGGAGGGCCGCTCGTGGAAGACGTCGGCGCTCCACAGTCCCTGCCCGGCGACCACCCCGTTGTAGGCGACCCCGAACAGCGTGGCGGAGATCAGCGCCGCGCCGAGGTGTGAGCCGGCCACACCGAGCAGCGCCACGGCGGCCGTCAGCACCACACACAGGGCGAGATAGCAGCGCCGTAGCCCGATCCGGTCCGTGACCATGCCGGTTGCCGAGGCCAGGATCCCGGCGACGCCGCAGCCGGCGAACGCGATCCGGGCGGGCGTCTCGGCCACCCCCGCCACCCGCATGGCGTCGACGCTGAAGGCCCACCACACCGAGCTGCCCGCGCCGACCAGGACGGCCGACACCAGCAGCGGCCGCGAGCGCGGGCACACGAACCAGGACAACCGCAGCCGGGGGAGCGGATGTTCGGTCCGGGGGCAGTGGGCGGGTGCGGCGCGCACCGCGACCACCCCGACGACCGCCGCGGTCCCGGCGAAGACCAGCCAGACCGGGCGCCAATGCCCGCCGAGCACGATCGCCAGCGGCCCGGCGAGCGCCACGCCCCAGCCGGTGCCCGAGCTGATCGCCGACCACGAGACGGCCCGCCGCCGGGCTGGCACCCGCTGGGCGACCACGTCGGCGTACGGCGGGAAGGCCAGGCCCGCCGCCGAACCCGCCACCAGCACCCCGACGGCCAGCCCGAGCGGCCCGTCGGCGGCGGCGATCGCGGCCATGCCGAGGGCCGCCAGGGACGCGGCCAGCGCGATGGGCAGCCGGGGACCGAAGCGGGCGGTCAGCCAGACGACCGCGATGTTGCCCGTCAGGTAGGCCAGGTAGGCGCCCGATGCGATGAGGCCCGCGGTGCGCGGGTCCAGTCCGAGTCCGGCCTGCATGTCCGGCAGCAGCAGGCCGTAGCCGTAGCGGGCGAGCCCGAAGGTCACCGCGATCATCGCGGCGCCCGGCAGAACCACGCGCAGCGTCGCGACCGTCTCGGTGCGGGTTCGGGCGCGGGCCTCACGCATCGGCGGCCTGCCCCGCCGGCACTGTGTGCTGCAGCGGGCAGGTGTGCCCTCGGTCGCGGCAGGCGGGCCGATCGCACAGGCGGCACACGCGCAGTGCGGCGAGCCGGTCATCGGTGACGCCGCCCACCATCTTGGCCAGCATCGACTCCAGGGCGACCCGCTCGGCGGGGGACAGGGCGGCGACGGCGCGGGACAGCGTCGCCCGCCGGCCGGCCAGGATCGACTCCGCCCTGGCGGCGCCGGCGGGGGACAGCTCCAGCTGCCTGCTCCGGGCGTCGCGACCGGTGTTGCGCTCCACCAGGCCGGCGCCGACCAGCCGTTCCACCAGGCGGGTCACCCCGGAGGTGGTGAGCCCGAGCACGCCGCCCAGCCAGCCCACGGTCCGCCCCGGATGGGCCAGCAGCGTCACCAGTGCCGCGCTCTCCGAGCTCGACGCCCCGGACCCCGCCGCCTCGTCACCGGACAGCAGCCGGTCGGCCAGGGCCAATGAGTGCGCCCCGAGCAGGTTCTCCAGCCTCGCCATGTGCTCCAGGGTGCATTAGTTGACTGCCGCAGGCAAGTAATAGCTCGGGCACGATGGGGCCATGGCCGAACCACTGACCGGGGCGATCGCGCTGCCGGACGGCACCCTCGTCCGGGGGCGGGGCCGCCGGGAACCGATGCCCGAGGGGCCGCCGCCCGACTTCGGGCTCTACCTCGGCCGGCCTCCGACACAGCGGCGGGGCCGGCTCCAGGACTGGCGCCACCGGGCCCGGCCGCACGAGGCCTGGCGGCCCGACTGGGCGGCGGACTGGGTCGACTGGCCGGACTTCCGCACCCCGCGCGACGACAAGCTCTGCGCCAACCGCATCGAGCACGCCTACCTGCTGGCCCACACCGGACGCCGGGTCGAGGTGGCCTGCGTGGGCGGCACCGGCCGCACCGGCACGGTCATCGCCTGCCTCGCCGTCCTCGCCGGACACCCGGCCGCCGACGCGCTGCGCTGGACCCGCGACCACTACCGGCCCCGAGCCGTCGAGACCCCCGGTCAGCGTCGCTGGATCCAGTGGTTCGCCGAGCACAGCGGGAGGGGGACGACGCCCGCCGGGTAGCCGGTCCGGGTAGCCGGTCCGGGTTGACCGCGGGGTTGGTCGCGGCGGGTGCGCGGGGCCCGTGGGTTGCCCGTGGGTTAGGACCTGGCGCGCGGTGGGTATCTGACGGCGTGGCCCGGTTGATCGAGACGCTCGTGTGGTGGGTGGCGCTGTGCGGGTTGTGGCTGCTCACGCTGTCGACGTTCCCGATCCCGGAGCTGGTCGCGGCGGTCGCGGTCGCGCTGCCCTGCGCGGCGGCGGCGACGGTTGCGCGGCGCGCGGTCGGGGCGTCGTGGCGGGTGCGCCCGGGATGGGCCCGCTGGCTCCCGCCGCTGCCGGCCGCAGTGCTCGCCGACACCGCTCGGGTGCTGACGGCGGTGCTGCGCCGCCCGGTGGTGCGAGCTGAACGGGGCCGGCTGCTCCGCGTCGCCCCGCACCCGGAGTCCGACGCCCGCTACGCCGCCACCCAGCGGGCGCTGGCCGTGATCGCCCTGTCGCTGCCGCCGGGCTCGGTCGTCGTCGGGGCCGACCCCGACCGCGACCCCGACCCCGGTCGCGACCGGGACGAACTGTTGCTGCACGTCCTGGCCGACGGGCCGCCCCGGATGAACGAGGTGATCGAGCGATGACGCCCTGGCTGATCGGCGCGGTCGTCCTGATGGTCGGCGGCCTGGGGCCCGCGCTGTGGCTGGGTTCGCGGGGCGACCCGGTGCACCGGCTGGTGGGGCTCGAGCTCGGCAGCTCGGTGACCGTGCTGATCCTGCTGCTGCTGTCGCAGGTCGCCGGCCAGTCGCAGTTCCTGGTCGTGCCGCTGGTACTGGCGCTGCTGTCCTTCGCGGGCACGCTGGTGTTCACCCGCCTGCTGGCACCGCGCCGATGACCGTGCCGATGACCGTGCCAGGGCTCGTGTCGGAGCTCCTGCTGGGAGCCGGCGTGCTGGTCACGGTGGCCGCCGCGGCGGCGGCGCTACTGGTGCGGTCGCTGTATGACCGGCTGCACTTCCTGACCCCGGTCACCTCGCTGGCCGGGCCGTTGGTGGGGGCGGCGCTCGCCATCGAGAACGGCTGGGGGACGACCACCGGGCAGATCCTGTTCGTCGTGCTGCTGCTCGCGGTGACCGGGCCGGTGCTCGGGGCCGCGACCGGGAGGCTGGCCCGGCGCGGTGCCGAACCCGACCCGGGGCGGTCGCGGTGAGCCTCGCGATCGCCGTGGCGCTCGTTCTCGTCGCCCTCGCGGGCACCGCTGTGGTGGCCACCGCCGCTGCCGAGGGGCAGGCGGTGACGCTGTCGGTCTACGGGCTCACGCTGACGGTGCTGTTCTTCCTGCTGCAGGCCCCGGACGTGGCGCTGGCCCAGCTCACGGTCGGCGCGGCCGTCGTCCCGCTCATGGTGATGCTCGCCCTGCGCACGATCAGCAGGCACCGATGACGCGGCCGGTGCGGATCGTGCTCTTCCTCGTCGCGGCGGCGGGTGTCGCGCTCTGCTACCTCGGCGCGGTGTTCGGACTGCCGGAGCTGGGCACCCCGGTACACCCGTACCGCGACCAGGCGGTGGCCGCGGCGGTGGCGCGGTCCACCGCGAACGTGGTCTCCGCGGTCAACTACGACCAGCGGGCCCTGGACACGCTGGGCGAGGAGACGATCGTGCTCGGCTCGGTGATCGGCGCCGCCGCCCTGCTGCGCCCGACCGGGAAGGAACGCAAGGGCACCGTGCGCGATGCCGACGAGACGCTGCCCTCGGTGGCGCTGCTGGGGTACCTGCTGCTGCCGGTGACCCTGCTGGTCGGCGCGAACCTGGTGCTGCACGGGCAGCTGACCCCCGGCGGTGGCTTCCAGGGCGGCGTCGTGCTCGGCACCGCCATCCACCTGATCTACCTGACCGGCCGCTACCAGGCGCTGGACCGGGTACGCCCGCTGGCCGTGTTCACCGCCGGCGAGGCGCTGGGCACCACGCTGTTCGCCGCGGTCGGACTGGTCGGCGTCGCGGCCGGCGCGGGGTTCCTGGCGAACGTGCTGCCGACCGGGGCGTGGGGCTCGCTGCTGTCCGCCGGCACGGTGCCGCTGTTGAACATCGCCGTCGGGGTGGAGGTCGCGTCCGGGGTGGTCGTGCTGCTCACCAAGTTCCTGGACCAGGCACTGCGGATCGCGGGTGCGGAATGACCGTGTTCGCCTATGGGGTGGCCGGCTGGCTGCTGCTGATCGGCGCGTTCGGGATCGCCGTCAGCCGCGACATCGTGCGGTCGGTGGTGTGTCTGTCCGTGGCGCAGTCCGGCACGTACGTGCTGCTCATCGCCGTCGGCTACCAGAAGCGGGCGGCGGCGCCGGTGTTCGGCGCCACGAACCCGCCGAGCCTCGACGTCGTCGACCCGGTGGTCCAGGCACTGACCCTGACCGACGTCGTCGTGTCGGCCACGGTCACCGCACTGCTGCTGGCGCTGGCCATCCAGGTGGCGAAAACGCACGGGACCACCGACCCCGA
The DNA here is from genome assembly GCA_036009565.1 of Pseudonocardia sp. GTDB lineage: Bacteria > Actinomycetota > Actinomycetes > Mycobacteriales > Pseudonocardiaceae > Pseudonocardia. Next base: position 296 of record DASYLM010000416.1, on the reverse strand, counting down.
CGAGCTGAGCGCGCTGAAGGGCTGACATGCCGGACAGCGCGGACCTCGCCCCGCTCGCCATCTCGCTACCCATCCTGGTGGCCTGCCTGCTGCTCGCCGTCGGCGCCCGGTTGCCGCGCCGCGCGGTGGACGTGGCGGCGACGTCGGCGGCGGCCGTGGCGGCTCTGCTGGACGTCGCGCTGCTGATGGCCACCCTGCACGGGCGCGTCGTGACCTGGTCCGGCGGCTGGACGCCGAAGAACGGCGTCAGCGTGGGCATCGTGCTGGTCGCCGACCCGGTCGGCGCCGGCGCCGCA
>DASYLM010000415.1:0-9872 GCA_036009565.1 Pseudonocardia sp. | reverse complement strand
ACCGCCTCCCCCGCCGCCGGGCCGGCCTTGAAGCCGTAGGTGCCCCACCCGACGTCGACGACGAAGCCGTCGACGGGAGTGGTGCCGATGATGGGGGAGTAGTCGGGGGTCATGTCGCACAGCCCGGCCCACTGCCGCAGCAGCCGCATCTTCGACAACGCCGGCATCAGCTCCAGCACGTGGCCGGCGAGCCCCTCGATGAAGTCCAGCGAGCCGCGCATCGAGTACGAGGTGAACGGGTCCACGCTGGCGCCGAACACCAGCTCGCCCCGGTCGGTCTGGCTGACGTAGACGTGCAGCGTGCCGGACACCACCACCGCGTCCAGGAACGGGCGGACCGGCTCGGTGACGGCGGCCTGTAGCGGCGAGGTCTGCACGGGCATCCGGACGCCGGCCATGTCGGAGATCAGCGACGACCAGCCGGCGGTGGCGTTGAGTACGGTAGCGGTGGCGATCCGCCGGCCGCCGGCCAGTTGCACGCCGGTGACCTGGCCCTTCGCCGTATCGATGCCGATGACCTCGGTCTGCTGGTGCAGGTGCACCCCGAGCGCGTCGGCCGCCCGGGCATAACCCCAGTTCACCGCGTCGTGCCGGATGATCCCGCCCGGCGGGTGGTAAAGCGCGCCCAGGATCGGGTACCGGGTGGCCGCCGAGGTGTCCAGGTACGGCACCAGCTTCTTGATCTCGGCCGGGTCGATCACGCTGGAGTCGACGCCCTCCAGCTTGTTGACCTCGGCGCGCCAGTGCATGGTGCGCAGCGAGCTGTCGTTGTGCGCGAGCGTCAGGTGGCCCTTGCGGGAGAACATCACGTTGAAGTTCAGCTCGGTGGCCAGGTTCCGGTACAGCTGCAGCGAGCGGTCGTAGAACCGGACACCCTCCGGGGTCAGGTAGTTGGAGCGCAGGATGGCCGTGTTGCGCCCGGAGCCGCCGCCGCCCAGGTAGCCCTTGTCCAGCACCGCGACGTTGGTGATGCCGTGGTTGGCCGCCAGGTAGTAGGCGCACGCCAGCCCGTGCACACCGCCGCCGATGATCACGACGTCGTAGCTGTCCCGGAGCTCGTGTGTGTGCCACGCCCTCGGCCAGTCCGGTGAGCTGCGCAGGCCGCGGCGCAGCAGGGAGATCGCCGAGTACCGGGCCGAGCGCGGCAGCCCGTTCCCGCGCGAGCCGTTGCGGGCCGAGCCGTTGCGGGCTGAACCGTTGCGGGCCGAGCCGTTGCGGGCCGAACCGTTGGAGGCCGAACCGTTGGAGGGCAAGCCGTTGGAGGGCAAGCCGTTGGAGGCCGAACCCTTGGAGGGCAAGCCGTTGGGCGCCGAACCGTTGGGGGCGGCACTGCTGCTCGTGCCGTTGGCTGATCCGCTTCGCTCGGGTTCCGACGCCGACACCGCACCCGCCTTCCGACCGGTCGCCCGCCGGCACTCGGCCCCTCGGCCGTCGCCAGGCTCTCGACGGTTTTGGAGGCTACGACATGCAGTCAACTTTTTCTACTGCGAGTTGACTTCGGGCCAGCCTCGAACCGGCCGGGAGCACATCCGGACACCGCGCTGGACTGGGCGCTCGCCCCGCTCGCGGGGAGCCCGAACCCCTTCGTCGCGTATGCCTACGCAGAGCAAAGGGCCCAGCCGCGGCCGTCGAACTCGGACCTCAGCCGGCCTTCAGCGGCCAGGGGTTATCGACTTGACCGCGAGGAACTGGATCGGCAACATGATCAACTCGCCGGGACCGTGGGTGACCTCGCCGGTGAACTGCAGCGCGTCGCCCGGCTCGAGCAGGTAGCGGGCACTGCCGCAGCAGTACTCCATCTTGCCGGCGATCATGAAGATCAGCTCGGTGCCGGCGTGCTGGTACAGCGGGAACGCGTCGGCATCCCGGCTGGTCAGCGTGACCAACATCGGCTCAAGGCTGTCGTGCGGCGCCCGCATGGTGCCAAGTGTCTGGTAGCGGTGCCCCTGCGCGGACGTCCGATGCTGGATGTCCAACCCCGCGCCGGCCTTCACCAGGATGACGTCGTTCTCCTCGGACAACCCCCGGAAGAACGCCGTGACCGGCACCGAAAGCGCCTCGGAGAGCCTCGCGAGGGTGGCCAGACTGGGCGAGGTCTGAGCGTTCTCGATCTTGTACAGCATGCCCTTGGACAGTCCGCACGCCTCGGCGAGCGTGCCGACCGTCCAGCCGTGCCGCAGCCGGAACTCGCGCACCCGGTCCGCGATGACCGCGCCGAGCGCCTGCTCGACTCCGGACTCCGGGGAACCCGGGAGTCCGTCCGGACCGTCCTCCGGCTGCCCTGAAACCGCCTCGATACGCACAGGTCCCACATCCGACATCTAACCCGAACAGACTGTTGTCACCTCTTACGGCACAGAGTTTACTGCCCGTAGAGTACGTGACCCACCACACACGCGCGACCAGCCGGGGAGACCTCATGACCACCGCGCTCGAAGAGTTCCTCGCCCAGGATGGAAGGGACGACGCCGTCGAGCGGGTGCGCCGCCAGATCGACGAGTCGGGCGTGACGTACATCTACTACCAGTTCGTCTCGGTGACCGGCCGGATCATGGGCAAGGGCGCGCCCGCCGCGCACTGGGAGCGGTTCGCCGCGAAGGGCTTCCAGCTGGTCTACGGCTCGACCGCGAACCTGTTCATCGACCGGCACGGCGACTACATCGGCTACGGGCCGGAGTCCCGCGAACTGGTCGGGCTGCCCGATGTGGAGACCTTCTGCGTACTGCCCTGGGACCCGAAGACCGCGCGGGTGTTCTGCACCCTGTTCCGCGGCCGGGAGGAGGAGAACGACCCGGGCGGGTACCTGACCTCGGACTGCCGGGGCAACCTGAAGCGGATCCACCGGGAGTTCGAGGCCGAGACCGGGTTGCACCTGCGGGTGGGCACCGAGCCGGAGATGATGTGGCTCAAGCTCAACCCGGACGGCACCCCGTCGGTGGAGGGCAAGACCAAGCCGTACTGCTACCACATCGACCAGTTCTCCGAGCTGCAGCCGGTGATCCACAAGGTCATCGAGTACGCGACCGCGATGGGCCTGGACATGATCCAGGGCGACCACGAGGACGCCCCCGGCCAGCTGGAGCTGAACTGGCAGTTCGACCGCGCCGAGGCCACTGCCGACCGGCTGACCACCTACCGGCAGATCTGCCGCCAGGTGGGCCGGGAGATGGGCCTGTTCCCGTGCTTCATGCCCAAGCCGTTCATGGGCGTCTCGGCCAACGGCTGCCACCACAACATCTCGCTGTGGCAGGGCGAGGGGGACAGCGCCGAGAACGCGTTCCTGCCCGAGGGCGACAACCCCCGGATGCCCAGCAAGCTCGGGCTGGCCGCGATCGGCGGCGTGCTGACCCACCTGGACGCACTGACCTGCCTGACCTCGCCGACGGTGAACTCCTACCGGCGGATGTGGGACACCGGCTTCTGGGCCCCGCTGTACGCCGACTGGGGCTACCAGAACCGCACCACCGCGCTGCGGGTCAGCTCGCCGGACCGGTTCGAGTACCGCTCGGTGGACTCCGCGGTGAACCCCTACCTGTCGATGGCCGGCCTGCTCAAGGCGATGGCCGACGGCATCCAGCGCAACCTGGACCCCGGCCCGCCCGAGGAGCGCAACATCTACGAGGCGATGGCCAGCGGCAAGGACGTCCGCAAGATCCCCATGACGCTCGGCGACGCACTGATCGCCCTGGAGGCCGACGACGTCATCCGGAGCGCGCTGCCCGGCGAGATGTACACCGTGTTCAGCCACTACAAGCGCGACGAGTGGGAGCGCTTCTGCGCCACGGTCACCGACTGGGACGTCAAGGAGTACCTGGACATCCTGCCCTAGTTCCCGGCAGCCGTTCTGACGCGCAGTACCCACCACCGTGTTGACCGCCCAGAAGGGAGCACCGCCGATGTGCGGTATCGCCGGCATCATCTACCGAGGCCGGGCCGGCGACCTCGGTAGCGACATGACCCGCATGCTGCACGCGATGCGCCACCGCGGCCCGGACTCCACCGGCTTCGCGCTCTACGGCCCGCCCGGCGACCTGACGGTCATGCGGTTCACCCTGGCCGACCCGACCGACCACCGCGACTTCGACTTCAACGAGCGGCTGGAGCGCAGCCGCCGCGAGGTGGAGTCCAGGCTGGCCAAGCTGGGTGCGACGATCGACCGCGTACAGGGCGAGTCGGAATACGCCTACCGCGCCACCTTCAGCTACGACGGCCAGCTCAAGCCCCTCGCCGACTTCGTGGAGGACGTACCGGGCGCCGAGGTGCTCTCCCTCGGGCACTCGCTGGAGATCGTGAAGGACCTGGGCGACGCCGAGACGGTGGCCGCGCAGTACCGGCTGGACGCGTTCCGGGGCACCCACGCCATCGGGCACGTCCGGATGGCCACCGAGTCCGATGTGGACATCGCCGGCGCACACCCGTACTGGGCCTACCCGTTCTCCGACGTCGCCGTGGTGCACAACGGCCAGCTCACCAACTACCACCAGTGGCGGCGGCGGCTGGAGCGGCTCGGGCACCGGTTCCAGTCCGAGTGCGACTCGGAGATCATCGCGGTGTACATCGCGCAGCGGATGTCGGACGGGCTCTCCCTGGAGACCGCGATGAAGCAGAGCCTGGACGACCTGGACGGGGTGTTCACCTACCTCGTGGTCACCGAGAACCAGCTCGGCGTGGCCAAGGACGAGATGGCCGCGAAACCGCTGGTGCTCTACGAGGCCGACGACATGGTCGCGATGGCCTCCGAAGAGGTGGCCATCCGGGCGATCGTCAACCGGGAGATCGACACCTACGACCCCTACGAGCGCGAAGTGCTGGTGTGGAGCCGATGACCGAAACCACGAGCCGGGCGGTCGACCATCGAGGCCTCGCCGAGCCGGACGCGACCGCACCCAAGACCGCCGTCGTCACCGGGACCAGCGCGGAGTTCGACGCCGCCGAGCTGACCCCGAGGCAGATCAACCTGGAGCTGCGCCGGCTGCTGTACACCGAGGGGATCACCGAGGTCACGGTGCGCAACCCGGGGGCGAAGCACTCGATCGCCGTCGGGCTGCTCACCCGCTGCCGGCTGACCATCGACGGCAGCCTCGGCTACTTCGGCGTCGGGCTGATCGACGGCCCGGAGATCCGGATCACCGGCCGGGTCGGCTGGTCGGTCGCGGAGAACATGATGTCCGGCGTCGTGGTGATCGACAAGAACGCCGGCTCGCTGACCGGGGCGGCGCTGCGCGGCGGTGACCTGGTCGTGCGAGGCCACGTCGGCGCCCGCACCGGCATCGACCAGAAGGGCGGCACGATCATCGTCGGCGGCAACGCCGGTTCGATGACCGGGTTCATGATGCAGCGCGGTCGGCAGATCATCTGCGGCAACGTGGGCCAGGGACTCGGCGACTCGATGTACGAGGGCGCCATCTACGTGGGCGGTGAGGTCGCCTCGCTCGGGGTCGACTGCGTCGAGGTGGAGTTCGGCGAGGCCGACCAGGAGCTGATCGACCGCAAGTTCGGCATCTACGGCCTGCCCCGCCCGGATCGCTTCCGCAAGTTCACCTGCGGCCGCAAGTTGTGGAACTACGACAACCTCGAACCGAGCGAACGCAAGCTCGTCCTGTAGACGCGCGCCACTCACCACCACCGAGCGAGGAGTACCAGATGAGCGGCCAGAACGGCGCGCAGGGCAAGGACGTGCTGGGACACAGCCGTATCTTCACGCCCGAGGTGATCAACGACATCCACACCAAGGCCGAGCTCGGCCGGTACCGGATGCGCGGCTTCTCCATGTTCAAGCCGATCCCGCACTGGGACGAGCTGATGTTCCTGCCCGGCACGCTGACCCGGTTCGTGATCGAGGGCTACCGGGAGAAGTGCGTGACCAAGACGGTGCTCGGCGCCCGGTTCGCCAAGAAACCGCTGGAGCTGGACATCCCGATCTACATCACCGGGATGAGCTTCGGGGCGCTGTCCCTGGAGGCCAAGATGGCGCTGGCCAAGGGCGCCTCGATGGCCGGCACCGCGACGTGCTCCGGGGAGGGCGGCATGATCCCCCCGGAGCGGGACCTGTCCACCAAGTGGTATTACCAGGTGATCCAGAGCCGCTACGGCTTCAACCCGCACCACCTGATGCTGGCCGACGGCGTCGAGTTCTTCATCGGCCAGGGCTGCAAGGTGGGCCTCGGCGGGCACCTGATGGGCCAGAAAGTCACCGAGCAGGTCGCTGAGATGCGTTCCCTCCCGGCCGGTATTGATCAGCGCAGCCCGGCCCGTCACCCGGACTGGCTCGGCCCCGATGACCTGTCGCTGAAGATCCAGGAGATCCGCGAGGCCACCGACTACCAGGTGCCGATCCAGCTCAAGCTGGGTGCCGCGCGGGTCTACGACGACGTCCGGATGGCCGCCAAGTGCGGGCCGGACATCATCTACCTGGACGGCGCCGAAGGGGGCACCGGGGCCGGGCCGCACATCGCCGCCGAGGAGACCGGCATCCCGCTGATGGCCGCGATCCCGGAGGCCCGCCGCGCACTGGAGGACGTGGGGCTGGCCGACGAGATCGACCTGGTCGTCGCCGGCGGCATCCGCAACGGCGGCGACGTGGCCAAGTGCCTGGCACTGGGAGCCACCGCGATCGCCATCGGGCACTCGTCGCTGATGGCGCTCAACTGCAACAAGGAGCTGCCCGGGATCACCGACTACGAGGGCACCGTGGGGGTGCCGGCCGGCAAGTGCTACCACTGCCACACCGGCCGCTGCCCGGTCGGCGTGGCCACCCAGGACCCGGAGCTGCGCAAACGCCTCGAGGTCGACTCCGCCGCCGAGCGGGTCTACAACTTCCTGCACACCCTCACCCTCGAGGTGCAGATGCTGGCCAGGGCGTGCGGCAAGACGAACGTGCACAGCCTGGAGCCGGAGGACCTGTGCGCGCTGACCACCGAGGCCGCCGCGATGGCCAAGGTCCCGCTGGCCGGCACCAGCTACATCCCCGGGGTCACCGAGGAACGGACCCTGGCCGAGATCAAGGGCCTGTTGACCAAGGAACTGGCCAACGGGTTCGGACAGGGGCGCCGCGATGTCTGAGAGCAGCGCCAGCGGACCGAACATCGGCACTGAGTCTGTCGGACTGCCGACACCGTCGTTCGACCCGGCGGCGCGGCACCTGAGCAACCGCACCGGCATCGACACCGAGGAGCTGACCGGCCGCACCTTCCCCTACCAGTTCGACCGGTCGCTGGTGGAGGACGTGGACCTGATGGCCGCCACCCCCGGCGAGGACCTGAACTGGCTGGAGGACGTCCACCTGATGACCGAGGACGGCCAGACCGCCGTCTTCGACCGGTACACCAACGCATTCCTGAAGATCTACTTCGAGATCCCGGCCGGGCGGGAGGACGAGTACGCCCGCAAGGTGCTGATCACGCACCTGCAGGCCGGCAACTCGTATGGGATCTGGCTCAAGCACAGGCACGCCAAGTTCGCCCAGCCCGAGCTCGGTTCCTGGCTGGCCGGCTCGGCGACCGTCGGCGAGCACTGGAGCCCGCCGCAGCTCACCGGCTGGGAAACCCCCGTCGGCCACTGACCCGGCACTGCTCCCACCACACCCAGGAGCCGTCATGACCGACACCTCCAACGCACCCGCCGCCCGCCGCCCGGTCGCACCGGTCGACCACGGGACCGGGGAGCTGACCCGCTCGATCACCTGGACCGGCGCATTCTGGGTGGCCAGCGGGGTGCCCGCGCTGGTCCTGTTCTCGGTCGGCTCGATCGCGTCCACGGTGGGCACGGTGTCGGTGCTGGTCTGGACGGTCTCGGTGCTGCTCGGGCTGATCCAGAGCTTCACCTACGCCGAGATCGCCGGCATGTACCCGAACAAGTCCGGCGGGGCGTCGGTGTACGGCGCGATGGCCTGGCTGCCGTACTCCAAGTTCGTCGCGCCGGTGTCCGTGTGGTGCAACTGGCTGGCCTGGTCACCGGTGCTGGCGATCGGCTCCGGGTTGGGTGCCGGCTACCTGCTGACCGCGCTGTTCCCGGCCGACGCGGCGATCAACACCTGGTCGGTGCAACTGGTCGACCTCGGCGCGCTGAAGGAGGGACTGGCGCTGCGGTTCAACGCCCAGTTCCTGATCGCCGCCGCGCTGCTGCTGCTGGTCTTCGCTCTGCAGCACCACGGCATCCTGCGGGCGGCCCGGGTACAGACCGTGGTCGGGCTGGCCGTGCTGATCCCGCTGTTGGTGGTCGGCGTGGTGCCGCTGCTGACCGGCGACGTGGCGACCCGCAACTTCCTGCCGTTCGAGCCGATCAACGCCGGCTGGCACCTGCCGGGCTGGACGCTGTTCGCCGGCGGGCTGTTCCTGGCGGCCTGGTCGGCCTACGCGTTCGAGACGTCGGTCTGCTACACGAGCGAGCTGAAGGACCCCGGCCGCGACACCGTGAAGGCGATCTTCTCCTCCGGCCTGGTCTGCCTGGTGATCTTCGTGCTGGTGCCGTTCACCTTCCAGGGCGCGCTCGGCCTGGACCGGCTGGCCAGCGCTCCGATCGTGGACGGCACCGGGGTGGCCGCCGCGATGGTGGAGATGGTCGGCGGCGGTGCGGTGATCGGCAACCTGCTGGTCGTGATGCTGGTGCTGGCACTGCTGCTGTCCATCATGACGACGATGGCCGGCTCGTCGCGGACCCTCTACCAGGGCTCGGTGGACGGCTGGCTGCCCCGTTACCTGGGGCGGGCCAACCGGCACGGCGCGCCGGCCAGGGCGATGTGGACCGACCTGAGCTTCAACCTGCTGCTGTTGCTGATGAGCGACTACGTGTTCGTGCTGGCCGCGTCCACGGTGTGCTACATGATCTTCAACTTCCTGAACCTGAACGCCGGCTGGCTGCACCGGGTGGACAACGCGCACCTGCACCGGCCGTGGCGGGCGCCGACCGCGCTGATCGCCGTCGGCGGCGTGCTGGCGTTCTTCAACGCCCTGCTGCTGGGCTGGGGCGCGAACGTGTGGGGCGGCGGTGCGCTGCTGACCGGGCTGGTGTTCGCCGCGCTGGTCATCCCGGTGTTCGCGTTCCGGCACTACGTGCGGGACGGCGGCAAGTTCCCCGACTCGCTGTACGCCACCGGTGACCCGGACTCTGGCTCTGACTCTGGCTCGGTCTCTGGCTCTGACTCGGTCTCCGGTTCTGGTGCTGTCGCCTCGCCGGTCCGCCGCGCGGGCGCCCGGCCCTACCTGGTGCTCGCCGGCGGGGTCCTGATGGTGATCATCGGCCAGCTGCTCGCCCGCTGACCTCGTTCACGAGGGGCGGACGAGGCGGGCGTGCCAGGCGTAGGCCTGCTGGTCGGTGAGCGCGGCGACCTGGTCGATCACCACGCGCCAGCGGGCCACGTCGTCCGGCGCATCCCGCCACGCCTCGCGCAGCCCGCCGGAGAGCGTGTCCGGGGCGCCGGCCGCGATCGCGTCGACCAGCTCGGCGAGCAGCCCGCGCTGCTCGGCCTGCAGCCGCAACCGGGCCGGGTCGGCCATCACGTAGCGCACCGCGACGGCCTTGAGCAGCGCGACCTCGGCGGCCACCGGTGCGGGGATGACCAGATCCGCCAGGTAGCGGCCCAGCGGTCCCTCGCCGTAGCGCGCCCGGGTGGCGTCCACCGCGGCCGCCGCGAACCGGTTCACCAGCTCGCTGGTCATCCGCTTGAGCAGCACCTGGCCGCCGGAACCGATACCGGCCGGGTCGAGCTCCCGCGCCGCGGCCACCACCGGCAGTCCGAGCAGGCGCACACCCGCCGCCTCACAGCCCGCCCGGTCGGCCCCGAAGCTCTCGGCCGCCAGGGAGACCAGCGCGGACCGTTCGGTCGGGTCGGCCAGCGCGGCCAGGCTGATCCGGCCGGCCAGGATGCCGTCCTC
>DASYLM010000414.1:0-12936 GCA_036009565.1 Pseudonocardia sp. | reverse complement strand
ACCCCCTTGATCACTCCGCTTGTGAGCTTGATCCAACGGTGTGAATACCGTCACGCTACGCGGCGATCTGGGGCAGCAAAACCCCTTGGTTTGAACAACGAAGGACTTTCGCGGGGTTCGATACTTCCGGATGACAGGGATTGACAGCCGACCGGCAGCGGTCGGCGCGTCGAGAAACTGTGGACGATCAGACAGCTCTATCGTCAGCCGTACCCGACACTGAACGGAGCCGTCGTTGTCCTCCCTCGAGTCCGCGGCCGGGCCCCCATCCGGAGTTTCAGCCGAGCCTTCAGCCGCGGCGCCTGCCGATGCGTCAGCCGACGCGGCGGGCGTTGCGTCAGCCGACGCGGCGGGCGTTGCCGTCGAGCGCGACGGCGCCGTGCTGCGTGTGACGCTGAACCGGCCGGCCAAGCTCAACGCACTGCGGCCGGCGGACATCCAGGCGCTGCGCGCGGCCATGGAACTGCCCGACGGCGTGCGCGCGGTGGTGTTCGGCGGCGCGGGCGATCGGGCGTTCACGGCCGGTATGCACGTGGACAGTTTCGACGGGCTGACCCCCGACTCGGCGCGGGCATTCATCGCCGGGCTGCGCGAGATGCTGGCCGCCGTGCGGACCGCGCCGGTGGCCACCGTGTGCGCGGTGGACGGGTACTGCCTCGGCGTCGGCTTCGAGCTCGCCCTGGCCTGCGACCTGCGAGTGGCCACCACCCGGTCGTCCTTCGGGCTGCCCGAGATCAAGGTGGGCATCCCGTCGGTGGCCGACGCGGCACTGTTGTCACAGTTCGTCGGGTTGAGCCTGGCCAAGGAGATGATCCTGACCGGCGACCTCTACCCGGTGGACCGGTTCGCCGGGAGCGGGCTGTGCAGCGCGGTGGTCGAGCCGGAGCGGCTGGCCGAGGCCACCGAGGAGTGGGTGGCGAAGGTGGCCGGACACACCCCGACCGCAACGGCGTCCCAGAAACGGCTGTTCGAGGTCTGGCAGAACACCGCGTTGGCCACCGGTACGGCGATCAGTGTGCAGGAGTTCGCCTCGGTGTTCGCCGCCGAGGAGACCGCCGAGCAGCTGCGCGCCTACCGCAAACGCCTCTAACCGCGCACCGACATCGCGGCTCGCACAGACCTGCCGCGGGCCGCACACAGGCTGCAGCGTCTGTGCGGCCCGCACCCGGTCTGTGTGAGCCGCAGGCCGGGGCCCGTTACGTGCGGCAGGCCATCGCCTCGCCCACCGGCAACTCTGGTCGTCACCGGCTGTCTGATGGGCCAGAATTGTGTGCCGGGCATGCGGCCCGTCGGCGCCGGCGTCCCCGGGCCGGGTCGCGGTCGTGCAGCCGTGCACGGTCTCACGCCAGCCGTCCGGACCGGCCGTGCTGGTCGGCCCGATCCGGGACACCGCCGACGCCGCCGAGCTCTGCCAATGGCTGCGGGGCGGAGCTCTCACCGCAGACCGACTGCCCGATCGGCTGCGTGCCTACGCCAGAACACTGCGCCGCGCGCCGACCAACTAGGGCATGAGTGGCGAGTGGTCCGATACGGCCCCTCGCCGCTCACCGGTGGGGTGAACCGCGGCGACTCCGGCGAATCTGCCCCGGCGACCCACCGCGCACTGGCAGCATGACCGCCGTGGCATCCACCACCGGCACCGCGGACAACACAAGCCCCGACAGCCCGACTGTCGCCGACCCGGTCGCCGGCACCACCACCAACTTGGCCACCGACAACTCGGCCACCGACAACTCGGCCACCGGTCCGAACAGCGCCCAGCCGAACAGCGCCAGTCCGAACAACGCCCAGCCGAGCGCAACCGAGCGGAGCCGGCAGCCGCGGCTCACCTCGCTGCAGGTGTTCAGCGCGGTGCTGATCGCGGCGCTGCTGTTCCAACGGCCGCTGGCCCAGGCGCTGGACGGGTCGACGGTGCGCATCGCGGCCACCGTGTTCGTCGCGGTCTGCGTGCAGGCGTTGCCGTTCCTGGTGATCGGGGTGGTGTTGTCCGGACTGATCGCCGCCTTCGTATCGCCGGCCGCGCTCGGCCGACTACTGCCACGGCGGCCCGCGCTCGCGGTCCCGGTGGCCGGGCTCGCCGGCGCGGTGCTGCCCGGCTGCGAGTGCGCGTCGGTGCCGGTCGCGCGCCGGCTGATCGGGCAGGGCCTGCCGGACTCGGCCGCGCTGGCCTTCCTGCTGGCCGCCCCGGCGATCAACCCGGTGGTTCTGGTGGCCACCGCGGTGGCATTCCCGGGCGAACCGGGGATGGTGGTCGCGCGGTTCACCGGATCCCTGGCCACCGCGGTCGTGATGGGCTGGCTGTGGGCCCGGTTCGGCCGGCCGGAGTGGATCGCGGAGCGTGTCCGGCGGCGGGCGCACCCCGGTTCCGGCGGCGCCCGGTGGTGGGTTTTCCTGGAGACCGCCCGGCACGACCTGGTCGCGGCAGGCGGGTTCCTCGTACTCGGTGGGCTGACCTCGGCGGTGCTCAACGTGGCGGTGCCAGCCAGTTGGGTGGAGGGCCTGGCCGGCCACCTGGTGCTGGGCATCGTGGTCATGGCACTGCTCGCGGTACTCCTGGCGCTGTGCAGCGAGGCCGACGCGTTCGTGGCCGCCTCGCTCGGCTCGCTGCCGCTGCTGCCGCGACTGGTGTTCCTGGTGGTCGGCCCTGCGGTGGACGTCAAGCTGTTCGCCCTCCAGTCCGGCACCTTCGGGCGCGGCTTCGCGGTCCGGTTCGCGCCGACCACACTGGTGGTGGCGATGGTCTGTGGCACCGTCGCGGGCCTGCTCGCGCTGGGCGGTGCCCGGTGAGGCGGGACACCCAGAACGTGCTGCTGGTCCTGCTCGGCGGCGCACTGATCAAGATTTCGGCCACGGAGCTGTACCTGCGCTACGTCAAACCGGCGAACAAGTGGTACCTGCTCAGCGCCGGGGTGGTCATCCTGGCGCTGGCCGCGATCAGCCTGCTGCGCGACGCATGGCTCTCCCGAGGCGGCCGGCCGGCGCCCGGCCACCACGGCCACGATCACGAACCGCACAGCCCGTGGCTACTCCTGCTTCCGGTGCTGGCGATCTTCCTGGTGGCCCCGCCGGCCCTCGGCGCGGACTCGGTCCAGCGCGCGGCGGCCGGCAACTCGGTCACCGCGGCGGCCGGGCCGAGCAGCGGCGAGTTCGCGCCGCTACCCGCCGGCGCCGCACCGGAGCTGCGGCTGTCCGACTTCGTGGCCCGCGCGGTGTGGGACCGTGCCGGCTCACTGGCCGGGCGGGACGTGACGCTCACCGGCTTCGTGGTGCACCGCGGCGGCTCGGCCGAGCTGGCCCGGCTGGTGATCACCTGCTGCGCGGCGGACGCCCGGCCGATGGTGGTCCGGCTGACCGGCTTCACCGATGCCCCGGATCTGCCGTCCGGCAGTTGGCTGCGGCTGCGCGCCCGGCTGCTCCCGGGCAGCGCCACCGTTGCGGACGGGTACACCCCGAGCGTCCAGGTGCTCGACGCGGAGCCGATCCCCGAGCCGGTCGAGGCCTACGAGTACTGACAAAATCCCCGACTCGCGCTGACGGAATCCCCGACTCGCGCTGACAGAATCCCCGACTCGCGGAAGGTAGGCGATGCGGGGTCAGTGGTTGCGGCGGGTCCAGTCGAGCAGTTGGGCGGCGGTCAGCGTGTTGAGCACCCGGTCCGGGGGCACCTCGCAGTCGGCGGCCCTGGCGCAGCCGTAGGGCAGCCAGTCGAGCTGTCCGGGTGCGTGCGCGTCGGTGTCGACGGAGAACCGGCAGCCGGCGGCAACTGCCTGGCGGAGCAGCCGCTTCGGCGGGTCCAGCCGCTCCGGGCGGGAGTTCACCTCGACCGCCACCCCGTACTCGGCGCAGGCTTCGAACACCGCCGCCGCGTCGAACTCCGACTCCGGGCGCTTGCGGTTGCCCGTCACCATCCGCCCGGTGCAGTGTCCGAGGACATCCACGTGCGGGTTGGCCACGGCGGTGAGCATCCGCTCGGTCATCTCCGCCGCCGGCATCCGCAGTTTCGAGTGCACCGAGGCCACCACGACGTCCAGTGACGCCAGTAGTTCCTCGGACTGGTCCAGCGCGCCGTCGTCCAGGATGTCGACCTCGATCCCGGTCAGGATGAGGAACGGGGCCAGCCGGGTGTTCAGCTCGGCCACCACGGTCAGCTGCCGGCGCAGCCGCTCGGCGGACAGCCCGTTGGCCACGGTCAGCCGGGGCGAGTGGTCGGTCAGTACCAGGTACTCGTGACCGAGGTCGCGGGCGGTCAGCGCCATCTCCTCGATCGGCGAGCCGCCGTCGGACCAGTCGGAGTGGGTGTGGCAGTCACCGCGCAACGCGGCCCGCAGCGCGGCGCCGTCCCCCACCAGCTCGGGAATCGCCGGGATCGTGGACCCACCGGACCCGGAACCGGAACCAGAACCGCCGGCCGACGCCGAGCCCGAGACCGCCTCCGCCTCCAGCTCGCGCAGGTACTCCGGCTCCTCGCCGGCCAGCGACTGCAGCACGCAGCGGGCCGTGGTGTCGCCGACACCCTTGAGCTTGGTCAGCCCTGGTCCCTTGGCCAGGCTGTCCAGGTCGTCGCGGCCGGACAGCACCGCGGCGGCGGTGCGGAAAGCGCGCACCCGGTAGGTCGAGGAGTGCGACCGCTCCAGCAGGAACGCGATGCGCCGCAGGTCGACGACCGGGTCACGGGTGGCCACCGACCCATGATGCCCGACGGACGGGTCAGGCCACCGTGCGCGGGGCGATCCAGTCGTCGTCGCTGGGGTAGGTGCTGGCCGGGGTGCCGGCCAGCCAGCGCACGTCGTGGCCGCCGCCGGTCAACCGGAGCGACACGACCTGGTCCGCCAGGTACCGGGCGTCGGTGGCCACCCCGCAGAACCGGCCGGACCCCCAGCTGTGTTGCCAGGGCAGCCCGAGGAAGTACAGCCCGGGGCAACTGGTCACCCCGCGCAGGTGTGTCGGGTAGCCCCGGCCGTCGAATACGGGCACGTCGATCCAGCGGTGGTCCCGGCCGAACCCGGTGCTCCACACCACGGAGGTGATCCCGCTGCCGGCCAGGTCGAGCTCGGTCGGCTCCTGGTCGGGTTGCCAGACCGGCTGGTAGCGGGCCTCGGTGGGCGCGTCGATGCCGGCCGACGCCAGGTAACCGTCGATCGAGTCCTTGATCCCCTCGGACACCGCGTCCGCCGAGTCCAGGTTCTTCGCCAGGTCGGTGTCGAAGCTCAGCCGCCCGCCGCGCACGTCCAGCAGCCGGCCGTAGAGCCGCATGCCCTCGGCGGCGAACTGGCGCAGGTCGATGTCGTGCCCGCCGTCGCGGCCGGTGACGTAGTGGTTGGCCCGGAACCGCACCGAGTCCGCGTCCGCGAAATCGCTGATGCTCTTGGCGTAGTAGCCCATGTCCGCCAGCCAGGCCACCACGTCCCGCCCCCGGTAGGTGCGGGCCACCCGGGGCGCGCTGCCCACCGCCAGGTGCACCCGCCGGCCAGCCAGGTGCAGGTCCTCGGCGATCTGGCAGCCGGACTGCCCGGTCCCGACCACCAGCACCTCGCCCGGCGGCAGCTGGTCGGGCTGGCGGTACTCCGAAGAGTGCACCTGAACCAGCTCATCGGGCAGCCGGTCGGCCAGCCGGGGCCGCAACGGCACCTGGTACGGCCCCGTCGCCAGCACGACCTGGTCGGCCGTGAGCCGCCCCGCGCTGGTCTCGATGGAGAAGCCGCCGGTGGCCTCCTGGCGCAGCCGGGTCGCGCTGACCCCTTCGGCCAACGGCGGCTCGAAGGACCTCGCATAGGCCCGCAGGTAGGCCACGATCTGGTCCCGGAGCATGAACCCGTCGGGGTCGTCGCCCTGGTAGCCGAACCCCGGCAGTTGGCACTGCCAGTTCGGCGTGACCAGGCAGAACGTCTCCCACCGCCGGTTGGCCCACTCGTGCCCGACCTGCTCCCGTTCCAGCACCAGGTGGTCGATGGCGCGGTTCATCAGGCAGTAGCTCATGGAGAGCCCGGCCTGGCCACCGCCGATCACGACCACCGAGCGATGCAGACCGTCCACACTGGGGGCGCTAGGCATGTTGTTAGCTCACCGAATGTCTGTTTCGGATCAATGTCATCCGGAATATAGATGGGTTACGGCTCGGTGCGCCCATCGACCGCCGCACCGGCCACCGTGGCGCTCTTCCAGCGTTGAATTAGTTTCTCAGCATACCTCGTACGATCATTGGCGGCCACCGCGGAAATGCGGATAAGGAACTCACTACCAATCACCACACCCGCAACATGCGGCGCAACCGTGCGTATATCACGCTCATTTCTCATACCGAATCCGACGATAAAGGGTTTCACCGAGTCGGCGGCGAGCTCAGCGGTGCGCCGGGCCACCACTTCGCGGTCCAACGTCGCACCGGTTCCCGCCGCCAGTGCCCTATAGGTCAAATCAGTGGCACAATCCTCGAGTCGGCCGGCCGTATCCCGGTCGGTTGTCGGCCGTATCAGTGGAATCGCGTTCAGGCCGGCCGCCGACACCTCGCCCAGCGCCTCGGCGGTCGGCTCGGTGAGCACCATTCCGTCCACCCCGAGCCGGACCGACTCGGCCAGCAGCCGCGCCCAGCCGATGTCGGCCACCGTCTCCGGATAGGTCAGCAGGATCAGCGGCGTCGACGGCAGGCGCCGGCGCAGTTCGCCCAGTTCGGCCCACACCCGGGCCAGCCCGATCCCCCGGGCGCGCTCGAACGACGCGCCGATCGCCGCTCCCCTCGGGCGTGCCTGCGGCGTCGGGATACCCAGCTCGAGGACATCGACGCCGGCGCGCGCGATCACCGGAGCGAGGTCCGGCGGCCCCGAGGTCAGCGGGTCGCCCAGGGTCAGATAGACCACCAGCAACCGCTCCCGCTCGGGCCCGGCGCGCAGCAGGGCGCCGAGCCGATCCGCGCTCAGCTCGACCGCACAGGTTCCCGGAGCGACCGCAGCCAGCCGACCGGGTCCGGGCTCTTCGCCGCCGCGGTACCGATGAGCACCGCGTTCGCGCCGGCCTGAGCGGCCCGGTGCACATCCGAGGCCGAGACCAGGCCACTCTCCGAAATGACCAGCACGCCCCGCGGCACCAGTGGGATCAGTGACTCGCTGGCGCCGACCGTGCCGCCGTCGAGCTCCAGGGCGGCGATGTCGCGGTTGTTGAGCCCGATCGCGTCGGCGCCGAGCGCGATCGCCCGGTCCAGCTGTGCCCTGCCGTGCACGCCGATCACCACCTCGAGCCCGATCGCCTCGGCCCGCGAGCGCATCGCATCGAACAGCGCCGGATCGGGAATGGTGCCCAGCGACAGCTGCACGGCGTCGAAGCCCGCCGCGCGCGACTCGTCCATCTGCCCGACCGAGGTGAAGAACTCCTTCCGCATCAGCGGCACCTCGCAGAGCCGCGTGACCCGGCGCGCCAGCTCGACGCTCCCGCCGAAGTGCGCGGCATCGGTCGGCATCGACAGCGCCGGCACCCCGGCCTCGCCGAGCGACCGAACATAGGAATCGAACCGCGCCTCGGAAATGAGCTCCCCATCCCGAGGGGATCGTCGTTTGATATCTACCATCAATGCTGGGTAATTGTCACGCCGAGCGGTCGCGAGAATCTGATAAAGACTTCGGGTTGGCACAATACCCCCAGTACGGCTCGAACCCAACGAGCCGACGTCATAAAGGTGCGCGGGACTGAGTGTCCGCTCGACCACTTGCGTGACCTCGACTAATCACGGGCTCCGCGGCGGTCTTCATCAGATTACGTTCGCTTTCGACGCCACGACAAGGGAATCGTTACTTCGATCTTGCGTTTCAACGACGATAATCCGATTGGACCATCGTCCGGTTGCTGTGCGCGACCAAAGGCACTCGGAGGGGTCGATGCCGCCGTGCCGGGCTTCGTGGCAGCGTCCGCGCACGCCGGTACCGGCGTTCGGTGGTATGCCGTACCGTCGCCGGCCGAGCAACGCTCCGGCTCCGGCGGGACACCCGGCACAGACCGCGCCGGGCTCGGGCGCCCCGGACTCAGGCGGGCAGCGCGACGACTCGGCCGGCGACCCAGCCGGCGACCCAGCCAGTGTTCAGCCGACGACCCAGCCGGCGACTCAGCCAGTGTTCAGCCGGCGACTCAGCCGACGACCTTGCCGGGGTTCAGCAGGTCGTCCGGGTCCCAGGCCGCCTTGACCGCGCGCTGCAGCGCGACCGCGGCCGGGCCCAGCTCGCGCTGCATACCGCGGCGCTTGAGCAGGCCAACGCCGTGTTCGCCGGTCACCGTGCCGCCGAGCTCGATCGCGGTGTCCACGATCTCCTCGAAGGCCGCCTGGGACCGCAGCTTGGCCTCCTCGTCGCCCTGCGGCGTGATCATCAACGGGTGCAGGTTGCCGTCCCCGGCGTGCGCCACGTTGGCGATCTGCACCTGGTGCCGCTCGGCGATCTGCTCGATGCGCGCCAGCATCGTGGCCAACATGCCCCGGGGCAGGCAGACGTCCTCGGTCAGGACGGCGTCACCGCGCTGCTCCAGCGCGGGGTAGGCCAGCCGGCGGGCGTCGAACAGCGCCTCGGCCTCGACCGGGTCGGTGGAGGCCATCGCGTCCCGCGCGCCGGCCTTCTCGAACTCGGCCAGGATCGCCGCCGTCTCGGCCTCGCCGGCCGGGCCCGCCAGGTCGGACTGGGCCAACAGCAGCGCCGCCGCGTCGACCGGCAGCGACATGTGCTTCCACTCCTCCACCGCACGCAGGCAGTGCCGGTCGATCAGCTCGAAGATGGCCGGCTGCAGCCCGGCGTCGGTCACCCCGGCAACCGCATCACCGACCGCGCTGAGCGAGTCGAAGAAGCCGACCACGGTGCGGGTCGGCGCGGTGCGCAGCGGCCGCAGCTTGACGGTCACCTCGGTGATCACCGCCAGGGTGCCCTCGGAGCCGACCAGCAGCCCGACCAGGTCGTAGCCGGCGACGCCCTTCGCGGTGCGCCGACCCAGCCGGACCACCTCGCCGGTGGCGGTGACGATCTCGAGGGCGAGCACGTAGTCCCTGGTCACGCCGTACTTCACGCAGCACAGTCCGCCGGCGTTGGTGCAAACGTTGCCGCCGATGGTCGACCAGGGCGCACTGGCCGGGTCCGGCGGGTACCAGAGGCCCTGCTCGGCGACCGCCGCACGCAGCTCGTCGTTCACCACGCCGGGCTGCACCACGGCCAGCCGCTCGCCCCGGTTGATCTCCAGGATCGAGCGCATCGCCTCGAGGCTGAGCACCACGCAGCCGTCCACCGCGTTCGCCCCGCCGGACAGCCCGGTACCCGCGCCGCGCGGCACCACCGGCACCCCCAGCCCGGCACAGGCCCGCACGGTGGCCGCCACCTCGGCGGTATCCCTGGCCCGGACCACCGCCGCCGGCCGGCCTCGGGGCGCCCACTCCGCCTCGTCGTGCGCGTATCCGGAGGTCAGGTCCGGGTCGGTGAGGATCCGGTCGGCGGGCAGCACGGCCCGCAGCGCGGTGACGACGGGCGGAACGGCGTCGGTGTCGGTGTCGGCGAGAGAGACGGCCATACCGCCATCCTCACCCGCCGCCCGGTCCGCTGTCGACGCGATCTGAGATTGCCCCGGTCAGACCAGGATCTCGTGGTCGGCCGGGTCGGCGTGGCGGGTGCGCCGGCGGAACCGGAAGGTGAAGTCCGGCCACAGGGTGCGGTTGACCCCGTTCTCGTCCAGGTACCAGCTGCGGCACCCACCCCGCTGCCACACCCCGGTGGCCAGCTGCTCGTGCAGCTCGGCGTTGTAGTCGGCCTGGCGCTCCGGGCGGGTGTCCAGTACCCGCGCGCCCGCCGAGTCCAGCAGCCGCAGGCAGTCCAGCACGTAGGCCACCTGCGACTCGATCATGTAGACCATCGAGCTGTGGCTGAGCCCGGTGTTCGGCCCGACCAGCAGGAACAGGTTCGGGAACCCGGCCACCGTGGTACCGAGGAACGCCTCGGAGCCGCCCCGCCAGGCGTCGGTGAGCTTGACCCCGTCCCGGCCGGTGATGGCCAGCTGGGCGAAACTGTCGGCCACCTTGAACCCGGTGCCGAAGATGATCGTGTCGACCTCGTGCTCGACACCGTCGGCGGTGACCACCCCACGCTCGGTGACCCGCTCGATACCGTCGCTGACCACATCGACGTTGTCCCTGGCCAGCGCCGGGTAGTAGTCGTTGGAGATGAGCACCCGCTTGCAGCCCAGGGTGTAGTCCGGCGTGACGGCGGCCCGCAGCTCCGGGTCGGCGATGCCGCGCCGGATGTGTGCCTTGGCCAGCGCCTGCAGCCCGGTCATCACCCTCGGGTGCCGGAAGCCGAACACGCGCCCCTCCAGCCGCGCGTAGATCGACGCCCGGTAGAGCCGCTGCAGCGGCGGGAAGGTGCGGAACGCCCAGCGCTCGAACGAGCTGATCGACCGGTCCAGCTTGGGCAGGATCCACGGCGGGGTGCGCTGGAACAGGGTCAGCTCGGACGCCTGTTCAGCCACCTTCGGCAGGAACTGGATCGCGCTCGCGCCGGTGCCGATGACCGCGACCTTGCGCCCGGCCAGGTCGTGGCCGTGGTCCCAGTTCGCGGAGTGGAACACCCGACCGGAGAACCGCTCGAGCCCCTCGATCTCCGGGACCGACGGCTCGTGCAGCGCACCGGTCCCCCACACCACGAAGCGGGCCTCGATGGTCTCGCCGCTCGCGGTGTGCACGGTCCAGCCGCCCCCGGCCGCATCGAACTCCGCACCGGTCACGGTCACGCCGTAGCGGATCCGGTCGCGCAGCCGGTAGCGGTCCGCCAGATCCTCCAGGTAGCCCCGGATCTCGTCCTGCCGGGCGAACATCCGGGTCCAGTTCGGGTTCGGCGCGAAGGAGTACGAGTACAGGTGTGACTGCACGTCGCAGGCACAGCCCGGGTAGGTGTTGTCCCGCCAGGTGCCGCCGAGGCTGTCCGCCTTCTCCAGCACCACGAAGTCCTCCCGGCCCTGTTCGGCCAGCTGGATCGCCATGCCCAACCCGGCGAAGCCGCTGCCGATGATGACCACCGATTTCCGCATGTCCCGCTCCTCCCGCGCCACCTGCTGGTTAAGTTACCGGCGGTAACTTACTGACGGTAACCTACCATGAGTAAGTTACTTGCGGTAGGGTTATCCGATGCAGGTGGGGAAGCCGGTCCGGCGCCGGGTCAGCCGGGCGGAGCGGGAGCAGCAGATCCTGGACGCGGCCAGCACGGTGTTCGCCGAACGCGGCTATCAGGCGGCGTCGATGGACGCGGTCGCCGAGCGGGTCGGCGTCACCAAGCCGGTGCTCTACGACCACTTCGGTTCGAAGGAGGGTCTGCTGCTGGCCTGCATCGCGCGGGCCCGCACCGAGCTGCTCGAGGTCACTACGAAGGCGGCCGGCAGCGCGAGCAACCCGGAGGACATGGTCCGGCGGGGGTTCCGGGCGTTCTTCGACTTCCTGGACTCCCAGGGCGGGGCCGCCACGCTGCTCTACGAAGAGGCCGCCACCCCGATCGGCTCGGCGGCCGAGGCCGTGGAGGGCATCCGCAACCAACAGACCGGGTTCGTCACCGGACTGCTCAACGCCCAGGCCCCGGGCGCCGACGCGCTGCGGTTGGAGGCCTACGCACAGGTGATCGTCGGAGCGAGCGAGCGACTGGCGCTCTGGCGCGGCCGGCGCGGCGACGTCAGCGCCGAGCAGGCCACCGAGTACCTGATGGACCTCGTCTGGTCCGGGCTCGGCGCCACCACGCCGCGGTGAGCCGCCGGCGGTCGGCCTGGCCGCCGCGCCGTGACGGTGAGCTGCGAGAATGGGCTCGATGTCCGGCACTGATCCCGCCCCGGTACACACCGGGCACCGCACCCTCCAGGTGCTGCGCACCCATCTGGTCACGCCGAGGATGACCCGGGTGACTCTCGGCGGCGACGAGCTCGCCGGGTTCCCCGGTACCGGCCCCGACCAGCGCATCAAACTGTTCTTCCCGATGCCCGGCCAGCGGCGCCCGGCGATGCCCCGCGCTTCCTCCGGCGGGCCGGTCTGGCCGCCCGGCGAGCCCCGGCCGGTGATCCGCAGCTACACGGTGCGCCGGTTCGACGCCGCCGCCGGTGAGCTGGACGTGGACTTCGTGCTGCACGGCGCGCACGGTCCGGCCGCCGCCTGGGCCGCCGCCGCCGAGCCCGGTGACTGGGTCGGCGTGTCCGACCCCGGCGGGCGCTACCGGCCCGACCCCACCGCACGCGCACACCTGGTGATCGGCGACGAGTCGGCGCTGCCGGCGATCGCCACCGTTCTCGAGGCGCTCAGTGCGGACAGTGACTCGGACAGTGACTCGGCCGGCGACTCGGACAGCGACTCGGCCGGCGACTCGGTGGGTGTCGCCGCCGGTGTCCCGGTGGAGGTGTTCATCGAGGTCGCGGACGTTGCCGAGGAACAGCAGCTCCCCACCGGCGGGGGCACCCGCGTGCACTGGCTGCACCGGGGCGAGCGGCCGCCGGGTCAGCCGCTGATCGAGGCGGTGACCTCGGCGGAGCTGCCGCCGGGCGTCGAAGCCGGGCGGTGCCAGGCCTGGCTGTCCGCCGAGGCCGGGGCGGTCCGCGACATCCGCGCACACCTGCTCGACGAGCGCGGCCTGACCCGCCGCATGGTGTACGCCACCGGCTACTGGCGGGCCCGCTAGCCCAGCCACTCCGCTCCCACCCACAGCGCCCGCTGCGTCCGCCGGGACCCGAGTGATCAACCGGACCTGACGCCGGCCATCTCCATGATCGAACCAGCATGACGTTCACTCCATGCGGGAATCGGACGCGGCTGGCTCGGCGGCGCGAGGCTGAGAGGGTGCCAGGCTCGCACAGCGGGCGCATAGCTTCGGCATACCGGCGGTACAGCGCCCGAGGTCACAGTCGCCACCATGAGCGCCTCGCTTCCGCTGCCGGCCCCCCGGAAGATTGCCCGGC
>DASYLM010000413.1:0-10757 GCA_036009565.1 Pseudonocardia sp. | reverse complement strand
AGCTGCCGGTGCTGGCCAGGGCCGGTGTGGTCGATGCCGGTGGGCGTGGGCTCGCGCTGCTGCTCGATGCGCTGTCCGGCGTGGTCAACGGGCGCCCCGGCGGCACCGCCGTGTCCGGCGCCGTGTCCGGCGCCGTGTCCGCCGCGGTGTCCGCCGCCGTGTCCGGCGCCGCGGTCCCGGGCGGATCGGAGACCCTCGACTCCAGGTGGCACTCCAGGGACCGGGGGTCGCTGACCGCCGACCGGGAGTCCGGGTCGGCGGAGTTCGACTACGAGGTGATGTACCTGCTGGAGGGCAGCTCCGCCGAGCGGGTCGACGCGCTGCGCGCCCGGCTCGACGAGCTGGGCGACTCGGTGGCCGTGGTGGGCGACGGTCAGCCCGGCGCCGCCGGCCAGTGGAACGTGCACGTGCACTGCACCGACATCGGGGCCGCGATCGAGGCGGGCGTGGAGGCCGGGCGGCCGTACCGGATCACCGTGGTCCGGTTCGACGACCAGCAGTCCGCGCTGCTCGGGGCCGGCGCCGACGCGGGGCGGTTCCGGCTGGCCAGGGCGGTGGTCACGGTGGTCAGCGGCGAACCGGTCGCCGCGCTGGTCCGGGCCGACGGGGTGACCGCGCTGGTGGCGGCCCCGGAGCAGCCACCGGGCCCCGGCGAGATCGCGGCGACGGTGGCCGGCACCCGGGCCCGGCACGTCGTGGTGCTGCCCAACGACATCGAGCTGACCGCGGTCGCCGAGGAGGCCGCCGACGTGGCCAGGGCGGCCGGTGTGGAGGTGGTGGTGGTACCCACCTCGTCGGTGCTGCAGGGGTTGGCCGCGCTGGCCGTGCACGACGCGCGGCGCCGGGCCGGCGACGACGTGGTGGCGATGGCCGAAGCGGCGGCCGCGACCCGCACCGGGGTGGTGCAGATCGCCACCGGTGAGGCGCTGACCTGGGTCGGCCGCTGCTACGCGGGTGACGTGCTCGCGCTGGTCGACGGCGAGGTGGTTCTCATCGAGCACGACCTGGCGGCCGCCGCCTGCCAGCTCGCGGACCGGATGCTGACGACGGGGGGCGAACTGGTGACCGTGCTGCTCGGACAGAACGGCCAGGGCGGCACCGACGAGCTGGGCGAACTGCTCGTCGGCCACCTGCGGCACACCCACCCGGAGGTCGAAGTGGTGCGGTATCGGGGCGGCCCGGTCGGGCGGCCGGTCCAGCTGGGGGTGGAATGACGGCCATGACCGATCTGGACAGCCCGCTCAAGCCGCTCGTCGGGCAGGCCGCGGCGACCGCGCTCGCGGCGCAGCTGGACCTGCACACGGTCGGCGAGCTGCTGCGGCACTACCCCCGCCGCTACGCCGAGCGGGGCAAGCTGACCGACCTCGCCAGCCTCCAGCTCGGCGAGCACGTGACGGTGATGGCGGAGATCCGCTCGGTGTCCAGCCGGCCGATGCGCCAGCGCCGGGGCACCATCATGGAGGTGGTGATCGCCTCCGGTGGGCGCACCCTGAGCTGCACGTTCTTCAACCGGCGGTTCCAGGGCAGCCTGGTGGCCGGCAAGGTCGGGATGTTCTCCGGCAAGGTCACCGCGTTCCGGGGCAAGCTGCAGCTCACCCAGCCGGACATGATGATCTTCGGCGAGGACGATGACGACGCCGGCGCGGTGGACCAGTTCGCCGGTGCGCTGCTGCCGATCTACCCGGCGACCATCAAGCTGCAGTCCTGGAAGATCGCCCGGTGCGTCCGGCAGGTGCTGGAGATGATCGACGACCCGACCGACCCGGTGCCGGCGGCGCTGCTGGCCGAGCGCGGCCTGCCCGGCCTCGGCGACGCGTTGCGCGGGATCCACCTGCCCGGCAAGGACTCCGACTGGCGGCGGGCCAGGGAACGGCTGGTCTGGGACGAGGCGCTGGCCGTGCAGCTCGCGCTGGCCCAGCGCCGGTTGGCCGCGCTGAGCCGACCGGCCCCGGCCTGCCCGCCGGTGCCCGGCGGGCTGTTCGACGAGTTCGACGCGCAGCTGCCGTTCACCCTGACCGACGGGCAGGTCGAGGTGGGTGAGGTGATCACCCGCGACCTGGCCGGTGAGCACCCGATGAACCGCCTGGTGCAGGGCGATGTCGGCGCCGGCAAGACCATCGTCGCGCTGCGCGCCATGCTGCGGGTCGCCGACTCGGGCCGGCAGGCCGCGATGCTGGCCCCCACCGAGGTGCTCGCCGGCCAGCACGCCAGGACGCTGCGCGAGCTGCTCGGGCCGCTCGGGAAAGCCGGCGAGCTGGATGGCGCGGAGCGGGCCACCCGGATCGCGCTGCTCACCGGCTCGCTGCCGGCCAAGGCGCGCAAGCAGGCCCTGCTGGACGCGGTCTCCGGGAGTGCCGGGATCGTGGTCGGCACCCACGCGCTGATCCAGGACCGGGTGGAGTTCGCCGACCTCGGGCTGCTGGTGGTGGATGAGCAGCACCGGTTCGGCGTGCAGCAGCGGGACGCGCTGCGCAGTCGGGACGGCGGCCAGGGCACCACCCCGCACCTGCTCGTGATGACCGCGACACCGATCCCGCGCACGGTGGCCATGACGGTGTACGGCGACCTGGAGATCTCCGCGCTGCGCGAGCTGCCGCGCGGGCGCTCGCCGATCGCCACCACGGTCATCCCGGTGGGGGAGAAACCGGCCTGGCTCGAGCGGGCCTGGCACCGGCTGCGCGAGGAGGTCGCCGCCGGGCACCAGGCGTTCGTGGTCTGCCCACGGATCGGCGAGGACGGCGCGGCGCCCGGGTCGGCCGCGCTGGAGGACACCGACCTCGAGCCGGAGGACGAGGGCGCCGACGGCGACGACGGCAAGCGCCGCCCGCCGCTCGCGGTGGCCGACGTGGCACCGATGCTCGCCGAGGGGCCGCTGGCCGGGCTGCGGCTGGGGGTCCTGCACGGGCGGCTGCCGTCGGACGAGAAGGACGCGGTGATGCGCGCGTTCGCCGCCGGCGAGCTGGACGTGCTGGTGGCCACCACGGTGATCGAGGTCGGGGTGGACGTGCCCAACGCCACCGCCATGGTGATCATGGACGCGGACCGGTTCGGGCTGTCCCAGCTGCACCAGCTGCGCGGGCGGGTCGGGCGGGGCTCGGCGCCGGGGGTGTGCCTGCTGGTCACCGACTCGCCGCCGGGCACCACCGCGCGGGAACGCCTCGACGCGGTGGCCTCCACCACGGACGGTTTCGAGCTGGCCCGGCACGACCTGGAGCTGCGCCGGGAGGGCGACGTGCTGGGCGCCGCGCAGTCCGGCCGCAACTCCGGGCTGCGGCTGCTGTCGCTGCTGCGCGACGAGCGGACCATCTCCGAGGCCAGGGACCGGGCCTGGGAGCTGGTCGCCGAGGACCCGGCGCTGACCGAGCACCCCGGGCTGGCCGCCATGGTCGCCGAGATCGTCGACGAGGAGCGCGCGGAGTACCTCGAGAAGGCCTGACGCTCCTGCTCCTGGTTACCGAGCTGCACTGCAGGCAGGCTTTTCGCGCTCGCGACCTGCCTCTCGTGCAGCTCGACAACGGAGCCGGCACCTCCCGCGTCCGGCGCCCTACGCGGGCTCCGCCTCCGGTGCGGTGGCCGACTCCGCCACCCCGGGCACGCCCGGTACCGCGAAACCGGCCGGCAGCCCGGTGCGGGCCGAGGCGTCCAGAGCGGCAACCGCCGCTCTGGGCAGGTGGATCCGGCCGGCGCGCTCCAGGCGGGCCAGCTCGGCGCGGGCCTTGGCGTACGCGGCGAGCCGCTCGGCGTCGTTCCCGCTCGCGTTCGCCATGGTGAGCAGCTTGATCACCCGCTGCACCGACGAGCGCTCCGCCGGGGAAAGCCCGGCCAGCCTGATCCGGTCGGCGGCATCCCGGGCGGCCTGCCAGGACCGGCACGCCCGGTCGACCGCGAGCCGGAACTTCGCGGCGTGCCCGACCGGTGGCACGCCGTCGGTGTCCAGCGCCTGTGCCTCGGCGAACGCGTCCACGAAGCGCGCGGTGGCCGGCACGGTGACATCGGCGAGCGCGGGCAGCCGCAGCACCGCCAGCGGGTCGCACTCGAAGCCGGCGTACTCACCGCGCAGCGCGTCGAACCGCCGGCGCGCCGCCCGCCACTCGCCCCGCCAGTCCGGCGCGGTGCGGGGGCCCGGCACCGGGACGGCCGGCGGCGGGAACCAGGCCTGCTCGGCCCGCCCCTGCTGCTGCCACTGCTGCTGCCACTGCTGTTGCCACTGCTGCTGCCACTGCTGTTGCCGCCGGGTCGCGCCGGCGGCTCGGAACAGCACCACGGTGCCGCCGACCAGCATCGCGGCGATCAGCAGCGGGAAGGTGATCTCCGCGCTGCCCAGCAGGACCGCGCCCAGCAGGGCGAACAGCAGCAGGCGGGCGGGGCGGATGGACCGGCGGCGGTAGCCGCTCCCACGGAGCGACCCCCTCGGGTGGCATCTGGTCATCAGCGGATGGCCTCCGTGCGGGCCGTGGCGGCGTGTGATGAGCTTTCCCCACGGTAGCCCGATCGGCACTTCTGGAGGAGACATGTTTCGCAAGGTGCTGGTGGCGAACCGGGGGGAGATCGCGATCCGTGCCTTCCGCGCCGCCTATGAGCTGGGCATCGGCACCGTGGCGGTGTTCCCGCACGAGGATCGCAATTCACTGCATCGGCTCAAGGCCGACGAGTCGTACCAGATCGGCGAACCGGGCCACCCGGTGCGCGCCTACCTGTCGGTGTCCGAGATCGTCCGGGCCGCCCGCAGGGCCGGCGCGGACGCGGTCTACCCGGGGTACGGCTTCCTGTCGGAGAACCCGGAGCTCGCGCAGGCCTGCGCGGACGCCGGCATCACCTTCGTCGGGCCGCCCGCCGAGGTCCTGGAGCTGACCGGCAACAAGGCCCGCGCGATCGCCGCGGCGCGCGAGGCCGGCGTGGCGGTGCTGGCCTCCAGCGAGGCGTCCACCGACGTCGACGAGCTGATCGGGCGGGGCGAGGACATCGGGTTCCCGGTGTTCGTCAAGGCGGTCGCCGGCGGCGGCGGCCGGGGCATGCGGCGGGTGGAGTCGGCCGGTGACCTGCGCGAGGCGGTGGAGGCCGCCATGCGGGAGGCCGAGTCGGCGTTCGGGGACAGCCGGATGTTCCTGGAGAAGGCCGTGGTCAACCCCCGGCACATCGAGGTGCAGGTGCTGGCCGACGCGGCGGGCGAGGTACTGCACCTGTTCGAGCGGGACTGCTCGCTGCAGCGCCGGCACCAGAAAGTCGTGGAGATCGCCCCGGCGCCGAACCTCGACCCCGCGCTCAGGGAGCGGATCTGCGCCGACGCGGTGGCCTTCGCCCGCTCCATCGGCTACCGCAACGCCGGCACCGTGGAGTTCCTGCTGGACGAGGACGGCAACCACGTCTTCATCGAGATGAACCCCCGGATCCAGGTCGAGCACACGGTCACCGAGGAGGTCACCGACGTCGACCTGGTGAGCTCGCAGCTGCGCATCGCCGCCGGCGAGACCTTCGCCGACCTGGAGCTGAGCCAGGACACCATCGTGCTGCACGGCGCCGCGCTGCAGTGCCGGATCACCACCGAGGACCCGGCCAACGGCTTCCGCCCGGACACCGGGGTGATCAGCACCTACCGCTCACCGGGTGGGTCCGGGGTACGCCTGGACGGCGGCACCGTGCACACCGGTGCCGAGGTCAGCGCCCACTTCGACTCCATGCTGGCCAAGCTGACCTGCCGGGGCCGCGACTTCCCCACCGCCGTGCGCCGGGCCCGCCGGGCGGTCGCCGAGTTCCGGGTCCGCGGCGTGTCGACCAACATCCCGTTCCTGCAGGCGCTGCTGGCCGACGAGGACTTCCAGGCCGGCCGGATCACCACCTCGTTCATCGAGGAGCGGCCGTACCTGCTGACCGCGCGGCAGTCCGCCGACCGGGGCACCCGGATGCTCAGCTACCTGGCCGGGGTCACGGTGAACAAGCCGCACGGCGCCCGCCCGGCGGTGGCCGAGCCGGCCGACAAACTGCCCAGGGTCGACCTGAGCCAACCGGCACCGGACGGCTCCCGGCAACTGCTGGCCGAGCTCGGGCCGGAGCGGTTCGCCACCCGGCTGCGGGAGCAGACCCGGGTCGGCGTCACCGACACCACGTTCCGGGACGCCCACCAGTCGCTGCTGGCCACCCGGGTGCGAACCCGCGACCTGCTGGCGGTGGCCCCGCACATGGCCCGGATGGCGCCGGAGCTGCTGTCCCTGGAGTGCTGGGGCGGCGCCACCTACGACGTGGCGCTGCGCTTCCTCTCCGAGGACCCGTGGGACCGCCTCGCCGCGCTGCGCGAGACGGTGCCGAACCTGTGCCTGCAGATGCTCCTGCGCGGGCGCAACACGGTCGGCTACACCCCGTACCCGACCGAGGTGACCGACGCCTTCGTCGCGGAGGCGGCGCGCACCGGGATCGACATCTTCCGGATCTTCGACGCGCTCAACGACGTGGCCCAGATGCGGCC
The DNA here is from genome assembly GCA_036009565.1 of Pseudonocardia sp. Lineage (GTDB taxonomy): Bacteria > Actinomycetota > Actinomycetes > Mycobacteriales > Pseudonocardiaceae > Pseudonocardia. The sequence continues at coordinate 4,297 of DASYLM010000413.1, read as the reverse complement.
GGCGATCGAGGCGGTTCGCAACACCGGGACGGCGATCGCCGAGGCCGCGCTGTGCTACACCGCCGACCTGTCCGACCCCGGGGAGAAGCTCTACACCCTGGACTACTACCTGCGCCTCGCCGAGCAGATGGTCGACGCCGGGGCGCACGTGCTCGCCATCAAGGACATGGCCGGGCTGCTGCGCCCACCGGCCGCCCGCACCCTGGTCACGGCGCTGCGCGAGCGGTTCCCGCTACCGGTGCACCTGCACACCCACGACACCCCCGGCGGGCAGCTGGCCACCCTGCTGGCCGCGATCGACGCCGGGGTGGACGCGGTGGACGGCGCGGTCGCCTCGATGGCCGGCACCACCTCGCAGCCGCCGCTGTCCGCGCTGGTGGCGGGCACCGACCACACCGAGCGCAGCACCGGGCTGAACCTGCAGGCGGTCTGCGACCTGGAGCCCTACTGGGAGGCGGTGCGCAAGGTCTACGCGCCGTTCGAGTCCGGGCTGGCCTCGCCGACCGGGCGGGTCTACCACCACGAGATCCCCGGCGGGCAGCTGTCCAACCTGCGCCAGCAGGCGATCGCGCTGGGGCTGGGGGAGCGGTTCGAGAAGATCGAGGACTTCTACGCCGCGGCCGACCGGATGCTCGGGCGGCTGGTCAAGGTCACCCCGTCGTCGAAGGTCGTCGGCGACCTCGCGCTGCACATGGTCGGCGCGGACGTCGACCCCGGGGAGTTCGAGGCCGACCCCGGCCGGTTCGACGTGCCGGACTCGGTGATCGGCTTCCTGCGCGGTGAGCTCGGCGACCCGCCCGGCGGGTGGCCGGAGCCGTTCCGGAGCAGGGCGCTGGAGGGTCGTTCGCCGGCCAAGGAGGTGCCCGAGCTGAGCATCGAGGACCGCCGGGGCCTGCGCGACCAACCCCGCGCGACGCTCAACCGGCTGCTCTTCGCCGGTCCCGCCGCGGAGTTCGAGGCGCACCGGGAGTCGTTCGGGGACACCTCCGTGCTGTCCACCAAGGACTTCTTCTACGGCCTGGAACCCGAGCGGGAGCACGAGGTCGAGCTCGAGCCCGGGGTGACCCTGCTGATCGGCCTCGAGGCCATCTCCGAGCCCGACGAGCGCGGTTTCCGCTCCGTGGTGACGACCCTCAACGGTCAGCTGCGGCCGGTGCAGGTGCGCGACGACTCCGTCACCACCGACGTCAAGGCGGCGGAGAAGGCGGAGAAGAACAACTCCGACCACGTGCCGGCGCCGTTCGCCGGCGTGGTCACGCTGTCCGTCGGCGAGGGCGACAAGGTCAGCTCGGGACAGACCGTGGCGACCATCGAGGCGATGAAGATGGAGGCCGGCATCACCGCACCCAAGGACGGCACGGTGGCCAGGGTGGCCATCGGCGCGGTCCAGCAGGTGGAGGGCGGCGACCTGCTCCTGGAGCTGTCATGACCCGTGGGCGGCGAGTGGTCCACTCACGACCAGTGCGGGCGTGACGTGACCAGGATCATCGCCGGTGCGGTGGGTGGCCGCCGGATCGCGGTGCCGCCCCACGGCACCCGGCCGACCTCCGACCGGGTGCGCGAGGCGCTGTTCAGCTCACTGGAGGCCGGCCCGGGGCTGGGCGGCGCGGCGGTGCTGGACCTGTGCGCCGGCTCCGGCGCGCTGGGCATCGAGGCGCTGTCCCGGGGCGCGGCGCACGCGCTGTTCGTCGAGTCCGACAAGCGGGCGGCCGCCACCCTGCGCCGCAACCTGGCCGACCTGGGGCTGGCCGGGGTGGCGACGCTGCGGGTGGCCACGGCCGCGTCGGTGCTGGCCGGACCGGCGCCGAGGTCCTACGACGTGGTGCTGATCGACCCGCCGTACGCGATTACCGACGCCGAGATCGCCGGCTGGCTGCGCGACGCCTGGGCACACGGCTGGCTGGCCGGCTGCGCAGTCGGCGGGGCAGCCGGCGGCGGGGGCAGCGGCGGGGGGAGCGGGCCGGCGGGGGCGACGGTCGACGGGCCGGTGGGGGCGACGGTGGTGGTCGAGCGGGCGGCCCGGTCGGGGGCGTTCGACTGGCCGGAGCCGCTGCGCGCCGAGCGTGATCGTCGCTACGGTGACACGGTGCTGCACTGGGGTAGGTCCATGGGTCTTTGTTACGGTTCGCGCCCATGAGGCCACGGTGGTGAGGCGGGCGGTCTGCCCCGGTTCTTTCGACCCGGTGACCAACGGCCACCTGGACATCATCGAGCGGACGGCCGCCCTCTTCGACGAGATCGTCGTCGCCGTACTGGTGAACCCCCAGAAGCGGGGCATGTTCACCGTCGAGGAGCGCATCGACATGCTCCGCGAGGTCACCGCGCACCTGCCGAACGTGAAGGTCACGTCCTTCCACGGGCTGCTGGTGGACTTCTGCCGGGAGCACGACGTCCACGCCATCGTGAAGGGCCTGCGCGCGGTCACCGACTTCGACTACGAGCTGCAGATGGCGCAGATGAACCGGCGGCTGTCCGGGGTGGACACGCTGTTCATGTCAACCAGCCCGGAGTACAGCTTCATCGCCAGCTCGCTGGTCAAGGACGTGGCCAGGTTCGGCGGCGACGTGGCCCACCTGCTGCCCGGCCCGGTGAACCAACGGGTGATCGACCGACTGGCCGACACCGACCGGTCCTGAGCTGGCGGCCGACCGGAGGCACTGGGACACGCGGCCGCCGGCGGATCCCCCGTTTCGGGATCTCCGGCAGGCACACTGGCAGTCGTGTACCGGGTCTTCGAAACTCTCGACGCGCTGGTCACGGTGGTTGAAGAAGCACGAGGGCTGCCGATGACCGCGACCTGTGTGGTTCCTCGGGGCGACGTGCTCGACCTGCTCGACGAGCTCCGCGAGGCGTTGCCCGGCGAGCTGGACGATGCACAGGACGTGCTGGATCACCGCGACGAGCTGATGTCCACGGCCGAGCGGCGGGCCGACGAGGTCACCGAGCAGGCCGACCAGGACGCGGACAAGCTCCTCGGCGACGCGCGCGCGGAAGCGGAACGCCTGGTGACACAGGCCAGCGCGGAGGCCGAGCAACTCGTCGCCCGGGCCCGCCACGAGGCCGAGCGGACCATCGCCGACGCCCGGGCGCAGCACCAGGATCTGGTGGAACGGGCGCGGGTCGAGGCGGAGCGGCTCACCGAGACCGGCCGGGCCAACTACGAGCACGCGGTGGCCGAGGGACGCGCCGAGCAGGCCCGCCTCGTGGCACAGACCGAGGTCGTGCAGGCCGCGCACATCGAGTCCGGCCGGGTCATCGACGCGGGCGAGCGGGAGGCCGACCGGCTGCGCGCCGAGTGCGACCAGTACATCGAGTCCTCGTTGACCAGCTTCGAGGACACGCTGACGCGTACGCTGCAGACAGTGCAGCGGGGGCGGGGGCACCGGGGTGCGCGACGCGATCTGTCGGGCCGCCCGGAGCAGGCCGGCCCACGCGACCGCATCGGTGCGGATCTGCTCGACTGACACCCTCCTGGCTGAACGGGCAGGCGCGGCCTAACGAATTGGTCCATACAGTCGATTCCTCGGGCAGGTGCTCACCGCCTCCGCGTGTTTATAGTGATCACCGTCAACGAACTGGCACCCAGTTCGCCGGCGATCGCGGAGGGAGACAGTGGTGGTGGGCGATCGCTCTGGAGGCCACAGTGACGAGCAGAGAGCCCGAGTCCACCCGGACCGAGCATCCGGAACACCACGTGCCGACCTTCGACCTCGGTCCGCCGATCACCGGACCGGACGGCTGGGCCGCGGCGAGGCCTCGTTATCCGGATGGCACCTTGGGCCCCGGCGCCTTCGACCCGCGCAGTTGGTGGCCCAAGCATCAGCATCGGTTCGCCATGTCCGATGAGGGGTACAGCAACGTGACGACCTCCCACCCGATGAGCCGGCCCCCGGTCTCCCCCAACAACATCTCCGCCAGCAGCGGCTCCGCGCACAGCGGCGACTCCAGCGCGGCGGACCTCACCGACGACACGATCGTGCGGGCCAGGGTGCAACGCCCGACGGTCGGCTGGCGCCGCGCGGTGTACAGCGCCTCCGGCGGCCGGATCAATCCCGGCGTGAGCGAGGCGGAGGCGGCGCGCAACATCCTGCTGCGCCGGGTCCGCCGGCACCTGCCCGGCGCGCACCAGATCGCGGTGAGCTCGCTCAAGGGCGGCGTCGGCAAGACGACGGTGTCGGCGGTGCTGGGCCTGACGCTGGCCGAGCACCGCGGCGACCGGGTGGTGGCGCTGGACGCGAACCCCGACGCCGGCACGCTGGCCGACCGGTTGACCGGGGAGATCGGGGTGACCGTGCGG
>DASYLM010000412.1:0-5887 GCA_036009565.1 Pseudonocardia sp. | reverse complement strand
CTGATCTCGGCGGCGCCGGCCAGCATCATGGCGAGCCCGGCGCGCGATCAACCGGTCGGGCTGGTTCACCTGGCACGAGATCTTCGCCGACGCCGTCCTGGCCACCCTCGGCGTCGTGCTGATCGCCGCGGTGTCGCGCACCACGGGCCAACGCCGCTGAGCAACCGGCGGCTCGCGATCCGGGTCGTCGGTCGGATGTGGTCAACTCTGTGTCATGACCGTGCCCGCTCCCGTGCTGTCCCCGGCGTACCCTTCCGCGCAGTCCTCGGATCTCCGCCGGATGGTGCTGGTGCACGCGCATCCCGACGACGAGGCCATCCCGACCGGGGCGACGATGGCCCGGTACGCGGCCGAGGGCGCCTCGGTGTGCCTGGTCACCTGTACCCGGGGCGAGCGCGGCGAGATCGTCTCCGAGAAGCTGGCCCACCTGCGGGAAGAGGGGCCGGAGGCGCTCGGCCGGCACCGCGAAGGTGAGCTGGCCGCCGCGCTCGCCGAGCTGGGGGTGCACCGGCACGTCTGGTTGGGCGGCGCCGGTCGCTGGTGGGACAGCGGCATGGTGGGTACCCCGGAGAACGAGGATCCGAGGGCGTTCGCCAGGGCCGACCTGAGCGAGGCGGTGCACGCCATGGTCGAGGTGCTCCGCCGGGAGCGGCCGACCGTGGTGATCAGCGACGACGAGAACGGCAGCTACGGCCACCCCGACCACGTCCAGGCACACCGGGTCACGATGGCCGCGCTGGATCCGGCCGCCGATCCCGGGTACGCGCCCGAGCTCGGCGAGCCGTGGCAGGTGCCGAAGGTGTACTGGACAGCGCTGCGGCGCGAGTCGGTGCGCCGGCTGGCGGCCACCATCGGCTTCGACATCGAGGACGACATGCCCGGGGTGTCGGACGAGATGATCGCCGCCGAGGTCGACGGGCGCGAGTATGCCGCCAGCAAGGTGGCCGCGCTGCGTGCGCACTACAGCCAGGTCGACCTCGAGAACGGCTTCTTCGGCAAGCTGAGCCTGCTCCCCGACTTCGGGGTGGAGCACTTCCGGCTGGTCCGGGGCGAGCGCGGACCGGCCGGTGCGGGCGAGCACGGCTGGGAGAGCGACCTGTTCGCCGGGCTGGCCGCCAACGGGTCGGCGCGGTAGCCGGCCGGCTCAGCCGACCCCGCCGACGCCGATCAGCGACCCGACGATGAAGGTCGCCCCGGCGGCGATAACGCCGAAGGCCAGCTGGCGCAGCCCGTTGAACCACCAGCTGCGGGCGGTGAACCGGGACACCAGGACCCCGGCCGCGAACAGCCCGACACCGCCGACCGCGAGGCTGACCAGCAACGAGTGTGCGCCGAGCAGGTAGGGCAGCAGCGGGAACAGCGCGCCGACCGCAAAGCAGAAGAACGAGGAGACGGCGGCCGTCCAGGGGGAGGGCTGGTCGTCCGGGTTGACCCCGAGCTCCGCGGTGATGTGCTCGCGGACCGCCAGCTCCGGGTTGTTGTGCACCTCTTCGGCCAGCCGTCGGGAGATGTCCTCGGACAGCCCCATGCCCTGGTACATCAAGATCAGCTCGGCCTTCTCGGCGTCCGGGTGGCGGCGCAGCTCCTCGCGCTCCACGGCGACCTCGGCCTGCACGGCGTTGTTCTGGGTGTCCACCGAGGCGAACTCGCCCAGCGCCATGGAGAACGCGCCGGCCACCAACCCGGCCATACCGGTCAGCACGATCGTCCGCACGCTCGCGCCGCCGCCGCCCACACCGGCCACCAGCGCGATGTTCGTGACCAGCCCGTCCATCGCGCCGAAAACGGCGGGTCGCAGCCAGCCACCGGAGAGGTCGTTGTGCTCGTGACCGATCTCCTCGGGGCCCTGCGTGACGTCAGTGGGATTGATCCCGCCCATAGCCGCACCTCCGGTGTCCATAGTACGTCCCCGACTGTCCAAACTGGACTTTGGCGAGCCTTGCCTGGGCCCCTCCAAGGCTGTGCTGAGCTGCACCGGGAGGTGGGTGACGGGCACTCGGCGGCGATCACTAGGCTGCCCCGGTGCCGGGCGACCAAGCGCTGACTGATCAAGGGCGTGGGCGTTCGTGGCTCGACGTTGTGGGCACGATCGTGCGGCTCGGCCTGGCCGCCGTCTGGCTGGTGTCCGGCGGGATCAAGGCCGCCGACCCGGACCAGACCTACGTCGCGGTGCGCGCCTACAACGTGATGCCCGACTCCGGTGTCGCCGTGGTGGCCGCCGTGCTCCCGTACCTCGAGCTGGCGCTGGGGCTGTTGTTGCTGTTGGGGCTGGGTACTCGGCTGGTGGCGGCGTTCTCGGGACTGCTCCTGCTGGTGTTCATCGCCGGGGTCGCGCAGGCCTGGGCACGCGGCCTTTCGATCGACTGCGGCTGCTTCGGGGGCGGCGGTGATGTTGCTCCGGACAGGACCAGCTACGGTACTGAGCTGCTGCGGGACTCTGGATTCCTCGTCCTCGCGGCCTGGTTGATGATCCGTCCGCGCACCCTGTTGGCGCTGGACGACGTACTGACTCGCGGCGAGCGCTAGTCGGTGGGCGGAGGAGGTCCCTGAAGTGGCAGCCAAGAGCGGCAGTCGCACGGTCATCTACGTGGTGATCGGTGTGCTGGTGGTAGCCGGGCTCATCGGTTGGACGATCAGCATGGTGCGCAGCAGCTCGCAGACGCAGGTGGCCGCCACCTACAGCACGGCGGTCCAGGGTGCGGTGGTCGTCGCGGGCAAGCAGGCCGCGAACACCGTCGACGTCTACGAAGATTTCCTCTGCCCGATCTGCGGCCGGTTCGAGTCGAACTCCGGCGGCGACCTGACCAAGGCGATCAACGACGGCAAGATTCAGGTCCGCTACCACCCGGTGGCCATCCTGAACCGCGCGACGAGCCCCACCGGGTACTCGCTGCGGGCCGCGAGCGCCGCGATCTGCGCGGCCGACGCCGGCTTCTTCCCCGCGTACCACAAGCAGCTGTTCACCGACCAGCCCGCCGAGGGCTCGGCCGGGCTCACCGACCAGCAGCTGATCGACGAAGCGACCAAGGCCGGTGCCACCCCGCCGGCGAGCTTCAACCAGTGTGTGATCACCGGCAAGTACAAGCTGGCGGTCACCAACGAGACCTCGCGCGCGGCCAAGGACGCCTCGCTGCGTTCACCGGGCTCGAACGGGTTCGGCACCCCGACGGTGATGGTGAACGGCAAGAAGGCCGACCTGTCCGACGACACCTGGTTGACCAGCATCACCAAGTGAGCTCCGGCGCCCGCCGCTGAGGAGAGCCTCGGCGGCGGGCGCCGAGCCGGTATCCCTAGAGCAGTACCTGCCAGCGTTCCGGTACGGCGTCGCCCTCGGTCCAGCGCTCGAGCCGGCGTGCCTTGCCGAGTTCGGTGCGTGGCACGGTGCCGGCGGCCACCACACGCACCAGGCAGCCGACCCCGAGCCGCTCGCGCAATGCCGCCGCCAGTTGGTCGCCGAGTGTGACGGTGTCCACCGCCGCGCTCGCCGACTCCACGGCCACCCGCAGCTCGGGGCGCGCCGGCACCCTGCGGTCCTCCACGATCAGGTAGTGCGGGCCGATCCGTTCGTCGGCGAGCAGCACGGCCTCGATCTCGGTGGGGAACACGTTCACGCCCCGGATCACCAGCATGTCGTCGCGGCGCCCGAGCAGCTTGCTCATCCGGCGCAGGGTGCGTGGCGATCCGGGGGCGGGGCCGCTCAGTGTTGCGATGTCGCCGGAGCGGTAGCGCAGCAGCGGCATGCCGGTCTTGGTCAGCGTGCTGAACACCAGCTCGCCCGGGGTGCCGTCCGGTACCGGGTGGCCCGCCGCGTCGATCGCCTCGACGTAGAAGTGGTCCTCGGCGACGTTGAGCTGCCCGTCGGAGTCCAGCGACTCGCAGGCCACGCCGGGGCCGATGATCTCGGACAGCCCGTAGATGTCCAGCGCGCGCAGTCCGAGCAGTGCCTCGATCTGGTCGCGCATCGCCGCGGTCCACGGCTCGGCACCGAAGATGCCGACCTTCAGCGACCCGGTGCCCAGCGCGACGCCCTCGGCCAGCAGCGCCTCGCCGAGGTAGATCGCGTAGGACGGGGTGCAACAGAGCACATCCGGGCGCAGGTCGGCGAGCATCCGCAACTGGCGCTCGGTCATCCCGGCAGACATCGGCAGCACCGTCGCGCCCAGCCGCATGCCGCCGTGGTGGATGCCCTGGCCGCCGGTGAACAGCCCGTAGCCGTAGGCCACCTGGATCACGCTGGACCGCGTCGCGCCGGCGCCGCCCAGCGCCCGCGCCATGACCTCCGCCCAGATCGCCACGTCCACCGCGGTGTAGGGCACCAGTGTCGGGCGGCCGCTGGTGCCGGACGAGCCGTGCAGGCACACCACGTCCTGTTGTCGCACCGCGAGCAGGCCCCACGGATAGTTGTCCCACAGGTCCTGCTTGGTCACCGTCGGCAGCTTGGCCAGGTCGTCCAGGGCGATGTCGGCGCCGGACCCCACTCCCGCGCTCCGCAGGCGTTGGGCCTGTAGGCCGTCCGCCCGGAGAAGTCGGTCCACCAGCTCGCCCAGCCGCTGTTGCTGCAGCTCCCGGCGTTGCTCCGGCGGGCATCCTTCGGCATCCGGGTCGACCAGGGCCGGCGGCGCGGACTCTGCGGCGGTCACCGGGCGAGCCTAGACGCGAGGGGGCCGAAAAGGGCCCCCGATTTCAGGCCGTTGTTCATCGTCCGGTAAGTTCAGTGTCCTTGGGGCTGTGGCGCAGCTGGTAGCGCATCACACTGGCAGTGTGAGGGTCAGGGGTTCGAGTCCCCTCAGCTCCACCAAGTTTGACCAGGACCGATGGTCCTTCGGGCGAATGCCCGGGCTGATCAAAAGGCCCGTTGAGATCGATCCTGACATCAACCGCTCTCATCAGCCGCACCTCCGAGCAGGTCATCCATCCCTCGCAGTGCATCTCCGAGCAGGGTCGGCAGCACATGGGCGTAGGTATTCATCGTGATCGCGATTCCCGAGTGCCCGAGGATCTCCATCACCACGCGTGGCGAGGCGCCCTGCGGCGAGTCAGGATGACGTCGGGCTCCGCCCGAACCCGGCACCGCTTCGGAGATCGGGGAGTCCGGGGCGGTGATCTCCCTACGACGCGCCCGAGGGCAGCCAGCCCGGGGGGCCAGGTCACAAGGCGGGAATGAGTACCTTGCAACCTGGCCCCTCGGCCCGAGAGGGGATGAACCGCGCCGCGAGGAGATCACCGCCAGCTCCCAGCGCGTCAGGGAACGGACAGGGGACGCCGTGCTATTCGGGTGCTATTAGGTGCGGTCAACCACGGTCAAACGGGGGTGGTCGAGCCGGCCCAGCGCCGAGGTCAACCGCAGCGAGACCCACCCCGGCACGGCCTTACAAACTGGCTATGCGGGTTCGACTCCCGTCGCCCGCTCCCGGTGGAACTACTGGCGACGACAGCGCAGTCCCGACGATCTCGGCGGCATTGCGCACCGAGCTACGCAAGCGGGCCGACCTAAGTGATGATCGTCGTCACCGGTAATCCGAAGCGACGCTCGGCCTGATGGGGCAGGTCGGCCTTGAGCCAGCGCGAGAGGCGACGAGGCAACGTGGCGATGATGATCTCGTCGAACTCGTGCTCCGCTACGACCGTGCTGATCGCCTCCAGCGGGTGGGGGCTCCCGAGGCCACCGTCCACCGGGACCTCAAACTCGGCCAGCTCGGCCAAGGTCCGCTCCAGCCGCTCGCGGGACAGCTGGCTCGCCTCCGCGTCCGAGCTCGGCCGGCCGTAGTCGGTCACAATGCTGGGCATTGGCAGGATGCCTCCGGCGGCGGGCACGCTCGCGTAGTGCGCGGCAGCGGTGTTGGGGACGAGCAGGTAGAACGTGCTCGGCTCCTTCTCGATTCGCTTG
>DASYLM010000411.1:0-14428 GCA_036009565.1 Pseudonocardia sp. | reverse complement strand
GTTGGCGCTCGCGCAGATCCGCGCCATGCTGCGACGACGGCGCCTGGATTCGCGTCAGCCGAGGACCTACCGGGTCGGGTACGTGCGACGCAAGCTCCGAACCGCCGGTGCCGGCCACCTGCTGCGCACCGTGCCCGGGCGCGCATACGAGATCGCCGTGGACGTCAACCTGCATCCTGAGGGCCTTGTTTCTCAGCCGCCGGTGACCCTCCGCAAGGGGCCGAACAGCACCGGGGCCGCGGCCAGGGTGAGCGCGGCAGACGTGATCACCGCCGGCCAGGCCAGCGAGGTCGGCTCGACGACGGCGCGGACCAGCAGGTAGCCGGCGAGCTGAGCCGCCGTGACCAGCCCGAGTGCCAGGGTCGCCCACGACACGCGCAGCGACCACCGCTGCAGGCTCGCACGCCCGCGGGGGTACGCCCAGAGCCGCCCGGCGCATCCGGTCAGCAACACCCCGAGCACCGCCGCGGTCAGCGTCAACGTGCCCGCGAGTGCGCCGCCGGCATCGAGTATCACCACCGAGAGTGGCTCGGTGCGCTCGGTCCAGGGCTCCGCCGGACCGGCGATGATCACACCGGTCCAGATCGTCCCCGCCGTGACTCCGAGAGCCAACAGCACCATGGTGAGCCGACGCAGGTGGGGCCGGACGAGCTCCGCGTGCAGTGCGCCGGCCAGCCCGTCCAGCGGGCCGAGCTCGGCCACCGCACGGTCGGCCGCCAACCCGGGCTCTGCGCCGTCGGCGACCTGCTCCTCGATGTGGCACAGCAGGTGGTCCCGCAGCTCGTCCATCAAGTCGGCGGCACCGACGTCGGCAGCCCTGGGCCAGACCTTGGACCGCAGTCGCTCCAGGTAGCGCTCGACCGCCGGTTGCGGAGGGCCGGCCTCCTCGGCCTCCCCTGGCGTCATGCCAGGACGGCCGGAGCGGGCATCGCCGCCCGCGGGGCCAGCGCCGCACCGATGACGGCCACGAAGTCGGCCCACAGGCCGCGCTCCTCGCCCAGCGCGCGCCGCCCCCGATCTGTGAGCTCGTACTCGCGGCGCCGGCGGCCGGGGCCGGTTGTCCAGGTGCCCACGATCAGACCGGCCCCCTCGAGCCGGCGCAGCGCCGGGTACAACGTGCCGCTCTCCAGGTTCACCACACCCCCGCTGCGACAACGCAGCTCCGTCATCACGGCAAACCCGTGCGCGGGTCCCGGCTCCAGCGCGGCGAGCAGCAAACCATCGAGATGGCCCTTCAACGCCTCGGCCCGCATGCCGTCGCCCCCTCCTCATGCCCTCCCCGCCGAAGCCCCCGCCGTACTCCCGACAGAGGTCCGGCACGCTGCCGGAGGGGACATCTCAATTACGTAGTACAACTACTGTCGACAGACTATCGAACTGGTCGGGATGCGCTCGCGCACCGATCATCCGGCGCAGCGTCGTGACCGGGGCCGAGCACGACCGAGCCAGCCACGAGACGCCGGGTCCTACCGGAGGTAGGCCCGCAGGAACTCCGTCGCCGCGGTGTCGTACCTGACGGGATCCTGGTCCCACCCGCGGGTGTGACCGGCGTCGGGGATCTCCAGGTACCGCACATCCCATCCCCGGGCCGACGCCCTGGCAGCGAAGCGCCGCGCGGTTTCTACTGGGACCAGGGTGTCCGCGGTTCCCTGAATCACCAGGACCGGCGGCTCGGACCGCGGTGCATGCACGTCGAGGGCGACATCTCCGGGATCGGTGCCGGTTCGCATTCGGATGAGCTGTGCCGCGCCCCAGACCACCGGCCGCCAGATCCCACCCTCGTCGGCCTGCAACCGCATTGTTGCCGGCAGGCTCAGAACCGGCGAATCGAGGACCACCGCGGATACCAGGCCGGCCACCGCCGAATGCGCCAGGAACGCGGATATCAGAGTGGCTCCCATCGACCACCCGTACAAGACCACGCGGCGAGCGCCCATTTTCCCCGCGACCTCGACAGCAGCGTCCAGGTCGCGCCATTCCGTGCCACCCAGATGCGCCAGTCCATCGGGCGACGCCGGCGCCGAATAGTCGTTGCGATAGGTGATGTCAAGAATCGGAATCGCCAGCGCATGCACCGCGGCAACAGCCCGCAACGGCTCGACCCTGCTGGCGTTGAGGCCGTGCACCATGATCGCCCAGGTGGCATCGGCAGTGCCGCGCGAGGGGATGTACCAGGCAGGAGCGGGACCTAGTTCGGTGGGTACCAGGATCTCGGAGAACGACAGCGCCGGCACTGTCGCACCGCCACCGACGATCGCCCCGGAGACGCCCGACCGGTTCGGCTCGATAAACCGGTTCGCGTAGTTCCAGCAGCTCACGACGTAGATCGTGCCCAGTACGCTGAGCGCCAGGCAGACGAGGAGCGACGCCGAGACGATCAGCCTCCCGGCGCGACGCTGACTGGGAGGGTCGGTCGGGAGTCTCGGACCCCGAGTCATCCGGTAAGTGTAGCGATCCTACTTGACCTACTTTCGGTGCTGACGAAGCCAGCAGGAGCCGACCCCACGGTTGATCACCCGACCGGGCGAGATTCGCCCAACTTGAACTGCGCTTATCGACAGTTTGCCGAGCGCTAACACTGACCGTGGATGCTCGTGGTGAGGTCCTCAATGACGTCGAGCTCATCGAGCAACCACGCACTCATACTGAATAGTCAGTGCGTCCAGTCTTCTTTCGGGGGAAGGAGGAGAACGAGCAAGCGCCCCATGATCACCGCGTTATTCTGGATTACGAATATTCTCGCCACCCCGCGCCCGCTGACTCCTCAGCCACACGGCATTACGCCAGATCTTCCGACCATTGATCGCTTCCAGGAGGCTCCATGAGTTACGGCAATGCTCTTCGGCACGAAGTGCGCTCCGGCAATATCACTCCGCTCATCGGGGTGTTCGACATGTTTTCCGCCTCGGTGGCCGCCTCGCACTACGACGGCCTGTTTGTCTCCGGTTTCGGCTTCGCCGCTTCCCACTACGGCCTGCCGGACATCGGATTCATCGCCTGGCCGGACATGGTCAACTTCGTGCAGCGGCTCCGCCTGGCATTCCCCCGCCATCACCTGCTCGTCGACATCGACGACGGCTACGTCGACCCGGAAGTCGCGTGCCACGTGGTGGAGCACCTCGAGCAGCTCGGTGCCTCGGGGATCGTGCTGGAGGACCAGAAACGGCCTCGCCGCTGCGGGCACGTGGACGGCAAGCAGATCCTGCCGCTCGAGGAGTACCTGGAGAAACTGGACCTGGTACTCGAAACCCGCGAGGACCTGCTGGTGGTGGCGCGCACCGACGCCACCGAGGAGACCGAGATCCTGCGCCGGGCCGAGGCCCTCGCGGCGACCGACGCCGACGTCCTGCTCGTCGACGGTGTGCGCAGCATCGAGCGGATCCAGAAGGTCCGGGCGGTCATCGGCGACAAACCGCTGCTGTTCAACCAGATCGCCGGCGGCAAGTCGCCGCGACTCTCGCTCTCGGAGCTGCAGGACCTGGGCGTGAACGTCGCGATGTACAGCACCCCGTGCCTGTTCGCCGCACAAACCGCCATGGACCAGGCGATGCTCGAGCTCAGGGCCCAGGACGGCCGACTGCCCGAGATCAAGGACGGCGACGTGGGCGTCGCGGCCTCACTTGCCCTGTTGGGGGAAAACATCAGCCGCCATCACCCGAAGCACTCCCCGGAGCCTCTCGCGGTCTGACCGTCGCGCGGGCGCACGTGCCGCCAGCCCCACACCCCGGGCGGCACGTGCGTCGGCCGCACGCCTCACCCGCGCAAATCACACCGGAGGTCGTCTGACGTGGGGAAACACCGGAGGCGTACGGCGGGGGCACAGCCTTCCCGACTCAGGAAGGTGCTGGCGAAACTCCGCCTCGACCTCTACGTCCTCTGCCTGCTCGGCACCGTCGGAGTTGCCTCGATCCTTCCGGCCAGAGGCAGCTCGGCGGTAGTTCTCACCCACGCCACCACGGTCGCCATCGGGTTTCTCTTTTTCCTCTACGGTGCCAGGCTCTCCTCCAGGGAGGCCCTCGACGGGTTACGTCAATGGCGACTGCATGCCGTCGTCCTGGCCAGCACGTACTTCCTGTTCCCGTTGCTCGGGCTGGCAGCGAGGCTCCTCGTCCCGACCGTGCTGACTCCCGAGCTCTACGCCGGACTGATGTTCCTGTGCTGCTTGCCGTCGACCGTCCAGTCCTCGATCGCGTTCACCTCCCTCGCCCGGGGGAACGTCGCGGCCGCCATCTGCAGTGCGTCGTTCTCCAACATCCTCGGGATCGTGCTCACCCCGGTACTCGTGGCGGTATTCCTGGTAACCAGGTACGGCGGAATCTCCTGGGGCTCGGTCCGCGACATCATGCTGCAGCTCATGGTCCCGTTCCTGGCGGGCCAGCTACTGCGCCGCTGGATCGGCGCATTCCTTGCACGTCACAAAAAGGTGCTCGGACTGGTCGACAGGGGCTCGATTCTGCTGGTGGTCTACACGGCGTTCAGCGAAGGCGTGGTCGCCGGAATCTGGAGCCGCCTGACGCCCGTGTCGCTGCTCCTGCTGGTCGGTACCAACGTTGTATTGCTGGCACTGGTCCTGGGAGCCACGACCTGGTCTGCCCGCAACTACGGCTTCGGCCGGGAGGACGAAATAGTCATCGTGTTCTGCGGCTCCAAGAAAAGCCTCGCAAGCGGCATTCCGATGGCCACCGTGTTGTTCTCGGCGCAGACGGTCGGGCTCGTCGTTCTGCCACTGATGTTGTTCCATCAGATCCAACTCATGACGTGTGCCTGGCTGGCCCGCCGATATGCCGCCCGGTCGGCACAGCTCGCCACGACGGAGGCCGGCGCGACCACCTGACCCACGATGGGCGACCCGGCCCCGCACATGAGTGCCAACCGACAGCGGCAGCGTTTGCCGAGCGATTGCTTTCAGCTGGTCAGGAGGCTACCGCCGGTTCCCTAGCGTCGGTTACATGCTCATGCGATCAGATCAGGGAACGGCGCCCAAGGGTCGCGGCCAGCCACCCACGGTGAGCACCCGGCGGTTGATCGCGGTGTGCACAGTGCTTGTGCTGATCGGCCCGACCCTCTCCTACCTGCGGGCACTGACCTATCCCGGCAACGCCGGCGTCAGCGTGCGCACCGTGGAATGGATCCGGGACAGCGGTGGAGCGCCGGTCGTCGACGCGGTGGAGAACTGGTGGTTCACCCGGCACGCCCCAACTGGTTCGGCGCCCGACCCCGCGTTGCTCCCGCGCGCCGGTACGCCGCCGGCTCCGGGTGTGCTGTCCCCGTTGCCCGCCCTGCCGATGGCACCCCCGGTGCCCGGCGAAGGCGTGTGGAGCACCGGCCGACAGGCCGTAGGGGGTGCGCCCGCCCTGTTCACCACGTTCGTCCGACCCGATGCGGCGCACCCCAGCGTCATCGCCGGGATCGCCCGCTTCGACCGCCGTCTCGTCCGGGGGCGGCTCATCGGGGGGACCAGGGAGCCCGACGCGCAGTCGTGGCCGGAGGGCGGCCAGGTTCCCGCCGCGGACCGGGCCGGGCTGGTGGCGGCGTTCAACTCCGGATTCAAGATGGTGAGCGCGCACGGTGGCTTCTACGCGGACGGCCGGCACGTCCGTCAGCTCCGGAACGGGGCCGCGTCACTGGTCATCGATCGCACCGGGCAGATGTCCGTCGGGATGTGGGGTCGCGACGCCCGCCTCGGCCCGGACATCGCCGCGGTGCGACAGAACCTGGAGCTCATCGTCGACAACGGTGCGCCGGTGCCCGGGCTCCAGGTCAACGCGCGCGGCCGGTGGGGCAGCGCCCGCAACCAACTGCAGTACACCTGGCGCTCCGGGGTCGGTGTCGATGCGGCCGGCAACCTCTACTACGCCGGCGGCAACCAGCTCACCCTGACGAGCCTGGCCCGGGCGCTGGCCACCGCGGGCGTGGTCCGCGGCATGGAGCTGGACATCCACCCCCGGATGGTGGACCTGTTCACCTACCGGCCCGGCCCTGACGGAGCCCCGGTGCCCGCGCCGCTGCTGCCGGCCATGCCCGGACCGCTCACCCGATACCTCGAACCCGACCAGCGCGACTTCGTCGCGGTGACCCTGCGTCCGGACTCCTCCCGATAGGACCTCGCCCGTGCCACACACCCTGCTCGCCCTCAACCTGCTGGACTCCAGATCGCTGATCGACAGCTTCGGCATCATCGGCATCTTCGGGGTGCTCTTCGCCGAGACCGGCCTACTGATCGGGGTCTTCCTGCCCGGCGACTCACTGCTGTTCACCGCCGGGCTGCTGACCTCCACCACCGGCGCGGTCCAGCTGCCGCTGCCCGGCGTACTGCTGGCAGCGGTCGCCGGAGCGCTGCTCGGTGCCCAACTGGGCTATCTGTTGGGCCGGCGCGCCGCCGCCACCCTGCGCAGCCCGCGCCGGGGGCCACGCACAGTCGCCGCGATGGCCAGGGCCGCTGGCCTGCTGGAGCACTACGGCCACCGGCGCGCGGTGGTGATCGCACGGTTCATCCCGGTGGTGCGCACCGTACTGAGCCCGGTGGCCGGCGCGCTCGGCATCCCGCCGCGCACGTTCGCCCTCTGGCAGTCCGTCGGCGGTCTGCTCTGGGCCGTCGGCCTGGTACTCGCCGGCCACGCCCTGGGGGCGAGCGTCCCCAATGTCGACCGCTACCTGCTACCCGCGATCTCGGCGATCGTCGTCCTCTCACTGCTCCCGGTCGCACTCGAGATCGCCCGCGCCCGCCGGGCCGGGCGGGTCTGAGTTGTCTGGAGTCCACAGCCGATTTCGAGTCGGATGGGTGACGGGATTTTGCTTTGCGCTTGCCTTTGGTGGGCCGGTGGCTAACCCGTCGGCCTCTAGCGTCCGAATTGTCATGGCCCGGCTCCCCACGCGTCCCGGAACCGCCCTCGGCAACGGTGCTCTGGCGACGGCGGGCGCGTTCGGTCGGTCCCGCCGTGTCCGCATCGGCCCTGTGTCACGGGTGGGCCCGACCACCCGAACCGCCGCGGCGGCCACCGAACCAGAGAGAGCCCTATGACTGCACACCACGCCCTCGCCCCGAGCCGCCAGCTCCTGAACAAGGTCCCAGAGGTCACCCTGTACTTCTGGATCGTCAAGGTGCTGTGCACGACCGTCGGTGAGTCGGCCGCCGACTTCCTGAACGTCAACCTGAACTTCGGCCTGACCGGCACCTCGCTCGTCACCGGCGTGCTGCTGGTCGTCGTGATGATCTTCCAGTTCCGCGCCGACCGGTACGTGCCGAGCAGGTACTGGCTGGCGGTCGCGCTGGTGAGCGTCTTCGGCACCCTGGTGACCGACAACCTCACCGACAGCATCGGCGTGCCGCTCGAGGCGAGCACGCTGATCTTCGGCGGGCTGCTCGCGGTCACCTTCCTCGTCTGGTACCGCGCTGAGCGGACACTGTCCATCCACTCCATCGTGACCAGGCGGCGCGAGGCGTTCTACTGGCTCGCGATCCTGTTCACGTTCGCGCTCGGCACCGCGACCGGCGACCTCATGGCCGAGGTACTCGGGCTCGGCTACCTGGTCACCGGGGCCATCGTGGCCGCGCTGATCGCCCTGGCCGCGTTCGGCTGGCGGTTCGGGCTCCACTCGGTACTGGCCTTCTGGTTCATCTACATCCTGACGCGCCCGCTCGGCGCGTCGATCGGTGACTACCTGTCGCAGTCCACCAACCAGGGCGGGCTGGGGCTCGGTGCGACGGTCACCAGCCTGATCTTCGTGGTCGGCATTCTGGGCATCGTCACGTACCTCTCGATCAGCAAGGCCGACGTCATCGCGGCCGAGGCGACCGACCCCGTGCTCGACGCGGCCGCGGCCCGCGAACGCGGCGGTCTGTGGCAGACCGTCGCCGTCCTGGCACTGGTGCTGGTCGCCGCCGGGGTGGGGTACTCGGTGCGCACGTCCGCACTGCAGGCGGACACCCCGGAACCGGCCGCCTCCGTCGCATCGATGCCCGGCGCGGACCGGCCGGCCCCCGGCGCGCAACCGGCGGCCGCGCCGTCGCCGCTGGGTGACCTCTCGGCGTTTCGCACGATCACCCAGGACACCCTGCGGCTGTTGACCGCCAATGACCAGTCCGGCGCCACGACCCGCGTCGACGACCTCGAAACCGAGTGGGACAACGCCGAGGCGCGGCTGAGGCCGAAGGACAAGGCGGCCTGGACCGCGATCGACGGCAAGATCGACACGGTGCTGCGCGAGCTCCGGGCGACGAGCCCGAAGCCGGCCAGCGAGAAGGCCGCTTTGACCGCGCTACTCGGCGCGCTCGGCTGAGCCGGGGCCGGAACCCAGATCCCGCCATCGAGGCTGTCCGGGCGACCGTGAGGACCCATGAATCCCGATACCGCACTGTTCTTGACGATCAACGAACTGGCCCGCGCCACGGGGTGGCTGCAGCCTGTGGTGCTGGCCTACGCCAGCTACGGCGTGGTGCTGTTCGCCGCGCTGCTGCTCGGCGGGTGGTGGCTGGCCCGGTGGCGCGCGAGCGTGCCGGCGATGGCCGCCGCGCTGTGGGCGCCGGCCGGCATGCTGCTGGCCCTGGGCGTCAACCAGCCGGTCGCCGCGCTGGTCGGTGAACCCCGCCCCGACACGCTTTACCCGCATATTCTGGTGTTGGCCCAGCACAGCACGGACCCGTCGTTCCCCAGCGACCACGCCGTCATGGCCGGCTCGGTGACCGCCGGGCTGTTCCTGGTCAGTCGCCGCCTCGGGGCCGGGTCCGCGCTGGCCGCGGTGCTGATGGCGGCCGCCAGGGTCTACGTCGGCGCGCACTTCCCGCAGGACGTGCTGGCCGGGCTGCTGCTCGGCGCCGTTGTCGCCCTCGCCGGCTTCCGACTGGCCTCCGGCGTACTGACCAAGCTGGTCACAGCACTGGAGGCGGGCCCGTTACGGCCGCTGCTGACCACCGCGTCGGTGCGCACGCGGTTGGCCGTGGAACACCCGACAGCGGGCTGACCGGGATGCCCTCGCCCGCTCGAGCGTCGACAGCCGGACCGATAGAAAGTGGCGACACTTGGCTCACCAGCGTATTTAATGGTCGAACTCGTTCTTGGGGGGAGTCATAACAAGGCATCGGCATGCGCGGAACCGGATCGTGATCATCTCCGCCAGCGTCGGCGCGGGGCACGACGGAGTGGCGACCGAGCTCGCCCGGCGGCTGCGCGAGCGCGGGTTCCAGATCGAGCTGGTGGACTTCCTCGACCTGTTGCCGGGCGTCCTCGGCGCCGCGCTGCGGCGGGCGTACGCGCTCGAGCTGGCGGTCGCGCCCAGCTCCTGGGAGCTGCTGTACACCACGCTGGACCGGCATCGGCGACTGTCCGCCGCCGTCGCCCGGCTGGCGAACCTGGCGCGCGCCCGGATGGTGACCGCGCTCGACACGGGCTGCCACGCCGTGGTCTCCACCTATCCGCTGGCCAGTCAGGTGCTCGGGCAACTGCGCCGGCGCGGCACCCTGACGACCCCGGTGGCGACGTTCCTGTGCGACATGTCGGTGCACTCGCTGTGGGTCAGCGGCGGGGTCGACGCGCACCTGGCCATGCACAAGGTCACCGCCGACCAGGCCGATGCGCTCGGCGCCCCGGGGGTGCACGTCACGGCCCCCGCCATCGCGCCCGGTTTCCGGCCGGCGGGCTCACCCGCCGAGGTCGCCGCGGCCCGCGCCCGGTTCGGCCTGCCGACCGACGGGAAGCTGGCGCTGGTGCTGGCCGGCTCGTGGGCAGTCGGCAAGGTCGAGCGCACGGTGGACGAGGTGGCCGCCGCCGGCGCCGTGCTGCCCGTCGTGGTCTGCGGCAAGAACGGCGGGCTGCACCGGAGACTGGCCCGGGGCGGCCGGTGCATCCCGCTGCGCTGGGTGGACGACATGCCGACGCTGCTGCACGCGGCCGATGTCGTGGTGCACAACGCCGGCGGCCTGAGCTGCCAGGAGGCACTCGCCGCCGGGGTGCCGGTGATCACGTACCGGTGCATCCCCGGCCACGGCCAGACCAACGTCGCCGCACTGGACCTCTCCGGCCTGGTGGCGCACGCCCGGGACGTCGGCGAGCTGCACCGACTGCTGGGAGCCGCGCTCGCCGACGAGCTCACCGACGTGCAGCGCTCCGCCGCCGCCTCCCTGCTGGCCGCCCCGGACCCCGCCGTGGTGATCGCCGCGCTCGCGGTCGAGCCGCCGGTATGAACGACGTCCGCGCGGCGGCGACGGGCCTGGCCCCGGGTGCGGGCCTGGCGGTGGTGGGCCTGGCGCTGGGTGCGGGTCTGGCGGCGGCCCAGCTCGCGCCCGCCGTGGCCGCGCTCGGCCCGGTTCGCCGTCGCCTCGCGCCGGCGCTGGCCGGGATCGGCGACCGGCGCCACGTGGCGCTCACGTTCGACGACGGGCCCGATCCCCGCTCGACGCCCGCGTTCGTCGCCGCGCTCCGCGAGAGGCGGGTCCAGGCCACGTTCTTCCTGCTCGGTGAGTCGGTGGCCCGTTGGCCGGCGCTCGCCCGCGAGCTGGTCGACGCGGGTCACGAGGTCGGGGTGCACGGTTGGGACCACCGGTGCCTGGCCCGGCGCGGTCCCCGGGCCACCCGCGCCGAGCTGGCCAGGGCACGCGGGGTGATAGCGGACCGCACGGGCTCCCTTCCGCGCTGGTACCGGCCGGCCTACGGCGTGGCCACGCTCACCGCGCTGCGCGAGGCCCGGCGGCTCGACCTCACCCCGGTGTTGTGGACGCACTGGGGCCGCGACTGGACCGCCCACGCGTCGGCCGAGTCGGTGTTCCACCTGGCCAGCCGTGACCTGGCCGGCGGGGCCACCGTGCTGCTGCACGACTGCCCGGCCGGGCAGGCCGCCCCGGACGCCTGGCGGGCGACCCTCGGCGCGCTCCCGAGGCTGCTCGACCATTGCGCGCGGCGCGGCCTGCGCGTGGGCCCACTGGGCGAGCACGGCATCGCCACCCCGCGAGTGGGCCCGTCGGGCGAGCGGGACAGCGCCGGCACGCGGGCGGGCCCGCTGGACGAGGTGCCGGCGTGGCCGACTCGGTGATCACGATCGGGCTGCTGCTGCCTGACGTACTCGGCACCTACTCCGACAGCGGGAACGCGGTCGTGCTGTGCCAGCGGCTGCACCGGCGCGGGATCGCGGCGCGGGTGGTCCACTGCGATGCGCGCGCCGCGCCGCCAACCGGGTGTGACATCTACCTGCTCGGCGGCGGCGAGGACACCGCCCAGCTATTCGCCGCGACCTGGCTGCGGCAGCACCGTGCGCTGTGTCGGGCATTGGAGCGGTCGGCGACCACGCTGGCTGTCTGTGCGGGCCTGCAGATCCTCGGCCGCACGGTCACCGACCGAACGGGACAGCTGCACCCAGGTGCCGAGCTGCTGGACGTGACCACCCGGCCGCGGCGGCGCAGGGCGACCGGGGAGGTGGTCAGCCGCAGCACCATCCCCGGCGTCGGGCTGCTGTGCGGCTTCGAGAACCACCTCGGCGCCACCACGCTCGGGCCCGACGCCGCACCGCTCGGCCGCGTCGTCTCCGGGGTCGGCAACGGCGACCGGTGGACCCGGCGCCGCACCGAGGGCGTGTGGACCGGGCGGATCATCGGCACCTACCTGCACGGCCCCGTACTGGCCCGCAACCCCGCGCTCGCCGACCACATCCTGGCCAGCGCCACCGGCGCCACCCTGGCCCCGCTCGAACTACCCGACCAGGCACAACAACGCCGCCGCTACCTCAAGGCCGGCCCGGACTGACGTTCCGCACATGTCGCGGCAGCCCCCCGTCGCGCCAGCGAGGGCGCGGTGCTCTGCCTACAGCTCGTGCTTCGGCCATCCGGATGGCCTGGCGGCCGGGGTCCCATTGCCCCAGCTAGCCCTGGGGATGGGAAGTGCGACGCGCACTGCCGTGCCGTGCCCGACGGAGCTTTCGATCCTGATGCTTCCGCCGAGGGCCTCTACCCGGTCTTTGAGGCCGACCAGACCGCTCCCGCCGCTCAGGTCCGCACCGCCGCGCCCGTCGTCGCGGACCTCCACGCACAGGACGGCCCCGCCGTCGGCCTCGTCGGCGTGGACCGCGACGTGCAGCATCGAGGCACAGGCATGCTTGGCCGCGTTGGTCAGCGCCTCGGAAACCACGTAGTAGGCGGCAATCTCGACCTGCTCGGGCAGCCGGCATTCGACGCCGAGATCCAACTCGACGTAGACGGCCGAGCGGCGGGCAAGTGTGCGCAGCGCGGGACGCAAGCCACCGCTAGCGAGCCCGGAGGGGTGAATGCCTCGAGCAAGCTCACGCAGGTCGTCGAGCGCGCTGATCACCTCGGTGGCCACCTCGTCCAGCTGGGCCCTGAGCTCGTCAGCCTCGGGTGGCAGCGCCGCCCGCACGGGGCCGCGCAGCTGCAGCGCCAGCGAGACCAGCCGTTGCTGGGCGCCGTCGTGCAGATCCCGCTCGATGCGCCGCCGGGCGCTGTCCCCGGCGGCCACGATGCGCGCCCGGGACGCGGCGACCGCGGCCTGGGCGTCGGTGTTGGCCACGGCGGTGGCGACCAGCTCGGTGAACCCGGCCAGCCGCCCCTCGGTGTCCGCCGGCAACCGGTCCTCGGTGCCCTCCGGCAGCAGCCGCTCACCCGTGGACGCCACGGTCATCACCCCCCACAGCCGGCCCTCCACCTTGACCGGCACCCCGACCGCGGAGCGCAGCCCGAAGGGGCGAACGACGTCGGCTGCCGCGCCGGAGGCTTCGCCGTAGTCGTCGATGCGGGCCGGCCGACCAGTCTCGAACACCAGCCTGGCTACGTTGCGCCCACCGAGTGGCACCTGTACGCCCAGTGGCCCCTGGGTGCCGCTCTGACTCCAACCGACGTAGGTCAACGCCCTGCCCGGGTCGTAGCGACACATCACCGTCACGTCCACAGCGAGTACCCTGCGGACCTCACTGGCGACCGCGGCGAACACCCTTTCCGGCGTCGCTCCCTGGGCTACCAGCGTCGCCACCCGACGCAATGCCGCCTGTTCCTCAGCAAACCCACGCAACTCCACCCGCGCCTGCGCGTTCGCGATCGCGGTTGCAACCAGCTCGGCGAACGCGGCCAACCGGGCCTCGGTGTCCCCCGGCGGCGGCTGCTGGTGCGCGGACGCCACCACTAAGGCTCCCCACATCCGGCCCTCGACGCGGATCGGCACCCCGACCATGCAGCGGATGCCGAACCGGTCGTCGACAGCGGCACATGGGCCGGAGGCGGCGGCGTAGTCATCGATCCGCGCCGGGCCGCCCGACTCGAACATCAGGGTATGAATGCCCCCGCCCAGCGGGATCCTGGTGTGAAGTGGAGTCGGCCCGGCACCCCCTGCGCGGGTCCACGCCCCGACCACGGTGGCCACGCGGTCCAGCTCGAACCGGCTCAAAATCGTGTAGTCGACTTGCAGCAGCCGGCCGACCTCCTCGGCGACGGCGGCGAACACCTCCTCCGGCGCGGCCGCCGCGGCAACCAGCGTGGCCACCCGGCGTAGCGCGACCTGCTCCTCGGCGATCCGATTACTCGCTTGGGCAACCACGAGTCTCCGCCCCGGCGGCCAGCCCCACCGCCTCCCACTCACACCCAGCCTGCCCGGAATCACGGAGCCAGGCAACAACTTGATCGGGTGCGCCGCATCATCGGCCGCCCAGTCGACTCCGCGACATCGGGTTCTCGCTGGCCGAGGTCGCTGGGCCCTTTTTCTGTCAACTACCGCGGGGAGACCATAGGCGGCGCGCTCGAGCGCATGACGGTGGCCGATAATGCTGGCCATGACAACGGAGCCACCATGCGCGTGATCCTCGCCGAGGACGATGTCCTGCTCCGGGAGGGGCTGGCCAGTTTGCTCGAGCGGTCGGGCTTCGAGGTTGTCGGTTCGACCGGCGATGCCTCAACACTGCTGCAACTTGTTCGGGACACAGCGCCCGAGCTTGTGGTGGTCGATGTCCGAATGCCGCCGACGCACACGACGGAGGGCCTGCAGGCGGCTCGGGAAATTCGAGAGGAGTTCCCCGGGATCGCGATCCTGGTCCTGTCGGCCCATATCGAGGTCGAGCACGCAATGGAGCTGCTGGCGAACGGCAAGGGCATCGGCTACCTACTCAAGAGCCGCGTCACCGATGTGAACGAGTTTGTCGATACCCTCCGCCGCGTCGCGCAGGGTGGTTCGGTGTTGGACCCGGAGTTGGTGCGGGAGTTGGTGACCGCGAGCCGGCGCAGTGACCCGCTCGCCGTGCTCAGTGCGCGGGAGCAGGAGGTGCTGGCGCTCATGGCGGAGGGACGCTCCAACGCCGGGATCGCGCACAAGTTATGGATTACTGAGGGAACCGTGGAGAAGCACGTCCGTAGCGTCCTGGCCAAGCTGGACCTACCGGAGACCGAAGACGATCATCGCCGGATTCTCGCGGTGCTCACCTTCCTCGAGACTCGATGACCGGG
>DASYLM010000410.1:0-6035 GCA_036009565.1 Pseudonocardia sp. | reverse complement strand
ATTACCGGCAGCTGCGCCGCCAACCACCGCGCCAGCGCGAGCTGATCGGCAGTACCGACGTCGAGGACCGTGACCTCGCCCGGCTCGAGGCCGAGCTGTGGGCGCTGCCGGAGGCGCCGGCGCCGGCCCCCCGCCACCACGCGGCCCCGGACCACAGCTGGCGCGCGGGGTTGTCCCACGTCGTACGAGGGGACCGCTGACGCCGCCCGTGGGAGCCGCCGCCCGTGGCAGCCGCCGTGGTGGCGCCGGCACAGACTGGCCGCGGGCCGCACAGGCCATGCACGGTCTGTGCCGCCCTCAGCGGGTCTGTGCGGCCGCCAACTCGGTGCTCGTTAGAGGGTGTCCACCCCGGGGGCGTGACGCAGGCGGTTGCGGGTGTCGAGGACCTTGGTGGCGTGCTGTTCCAGCAGCGGCCAGTCGACGATCTCGTGGTCGGTGAGCACGATGACCAGGTCGGCGGCGGCCACCTCGGCCTCGGTGCAGTCGACGATCTCGATGCCGGCCGGTACGTGGTCGGCCGGGATCAGCGGGTCGACCGCGCGCAGCGAGGCGCCGAGGTCGGCCAGCCGGTGCGCGACCGCGATCGCCGGGGACTCCCGGGCGTCGCCGGAGTTCGGCTTGTAGGCCAGCCCGATCAGCAGGATGGTGCTGCCGTTGACGGCCTTGCGGTCGGTGTTCAGGTGCGCGGTGGCCCGGGTGACGACGTAGTCGGGCATGTGGTCGTTGACGTCGTTGGCGATCTCCACGAAGCGGAAGTTGCGGCCGAGCGTGCGGCGCACCTGCCAGGACAGGTAGGACGGGTCGATCGGCAGGCAGTGCCCGCCGACGCCGGGGCCCGGGGTGAACTTCATGAAGCCGAACGGCTTGCTCGCCGCGGCGTCGATCACCGACCAGACGTCGATGCCCAGCTCGTGGCAGTACATCGCCAGCTCGTTGACCAGCGCGATGTTGACGTGCCGGAAGGTGTTCTCCAGCAGTTTGGCCAGCTCGGCCTCCCGGGTGCCGCTGACCGGGACCACCTTGTCGACCAGCTGGGCGAAGAAGTCCGCGACCGCCTTGAGCGACGGCTCGTCGATGCCGGAGACGATCTTCGGCGTGTTCTTCAGGCCGTACACCGGGTCGCCCGGGTTGATCCGCTCCGGGGAGAAGCCGACCTGGAAGTCGGCGCCGGCGCGCAGCCCGCTGATCGCCTCCAGGCGGGGGACCACGACCTCCTCGGTGGTGCCGGGGTAGGTGGTGGACTCCAGGATCACGCAGCAGCCCTTGCGCACGTACGGCGCGATGCTGTCGGACGCCTTCTCGATGTAGGACAGGTCCGGCGCGCCGTCGCGCAGTGGAGTCGGCACCGAGATGACGGCCACGTCGAACTCGGCCATGTCGGCCGGGTCGGCGGACGGGGCGAACCGGCCGGTGGCCAGCGCGGCGGCGATCTCGGCGTCGGTGATGTCGTCGATGTAGGTCTTGCCGCTGCGCAGCCGGTCGATCTTGTCCTTGGCCACGTCGAAGCCGACGACGTCGAAGCCGACCTCGACGGCCCGCATCGAGACCGGTAGCCCGACGTAGCCCTGGCCGAGAATGACCACTCGGCGTGCGTCCTGCGTCATGTAGTGCAACCCCTCTGGTTCGGCTCGGGTGTCAGCAGAAGTGCCGGTAGAGCAGCGCACCGGCCTGGGTGCTGATGTCGTCCGGGACGGTCGGCTCGGTGAACAGCCGGGTCAGCTCACCCAGCATGGTGCCGACCTCGGTCTTCGGCGTCGGGTCCGGGCCGCCACGCAGCGTGACGACGCGATGCTCCTCGCTGGCCCACTTGCGCTTGTAGGACACCAGGCCCGGCTGGTCCAGGTCGGAGATCCCCCAGTCGACGCTGCGCAGCCCCCGGGACAGCGCCAGCTTCAGCGCGTTCCAGTAGAGCGCGTCGTTCGGCCGCATCGGCAGGTACTCCGACAGCGAGGCACCGAACTTGTAGTACAGCGTGTCGCCCCAGACGAGGTACATCGCGCCGGCGGCGACCTCGCCGTCCACCTCGGCCAGCAACGTGATCACCGCTGTTGAGTCTGACCCGGACCCGGTGAACTGCTGCCAGATCCGCTCGAAGAACTCCACCGGCTGCGCCAACAGCCGGTACTTGTTCTTGCGCAGCCGCACGTGCAGCCGGTGGAAGGCGTGCACCGCGTCCAGCTCGGTGCTGGCCACCACCGTGACGTTGTTGCGGTCGGCCATCTTGATGTTGCGCCGGGAGGTCGAGCTGATCCGGGCGTGCAGCTCCTCCTCGGTGCACCCCAGCGGGGTGCCGTGCCAGGCGGCCTCGCCCGCCGCCCGCAGCCGGGGGTCCGCGGTCGCCGGGTTGTCCGAGAAGCAGCGCATCGTCAGCGGGGTGCCGGTCGCCAGTACGTCGTCGGCCAGTCCCGGCCAGGCCTCGGGGGTGCTCAGCATCGGGTCGGCGCGGTCGCAGAACGGCAGCGCCGAGACCCGGTCACCGCGCATGTCGGACACGCTCACCCAGGCGAGGCCGCCGACCGGGGTGCCGTCCGGCGCCACCGAGATCCTGGCCTCGGGAGTGAAGTCGTAGCTGTCGCAGACGGCCTGGATCCACGGCGGCGAGGTGAAGAGGCCGCCCGCCGGCCCCTCGGCCAGCTGCCGCCACCTCGGGTCTGTGCGGGGATCGACCGGGTGAATCGCGTTGACGGTGCACTCCTCGAAATTGACCGCGACCGGCGGGATCTCCGCCAACCGCTGGACTGGCCTGCTCCGGTCGGCTACTGACCGTGAGCATCTCGGCTCCACGATACCCGGACGCACAGAGTCACCCGCGCGCTCCCACCCTCCCGGGTCGCGGTCCGGCCCGGGCGTGGTCCGAGCCCCGACGCGGTGCCGGCCGCCGCGCATACCCTGGCGGTACCGGGAGTTCTCGGGTGACTGATGAGGCGGGTGGGACACCGTTGAGAAACAGGGCCCGAGTGGGCGGCGTGCCGATGCTGGTGGCGGTGCTGGCGGCACTGGCCGGGTGCGGCGAGAGCGGTGGCGACGGGCCCGGGTCGGACGGCGGTTCCTCGGCATCCCGGTCCGCCCCGCCGACCGTGCCGGCCCCCGACCCGATGCGGCCGACCGCACTGCCCGCCGGCGGCTGTCCGGTGACCATCGGTGACCCGACCGCGGCCCAGCACGCGTTGGACACCGCCCGCCCGGGTGCCCAGATCTGCCTGACCGGCCCGGGGCTGGCCGCGACCACACTGCGGGTGACCAGCTCGGGCACCGCGGCCGCGCCGGTCCGGGTGCTCTCCGACGGCGCCCAGGTACGCGGGATCGACGTGCGGGCCGGTCAGGTCGAGGTCGCCGGTTTCACGGTCCGCGACGGCGACGGGCTGCAGCTGAGGGGGAGCGGGCTGCGGGCGCACCACAACAACGTGCTCAACGCGGTGGGGGCCGGGATCGACTGCGAGTGCTCCGACTCCGTGATCGAGTCGAACGTGGTGCACGGCACCGACGGCACCGGGATCCGGGTGGAGGGCGACCGCATCACCGTGCGCCGGAACACGGTGAGCGGCTCGGTGCGCCGGGAGGCCAGCGACGCCGACGGAATGCGGTTCTTCGGCACCGCCATCCGGATCACCGGGAACACCGTGCGGGACATCTCCGACGAGGGCTACCCGGACGGCGACGCACCGCACACGGACTGCTTCCAGACCTACGACTCCGACTCGCCGCCCACCTTCGACGTGGTGCTCTCCGGCAACCGGTGCGAGCGGGTCGGTGTGCAGTGCCTGATCGCCACCGGCAAGTACGGGAACCCGGGCGTCCCCGCCGGGGTGCGCTCGATCACCTTCGTGGACAACTACTGCGCCGTGGGTGGGTCGCAGGCGGTGAACCTGGACGGTTACCCGCACGTGGTGATCCGGGGCAATACGATCACCGGGCCGAACCTGTACCGGGGGATCTATCTGTCCAGCGGGGCCACCGATGCGGCGGTGGACGACAACGTGCTGATCGGGGAGCAGCCGGTCTACGAGGCTGACGGGGACTCCGAGCCGGTGGCCGCGGCGGGTAACCGCAACCAGCGCTGAGCCGGTGCCGGGCGGGGATCCGGCGGGGTGGGGCGGCGCACCGGCGGGCTCAGCCGAGCCACTCCACGACCTCGGGGGTCAACCGCTGCGCCGGCACCAGGGCGATCCGGGGGGCCGGCAGGAACTCGCTCAGGACCGGGCGCAGCGAGCCGAGGAGGCGGTCGACCGGTTCGGTGTGCACCGGCCGCCAGGCATCCAGCCGCAACGCGCGAATCGCGGAGAGCGGGCCGGGGGCGATCGTTTTGCGCTCAGACATGCTCGTCCACCTTGCTCGGTCGTTCCGGCGCGACGACCCGATCGGCCGTCGTCGTCCGCTGTATCGCTCGCTGCCCCCCGGTCCGTTTCACTTCTTTCGAAGGTTCACGGCACGACGAACGGTCTTAATCATGCCGCGGACGGACCGGGGTGCCGCTGAGCGGCTCCTCAGTGTCGACCGACGGCCGGTCGAAGGATCCTGACTTATCGGAGTCGTCCGGTGCGCAGCACGGCCTTGGCCAGCTCGATCAGCCGCCGACCGGGTGCCCAGTCCCGGGACAGGTCGTAGCCGGCGCGCAGCACCGGGTTGGCGATCAGCTCGACCGCCCGCGGGCTCCGGTGCGGCTCTCCGCCGAAGCTCGCCTTGAAGCGGTCCACGCCGCGCAGCGAGTCCCGGGGCTGCCCGGTGAACAGCGCGTCGGCGGACTCGGCGCTGATGCCACCCTGGTCGAACCAGCGCAGCCCGGCCCGCTTCGCCCACTGGATGGCGTACCACTGCACGGCGGCCGGCACGTTGCTCCGCCTCACCGCCTCGTCGCGGTCCATCCCGGCGAAACGCAGCTTGAGGCTGTCCGCGTAGCGGGTGAACAGCGCGGCCGCCACCGGGCGGCCGTCGAGCTCGCCGACGAAGATCACCGCGCTCGGGCCGAGCTCGCGGACCAGGGTGGCCAGGTAGTCGGCGGTGACCGCGGCGAAGCCCTGGTGTTCGCCGGAGCGGGCCACCAGACCGGCCAGCAGCGGCACGTCGGCCTCGGTGCCCAGCCGGACCGTGACGCCCCGGGACTCCCAGCGGTTGGTCCAGGTGCGCAGTCGCTTGCTCAGGCCGGCACGCAGCTCACTGATGTCGTGGTGCAGGTAGACGCGCAGGGTCTGGCCGGGCGCGATGTTCGCGTCCGAGGGACGGAACCCCCGCGCCATCAGCTCCCGGCTGACAGCTTCACCGCCGGCCGGCGGCTGCACGAACAGCATCCGCAGGGCGGTGCGCCCCAGTTCGGTGAGCGCGGCGGAGAGCGCGGCACGCACCGCTGACGGGTCGCTGAGGCCCTCGGCGACGACCGGCCCGTAAGGCACATACCCCACGCTGCCCAGCAGTGGCAGCGGCCGCTCCAGGACCTGCGCGCCGCCGAGCAGTGCACCGCCGGGGCGGGCGTGCACGAAGATGTAGCGCGCCCGGAAGCCGACGGTGCCGCGCAGCCGGGCCCATTCGGGAAGCTGTGCCACGTCGCCACCGATGCTGTCGGCCACCAGCAGGCTCCAGTCGGCCAGCGCGGACGCGGTGGGCTGGGCGGTCACGGTCACGGTGAGTGGGAGAGCCAGCGGGAGGTGCGCCGGCGGGGGCGGCAGGAGCGGAAGAGTCGCTGACGAGGACATACTTCGAAGCTAGGTACGCAGTCTGTGCGCGCACTGTGGGTCTGCTGTCCGGATCTTCTTGAGCGACCTGGTGGGAGCGGACGGCGGTTGGGTCGGTCGCCGGGTGGGTGGGAGCGGACGGTGGTTGGTCGGTCGCCGGGTGGGAGCGGACGGCGGTTGGGTCGGTCGCACACAGCGCCGGGTGGCCGGACAGTCCCGGGTGACGGTGCACGGACTCGGTGCACGGACTCGGTGCACGGACTCGGTGCACGGGCTCGGTGCGCAAATGCGGCGGCTGCGGGCGGGGCCGCTGGGTTGCGGCGGCGCCGGTGTACAGCCTTGGCAAGGGTGCCTCGTCGGTCGCGGTTG
>DASYLM010000409.1:0-2392 GCA_036009565.1 Pseudonocardia sp. | reverse complement strand
ACCACGTCGGCGTCCAGCTCGACGCCGTCGGACAGCTTCGCCACCAGCCCCCGCCCGCGCGGCCCCTGCTCGATGCCCTGCACGGACACCCCGCAGCGGACCGCGACACCGAGTTCGGACACCAGCCGGCGCAGCAGCGCGCCGCCGCCCTCGTCGACCTGGACCGGCATCAGCCTCGGCGCGATCTCCACCACCTGCGGCGAGAGCCCGAGCAGCCGCAGCGCCCGCGCCGCCTCCAGGCCGAGCAGGCCACCACCGACCACCACCCCGGACCGCCGGCCGGCGCCGTCCGAGGCGGTGGCGGCGACTGCCGCTCTCTTGATCGCGTCCAGGTCGTCCAGGGTGCGGTAGACGAAGCAGCCGGCCAGGTCGCGGCCGGGCACCGGCGGTACGAACGGGTAGGAGCCGGTGGCCAGCACCAGCGCGTTGTAGCCGACGGTGGCGCCGCTCGCGGTGCGCACCGTGCGCGCCGCCGGGTCGATGTGCTCGACCTGCTCGCCGAGGCGCAGGTCGACCATCTCGTCGGCGTGTACCTCGGGGCCGACCAGGCTCAGCGCCTCCGCGTCGACGCCTTCGAAGTAGCTGGACAGCGCCACCCGGTCGTAGGCCGGGCGGGTCTCCGCGCCGAGCACCACGATCCGCCAGGTGTTGTCGGTGTCCCGGCTGCGCAGCGCCTCCACGAGCCGGTGACCGACCATCCCGTGGCCGACGACGACGAGTGTCTTCATGCGGCTCCCTCTCCCAGGTCGGCGGGCTCCGCCGCGGCCAACCAGTCACAGATCCCGGACACCGCCGACTGGCAGCTGCCACAGCCGGTGCCGGCCCTGGTGACCTTGCTGAGCGCGGCGACATCGGTCGCGCCGGCCCGCCAGGCGGTGACCAGCGCCCCCTTGCTGACCGTGTTGCACCGGCAGATCAGTGCGCCGGACGGCAGCAGCGCCGGCGAGCTGGCCGGACCACCGGCACCGGTGGACTCGCCGGGCAGCGCCCGACCCAGCAACAGCGCGAGCCGGTCGGTCGGCGCCGGCGCGCCGGAGTCGAAGAGCTGGATCACCGAGGCGGCCGCGTCGGGCACCCCGAGCATGATCGCCCCGACCAGCCTGTCGTGACGCAGGACGATCTTGGCGTAGCGGCCGCGGAACGGGTCCTCGAACCGCAGTACCTCGACCGATGCGTCGGCCCGCTCGGCCCCGGGCTCCCCCAGCGCGTCGCCGACGGCGGCCAGGTCGATGTCGCGGGCCTTGAGCCTGGTGACCAGCGGGGTGCCGAGGTACCGGGCGGCCGGGTCGGCGCCGGTGAGCAGCCCGGCCAGCACCTCGGCCTGCTCGAAGCCCGGCTGCACCAGGCCGGACACCGTGCCGGGGTGGCGCGCGCAGTCGCCGATCGCGTGCACCCGGTCGTCCGAGGTGCCCATCCGGTCGTCCACCAGGACACCGCGGTCGACGGCGATACCGGCGTCACTGGCCAGGCCCGTCTCCGGGCGGACCCCGGCGGACACGACCACCGCATCCACCGACAGCGTGGTGCCGTCGTCGCACTCCAGGCCGAGCTCCGGGGTCCAGCGCTTGGCCATGACGTTGAGCCGCACGTCCACCCCGAGCGTGCCGAGCGCGGCGGCCAGCACGCCGGAGGCGCCCGGGTCGAGCTGGCGCTCCATCAGGTGCGGATGCGGGTGCAGCACGGTGACCCGCACCCCCCGGCCGACCAGGCCCCGCGCCGCCTCCAACCCGAGCAGGCCGCCACCCAGCACCGCGACCCGTCCGCCGGGGCGGCCCAGCTCCAGGATGCGCGCGCAGTCGTCGAGGTCGCGGAAGGTGGCGACGCCGTCGGCCAGCGCACCGTCCTCGGCCAGCAGCCCGTCGGTCGGCGGCACCCAGGCGCGGCTTCCGGTGGCCAGCACCAGTTCGTCGTACGGCTCGCTGGTGCCGTCCGCCAGGAGCACCCGCCGCGCGGTCCGGTCGATGGCGGTGACCGCGACGCCGGTGCGCAGGGTGACCCGCCGCCGCGCTGCCCAGTCCGGGTCGTGCAGCCCGATCGACGCCGCGGTCAGCCCGCCGGCCACCACGGTGGACAGCAGCACCCGGTTGTACGCCGCGTGCGACTCGGCGCCGAACACCGTGAGGCTGGCCCGCTCGCCGGCGGGATCGCGGCGGCGGACCTCTTCCACGAATCGGGCGCCGACCATTCCATGGCCGACGATCACAATGCGGCGGGGCACTCGGTCACGCTAGGAAGCGTGCGTTACGGCCGCGCGGCAGGGGGTGACGGCAGCGTTACGCTCCCTTCACGCAGCGTCTCTGCCTGCGGTGATGCCACCGTGACTCCGCCGCGGTGGAGTCACGGTGGGCGGTCTGCGCCGCAGCTCCGCGCGCCGGGGAGCCCGGCGGCGGGG
>DASYLM010000408.1:0-7947 GCA_036009565.1 Pseudonocardia sp. | reverse complement strand
GCGGGGACCAGGTGCCACAGCCGGCGGGAGTGATCGAGTACCGGCAGTCGGTACGCGGGGTCACCGAGGCCGTGCCCGGCACCCGGTGGCAGGAGCGGTTCGCCGCGCTCTGGCCCGGCTACCGTCGCTGGTACCTGCAGCCCGACGGGACGCTCCGGCCCACCCGTGCGGTGGCGGAGCGGATGCTCGAACGTTTCATGCCGGAGCTGGCGCCGACCTACCACCGGCTGGTCTCCCTCGCCGGCGACGACGACACGGCCGCCGCGTTCCTCACCCTCTGGGACCCGCCCCGGTTCCTGCCCGGCTGCTCACAGCTGGCGTTGCCGACCTCGCCGGCCGGCCCGGTGCTGTGCCGCAACTACGACTACGCGCCGGCCCTGTTCGAGGGCGTGCTGCACTCCAGCCGGGCCGACATCACCGGGCACCCCGAACTGACTCCGTACAAGGGCGGCTGGGCCGGCAACGACGTCTACCTGGACGTGCTCGACGCCACCCAGCGGGCCCGGGCCAGGTTGCTCACCCAGAACCTCGGTGACCGGCTCGGCAGCGAGGGCTACCGCGGTTTCTTCGAGGTCGACTACCTGGTGGACACCGACACCGGCGAGCTGTACCTCGGCGAGCTCAACCCTCGGCTGTCCGGGATCAGCTCGATGACCAACGTCACCGCGGGCGTTCGCGTACGCCGAGCTGCCGCTGTTCCTGTTCCACCTGTTGGAGTACCTCGACGTGGACTACGAGGTGGACGTCGCGGAGATCAACGAGCGGTGGGCGGACCCGGACACCGTGGACGTGTGGAGCCAGGTCGTCATCAAGCACACCGAGGACAGCATTGGACTGATCACCGAGTCGCCGTCCAGCGGGATCTGGCGGTCCACCCGCCTCGACCCGGTGACCTTCCGCCGCCCGGCCACCGACTGGCACGACCTGTCCGACCAGGCGGAGGGCTTCTACCTGCGCATCGCCGGTCCCGGCGACTACCTGTACAAGGGCGCGGACATCGGGATCCTGGTCAGCCGGGGACGGCTGCAGACCGAGGGCCGGGACGGCGACGCGGAGCTCACCCCGCTGTGCCGGCGCTGGGTGGAGGGGCTGCGGGGGCAGGTCCGGTGAGGTAGCCGCGGAGCAGTTCGGTGCACCGGGTGATCCGGTCGGTGGCCACGTGCTCGTCGCGGGTGTGCGCGAGGTTGGGGTCGCCGGGGCCGAAGTTGAGCGCCGGGATACCGAGTGCGGCGAAGCGGGACACGTCGGTCCAGCCGTACTTGGCGACCGGGGCCACCCCGGTGGCGGCCAGGAACTGCCGGGCGGCCGGCGCGTCCAGTCCGGGCAGGGCACCCGCGGCGGTGTCGGTCACCCGTACGTCCAGCCCGGCGAAGACCTCGCGCACGTGCTCGGAGGCGGCGGCCACGGTCCGGTCCGGGGCGAAGCGGAAGTTGACGGTGACCTCGCAGACGTCCGGCACCACGTTGCCGGCCACGCCGCCGGTGATACGCACCGCCTGCAGGCCCTCCCGGTAGACGCAGCCGTCGATGTCCACCCGGCGCGCGTCGTAGCCGTTCAGCCGGTCCAGCACCTCAGCCGCGGCGTGGATGGCATTGCGGCCGAGCCAGGAGCGGGCGGAGTGCGCGCGGCGCCCGTCGGTGGTGACCACCGCGCGCAGCGTGCCCTGGCAGCCCGCCTCCACGGCCCCGTCGGTCGGTTCGGCGAGGATCGCCAGGTCCGCGTGCAGCCAGTCCGGGTGCTCGCGCTCGATGCGGCCGAGCCCGTTGCGCGCCGCCTCGACCTCTTCGCAGTCGTAGAACACGCAGGTCAGCTCGTGCGCCGGGTCGGGCAACGTGGCGACCAGGTGCGCGATCATCGCGTCGCCGGCCTTCATGTCCGAGGTGCCGCAGCCGTAGAGGGTGCCGCCGACGCGGCGACTGGGCACGTTGTCCGCAATGGGGACGGTGTCCAGGTGGCCGGCGAGCAGCACCCGCGTGGGCCGGCTACCGGTGGTGCGGGCGAGCACCGCGTTGCCGTCGCGCAGCAGTTCCAGGTGCGGGGCCTGGTCACGCAGCGCTGTCTCGACGGCGTCGGCGAGCGCGGCCTCGTCGCCGGACACGCTGGGCACGTCGACCAGGGCGGCGGTCAGCTCGACGGGGTCGGCGGTGAGATCCAGCTTGATCGGGCTGGTCGATCCGGCGGTCACGGTCACGGCCGCTCACGCTACCGGTGGGCGTCGCGGTGGCACGGGCCAGCCGGGTGGCGGAGGGTGGTTCCGGAGCGAGTAGCAGTGCGCGTGGCCGACGGAGCCGGTGCCGCACCGGTGAGCTGTTGGCGCCCCTTTGCTCTGCGCAGGCATACGCAACAACCAGACCGCCACACCCCCGGCGCCCCTTTGCTCTGCGCAGGCATGCGCAACAACGAGGCCCGCGTGCTGGCCTCACAACGACGCGGGGCGCCGGAACCGCAGTCCTCGGAGCGGTGCGCCGCCCCACGGGCCCGAGGCCCTTACGGCGCGGTGACCGACCGGGCCCGAGCGGCCACTCGGCAAGGGTCAATCCACAGGTCGAACCCGCTCTGTTGCGTATATCTACGCAGAGCAAAGGGGCGTCGGAGGACCTCCCGACCAGTCAGCCCGGCGGCCCCGTTGACCCCTGTCGGCCCGGCGGGCCCGTCGACCCCTGTCGGCCCGGCGGCCCTGTCGGCCCGGCGGCCCGGCGGACCCGTTGACCCCTGTGGGGCCCGGCGGCGGCCCTGTCGGCCCGGCGGCCCCGTCGGCCGGCGGCCCTGCCGGCCCGCTCGACCCCGCCGGCCGCTGCCCATAACACCTCCGCCGACCACGAGGCCCCAACCATCCACAGCGAAGCCGACTGGTCCGAGTTGTCCACAGACCGACCGAACCCCCTGGCGCGGCGCATTCCGGACCGCCGATGGTGGGTCCATGAGCCATCCAGTGCCCACGAGTCTCCCGATCGGCGGGCTGGTCCGTGCCGCGCGGCGGCGGGCCGATCTCAGCCAACGCGAGCTCGCGGAGCGCGCCAAGGTGTCCCGGTCCTCCGTCAACCGGATCGAGGCAGGGGCGTTCACCCCGAGCATCGGCATGCTGGGCCGCCTTCTCGGCGTCGCCGAGATCCGCCTGGTGGCCGTGGACCCGGACGGCCACCTCGTCCTCCCGGTGGGCAGCTGGGGCGACATCCGGGACGGTGCCGGGCGCCACTACCCGGTGCACCTGGACACCGTGCTCGATCCGTTGATGGGCGAGTGGTGGGGCGATCGCTTCGGCCTCGCCCGCCCTCCCGAGACATTTCACCGCGACCGGGCCCACCGGGACGCCCAGCGCGCCCGGAGCCGGTGGGAGGTCCGGGTCGCCAAGTACTGGTCGCACCCGGAGCCACCGATCGTGCCTGACGGGCGCCCCCGGCGACTTGGGTAACGTCTCCGGCGTGCATATCACCGAAGGCGCGAACGGCGCCGGCATCGCCACGCTCGCCTCCGACGGTTCCGTGCTGGACACCTGGTACCCCGCTCCCGCACTGGGTAACGAGGCGGCACCCGAGCTGTCCGCCGAACTCAGCGCGCTGCTGGGCCGGGACGAGGCGCGCGACGTCGAGGTGGTCGCGGTACGCACCCGGATCAACTGCCTGGCCGACCCGCCGACCGACGCGCACGACGTCTACCTCAGGCTGCACCTGCTCAGCCACCGGCTGGTCCAGCCGCACACGGTCAACCTGGACGGCGTGTTCGGGTTGCTCAGCAACGTGGTGTGGACCAACCACGGGCCGGCGGCGGTGACCGGCTTCGAACTGGTCCGGGCCAAGTTGCGGGCCCGGGGGCAGGTCACCGTGTACTCGGT
Organism: Pseudonocardia sp.; assembly: GCA_036009565.1. Classification (GTDB taxonomy): domain Bacteria; phylum Actinomycetota; class Actinomycetes; order Mycobacteriales; family Pseudonocardiaceae; genus Pseudonocardia. The sequence continues at coordinate 4,115 of DASYLM010000408.1, read as the reverse complement.
CGACAAGTTCCCGCGCATGGTCGACTACGTGCTGCCGACCGGGGTGCGCATCGCGGACGCCGACCGGGTCCGGCTCGGCGCGCACCTGGCGGCGGGTACCACCGTGATGCACGAGGGCTTCGTCAACTTCAACGCCGGCACGCTGGGCAACTCGATGGTCGAGGGACGCATCTCGGCCGGCGTGGTGGTCGGCAACGGCTCGGACGTCGGCGGCGGCGCCTCGATCGCGGGCACCCTCTCCGGCGGCGGCAAGGAGGTCATCTCGGTCGGCGAGCGCTGCCTGATCAGCGCGAACGCCGGGATCGGGATCTCGCTCGGTGACGACTGTGTGGTGGAGGCCGGCCTGTACATCACGCCGGGCACCCTGGTGACGCTGCCGGACGGATCGGTGGTCAAGGCCCGGGAGCTGTCCGGTCAATCCGGGCTACTGTTCCTCCGGCACTCGGTGACCGGCACGGTGCAGGTCAAACCCCGTACCGGGCAGACCGTCGAACTCAACGCCGCCCTGCACGTAAACAACTGATCTTGCCCGACCGTATCCTGTGGAGATGATGTTGACGACCGGCGCCCCTGCCCAGCGACGCTCCGCCCGGGTGCGCCGTCGGTCCCAACCGCCGGTCGCGGTGCTCCGACTGCCCGAGCCGCCGCTCTCGGCCACCCCGAAGGACCCGGCGGTGCACCACGTCCGGGTCGCGCTGGACACCCGGCTGCGCGCTCTGCTGAAGCACGACCGCGGTGTGCGCACCGGAGCGGACGTGGAGGACGTGCACCAGATGCGCGTCTCGGTGCGCCGGATGCGGGCCGCGCTGACGGCCGCCGGCCCGCTGCTGGACGCCGACTGGTCCGACGGCCTGCGCGCCGAGCTGGGCTGGCTGGGCCGCTCGCTGGGCCCGGTCCGCGACCTGGACGTGCTGCAGCCCCGGTTGCGCGGGCTGGCCGCCGACCTGCCACCGGAGGAGCGGGCCGCCGCCGAGGGACTTCTCGACGCGCTGAGCGCCGAGTACGCGGTGGCCCGCGACGAGATGCTGGTCGCACTCAGCGCGCCCCGGTACACCGCCCTGCTCGAGCGGCTGGCCGACTCGGTCCGACTGCCGCTGCCCACCCCGACGGCCACCGCGCGCCGCCCGGAGCTGGTCGAGCTGGTGCGCGGGGAGTACCGGTCACTGCGCAAGTCGGTTCAGAAGGCGGGGCAGAACCCGCCGGACGAAGTACTGCACGCGCTGCGGATCAAGGGCAAGCGACTGCGGTACACCGGTGAACTGGCCGAGCCGGCGCTGGGCAAGCCGGTGCGCCGGGTGCTCGAGGCCACGGCCGTGCTGCAGGAGGTCCTCGGCGACCACCAGGACGCCTGTGTCGCCCAGCAGCGGATCCGCGAGCTGGTCGACAACCTCGACGACGAGGCCGACCCGCTGGTGTCGTTCGCGGCCGGCCGGATGTCCGAGCGCGAGTACGTCCGAGGCGAGTACCAACGAACCCTGTGGTGGGCGGCGTGGGAGCAGGTCAAGGCGCAGGCTGAGGAGCTCTAGTGTCCTGAGTCGGAGGTTCGCGCCGGAGGCGGTGCAAGAACTTCCGCCTCAGGACACTAGGACCGCGCACCCGGCGAGCGGTCCCGCGCGGCGCCGGACCGGACCCGGATCAGCGCGATGACCATCGCCTGCAGCGCGCCGGCGGCGAGCAGTACCGCGAGCGGCACCGGGTAGCCGCCGGTCAGATCGAGCAGCACCCCCATGAGCAGCGGCGCCGCGCCGGCCGCCAGGTAGCCGAACCCCATCGCCAGGCCGCTGGCCGCCCCGGCACTCGCCGCGTCCGGGAAGTTCCAGGCGATCACCGACAGGCCGAGCGGGAACCCGGCGCCGACACCGATCGCCATCAGCACCACCCACCCCCACGGCCCGACCACCGGGGGCTCCGGCAGCCACAGCGCGCCCGCCGTGCCGGCCAGGCCACTGGCCACCGACAGCGCGGACCAGAACGCCCACCGCCGCCGCCGCTCGGCCAGCGCGGGGAACAGCAGGGCGGCCGGGATCTGCGCCACGCTCCACAGCGCCTGCAGCAGCGCCGCGTGCTGGCTGGGCCAGCCGAGGTGCTGGTAGTACGGCGACAGCCAGGTCAGCCAGCCGTAGAACTGCACCGACGTCATCGCCATGAACCCGGTGGCCAGCCAGGCGAACTCGCTGCGCCAGGGCAGCGCGGCACTGCCCCGGTCGTCGGCGCGGGGGAACCGGCGGGCCAGCGGCCACCACAGGCCGACCGCGAGCACCGCCGGCACCGCCCACACCGCCAGCGAGAACGACCACCCGCCCAGCCCGATGGCCAGCGGCACCGCGACCACGCTGGTCACCGTCGCGCCGGTCATCATGGAGACCACGTAACCGCCGGTCACCGTGGCGGCGCGGTCCGGCAGGTGGTGCTTCACCACGCCGGCGACCAGGACACCGGCACTGCCGATACCGAAGCCGACCAGCACACTGCCGGCGATCAGCGTCGGCAGTGCCGGGACCACCCGCAGCGCGCTACCGGCCGCGAGCACCCCGACCGAGACGCCGAGCGACCGCTCCCAGCCGAGCGGACCGGCCAGCCGGGGCGCCAGGAACGAGCCGACGCCCATCATGGCCACCGCACTGGCCTGCACCAGCCCGGCACCTGCTCCAGACACCCCGAGGTCGGTCCGGGCGATCTCCAGCAGCGGCGGGTACGCGGCGAGTGCGGTGCGCAGGTTCGCGGCCAGCAGCAGGACCCCGACCAGCACCAGGGCCGGCCGGACCGGCGACCGCCTCGACGCTGAGGACGGATCGACCACCCGGCGGGTCACCGGGCCGCGTGCAGCCGCTCCACCGCCGCATCGATCCGCTCATCGGTGGCGGTCGCGGCCACCCTCACATAGTTCGCGCCGGCCGGACCGTAGAACTCACCAGGTGCCACGAGCACACCCTGCGCCGCCAGCCGGTCCACGGTCAACCGGCCGTGCTCGCCCGCGGTGGCCCACAGGTACAGCCCGGCCTCGGAGTGCTCGATCGTCAGGCCGAACGCGGTGAGCGCGCCGCGGAGGCGCTCGCGGCGGGCCCGGTACCGCGCCCACTGCGTTTGCACGTGTTCGTCGTCACGCAGCGCCGCCGTCATCGCCGCCTGGACCGGCCGGGGCATGATCATGCCGGCGTGCTTGCGCACCTCGAGCAGCTCCGCGACCAGCCGCGGGTCGCCGGTGACAAAACCCGCGCGGTACCCGGCCAGGTTGGACGACTTGGACATCGAGTGCACCGCCAGCAGACCCTCGGTCGAGCCGCCGCACACCTCGGGGTGCAGCACGGACGCCGCGTCAGCAACGTCACCGCTACCGGAAAGTGCCAGGTAGCACTCGTCGGAGGCCACCACGGCACCCTGCTCGCGGGCCCAGTCGACCATCTTGCGCAGGTGCTCCGGTGGCAGCACCCGCCCGGTCGGGTTCGACGGCGAGTTGATCCAGAGCAGCCGGACCCGGCGTGGGCCGAGCGCGACGGTCGTGTCGGAGCGCAGCCACTGGGCGCCGGCCAGCCGCGCGCCGACCTCGTAGGTCGGGTAGGCCAGCTCGGGCAGCACCACCAGGTCGTCCGGGCCCAGCCCGAGGAGCGTGGGCAGCCAGGCCACCAGCTCCTTGGAACCGATGGTGGGCAGCACCGCGGCCGGGTCCAGACCGGTCACCCCGAACCGCCTGGCCATCGCCTCGACGGCGGCCTCGCGCAGCTCGGGGGTGCCCCAGGTGGTCGGGTAACCCGGTGCCTGCGCCGGCTCGCTGGCCAGCGCGGCCCGGATCACGGCGGGCACCGCGTCCACCGGGGTGCCCACTGAAAGGTCGACAAGTCCGCCGGGGTGCGATCTCGCCAGGGCCGTCGCTTCGGTCAGCGAGTCCCAGGGAAAGTCCGGCAGGCGGGAGCCGATGCTCGTCTTGATCACCAGTCAGTACTCGGAGTTCGACCCTCGGGTCAGGATCACTCGTCGTGCTCCTGCGGGGGCAGCTCGGCGGCCGGCGACACGTCGCGCTCGATCCGGCCGACCTTGGAGGCACCGCCGGGCGAGCCGAGCTCCTCGAAGAAGTCGGCGTTCGCCTTGGTGTAGTCCTTCCACTGGTCCGGGACATC
>DASYLM010000407.1:0-12893 GCA_036009565.1 Pseudonocardia sp. | reverse complement strand
ACAGCGCCGCCGTCCGCACGGCGCATATTTCCGGCGAAACCCCAGGTCAGGCCTCTGGGTGGCGGGTGGTCCCAGAGGGCCACCCGCCACTCACGGCTTCTGAACAGGGGGTTCCCGCGGTAAGTTACCGGCGGGTTAAGGACGCGGGAGGTTGTGGTGCTCGACGCGATGCTGGCGCAGCTGCACGACCCGGTGGGCTACGCGCTGCCGGTGTTCGCGCTGTTCATCGTCGTCGAGCTGCTCGCCATCCGGCACAGCGACGGCGACCCGCCACTGCGCGGGTACGCCCCGGCGGACACCCGCACCAGCCTGTTCATGGGGTTGATCGGGTCCTTGTCCGCCGTCGTGTTCCGGACCGTCTCGCTGGTCGGGTTCGCCGCGATCTACGTCTACCTCGCGCCCTGGCACCTGCCCGCCGACGCCTGGTGGACCTGGGCGCTGCTGATCCTGGCCGTCGACCTGCTCTGGTACCTCTACCACCGGATGTCGCACCGGATCCGGGTCGTCTGGGCGGCGCACCAGGCGCACCACTCCAGCGCGTACTTCAACTACTCCACCGCGCTGCGGCAGAAGTGGAACCTCTGGTTCGAGAACCTGATGTGGCTGCCACTGCCGCTGCTCGGGATGCCGCCGGTGCTGGTGTACACCGGGTTCTCGATCAACTTGATGTACCAGTTCTGGGTGCACACCGAGAAGATCGACAAGCTGCCGAGGGCGTTCGAGTTCGTCTTCAACACCCCGTCGCACCACCGGGTCCACCACGGCAGCGACCCGGAGTACCTGGACAGGAACTACGCCGGCATCCTGATCATCTGGGATCGGCTGTTCGGCACCTTCGCCGAGGAGCGGCACCGGCCCACCTACGGCCTGACCAAGCCGGTGGACACCTACAACCTGCTGCGGCTGCAGTTCGGCGAGTACGCCGCGATCGTCCGCGACCTGCGCCGGGCGCGGTCCTGGCGGGACCGGGGCGGCTACCTGTTCGGCCCGCCCGGCTGGCGGCCGACCGCGGGGGCCTGACCGCCGACTACCGGGCGTCCTTCGTTCCCTGTGCGGAACCACCGGCGCCGTGCGCGAAGCCGGCCGCCTCCCTGCCGCGCACCGGGTCGGACTGTTTGGCCAGCCGGGTCACGAGCTGGCCGAGGTCCGCGAGCAGCATGTCGGCCATGTCGTGGCTGAAGCCGTTGCGGATCACGATGCGCAGCGCGGCCAGGTCGGTGCGGTTCGCCGGGAACGTGTACGCCGGCACCAGCCAGCCGTTCTCCCGCAGGCCGGCCGAGACGTCGAACACCGAGTAGGCGGTCACGCCGTCGTTCAGGGTGAACGCGAACACCGGCAGCTCGCCGCCGTCGGTGAGCAGCCGGAACGGGCCGAGCTTCGCGATCTCGCCGGCGAGCCGGGTGGCCACGTCACGGCAGCCCTGCTGGACCCGCCGGTAGCCCTCGAAGCCCAGCCGGAGGAAGTTGTAGTACTGCGCCGCCACCTGCGCGCCGGGTCGGGAGAAGTTCAGCGCGAAGGTGGGCATGTCACCGCCGAGGTAGTTGACCCGGAACACCAGTTCCTCCGGCAGCGCGGCCGCGTCCCGCCACACGATCCAGCCGACGCCCGGGTACACCAGCCCGTACTTGTGCCCGGAGGTATTGATCGACGCCACCCGGGGCAGCTGGAAGTCCCAGGTCAGCGCGGGGTCGAGGAACGGCGCGATCATCGCCCCGGACGCCCCGTCCACATGTACCGGCACGTCCAGACCGGTGCGCTCGTGCAGCTCGTCCAGCGCGGCGACCACCTGCGCCACCGGCTCGTACGACCCGTCGAACGTGGAGCCGAGGATGGTGACGACGCCGATGGTGTTCTCGTCGACCAGCTTCACCGCCTCCGCGGCGGACAGGGTGAACCGGTCGCCGTCCATCGGCACGTAGCGCGGCTCGACCTCCCAGAAGTTGGCGAACTTCTCCCAGCAGATCTGGACGTTGATGCCCATGACGATGTTCGGCCGGTCCGACTGCTCGCCGGCCTCCTGGCGGGCCCGCTGCCAGCGCCGTTTCAGCGCCAGGCCGGCGAGCATGCACGCCTCGGAGGAGCCGGTGGTCGAGCAGCCGACCGCGGCGTGCGGCTCGGCGGCGTGCCACAGCCCGGCGAGCATCCGCACGCACCGCTCCTCCAGCTCGGCGGTGCGCGGGTACTCGTCCTTGTCGATCATGTTCTTGTCGAAGCACTCGGACATCAGCTTGGTCGCCTGCGGTTCCATCCAGGTGGACACGAAGGTCGCCAGGTTGAGCCGGGCGTTGCCGTCGAGCATCAGCTCGTCGTGTGCGATCTGGTAGGCGATGTCCGGATCCATGCCGGTGGCCGGCAGCGTGTACTTCGGCACGGTCATCGGTTCGCTGGTGAAGACCGGGTTCACGCCGAACTCCGGGCGGTGCGGGCGGCCGGGGTGCGCGGGGTGAGCGGGGTGGGTCAGCGGCATGGCGCCGACCGTACTCAGCGGTGGGCCGGCACGGCGGTTGTGCTGAGAGTGCCGCGCGCGCTGACGGAATCCGCGACTCGCGCTGACGGAATCCCCGACTCGCGGGGGCACCGTGCGGGTCAGACCATGCCGACCAGGTCGGGGCCCCAGCGGGTGATCTCCGCGGTCAGGTCCAGCGGCGCGATGGCCAGCTCGCTCCGCATCGCCTCGGTGACCCGGTCCAGCGGCACCAGCCAGGACACCTCGAACTCCAGCCCGTCCGGGTCCTTGGCGTAGAGCGCCTTGGTGGTCACGTGGTCGGAGGCGCCGACCAGTGCGCCGGCCTCGCGCAGCCGGTGCTCGTACTCGGCCAGCTCGGCGAGCGTGCCCACCGACCAGGCCAGGTGGTAGAGCCCCACCGCGGTCCGCCCGGCCGGCGAGTCGGCGGCCTGCCCGCCGATCTGGAACAGCCCGAGGTCGTGGTCGTTGTCCGAGTCGGCGGCCTGGAGGAACGCGGCGGTGGGGAGCCGGTGGATCACGCGGAAACCGAGCACATCCCGGTAGAAGGCGACGCTGCGCTCGACGTCCCGTACGTACAACACTGCATGGTTGAGCCTTCTAATACCCATTTACCCAGGATAACGCCGCTGTCGGGCGTCTGTGGGGTGCAAAATGCCGCCACCTTCGGACCGCCGCGTCGCACTGTCGGGCCGGGATGACACGATACTGGTCATGAAGTCGCGCGTACTGGTAGTCGACGACGACCCTGCGCTTTCCGAGATGCTCTCCATTGTGCTGCGCGGGGAGGGTTTCGACACGGCTGTGGTGTCCGACGGCCCACGCGCGCTACCGGCGGTGCGCGAGCTGCGTCCGGACGTGGTGCTGCTGGATCTGATGCTGCCCGGGATGAACGGCATCGACGTGTGCCGGGCGATCCGTGCGGAGTCGGGCGTGCCGATCGTGATGCTCACGGCGAAGAGCGACACCGTTGACGTGGTGCTCGGTCTCGAGTCCGGCGCCGACGACTATGTGATCAAGCCGTTCAAGCCCAAGGAGCTGGTCGCCCGGATCCGGGCCCGGCTGCGCCGCACCGACGCCGAGCCCGCCGAGATGCTGACGGTGGGCGAGGTGGACATCGACGTCCCGGCGCACCAGGTCATGCGGGCCGGCCAGGCCATCTCGCTCACCCCGCTGGAGTTCGACCTGCTGGTGGCACTGGCCCGCAAGCCCCGGCAGGTGTTCACTCGCGAGGTGCTCCTCGAACAGGTGTGGGGCTACCGGCATGCGGCGGACACCAGGCTGGTGAACGTGCACGTGCAGCGGTTGCGGTCCAAGGTGGAGCGTGATCCGGAGCGACCTGAGGTGGTGCTGACGGTGCGAGGCGTGGGGTACAAGGCCGGACCTCCGTGACCGGCCCGGCGATCAGCCGGGCGACCAGTCCGTCCTGATGACAGCTCGGTCGGCCGCGCGTCGGGCCGGCGCGCTACTGCTCCGTATACCGGGTGCCCGTCGGACGCGTGCCATCGTGCGCGGGCTGGGCCACCTGTTCGCCGAACTGCGGGCCATCTTCGGGGCAGCCTGGCGGCGCTCGCTGCAGCTGCGGGTGGCGGTGAGCACGCTCGCGCTGTGCGCCGGTGTGCTGATCGTGCTCGGGCTGCTGCTGCAGACCGAGATCGCGGAGCGGCTGGTCCAGGGCAAGGTCGACGCGGCCCGGATCCAGATGGAGACCGCCACTGCTGAGCTGGAGCGCGACCTGTCCGGCGTCAACCCGGACGACGAGTACGTCGAGGGCACCCTCAACAAGGCCCTCGACCGGCTCAGCGTGACCACGCTGACCGACCAGCCCAGCACCCAGAACGCCGGTGACTTCCGCGCGGTGCTGGCGACCGAGGACGCCCGGGGCGGTAACCAGGCCTGGGCCGGCCGGCTGGACACCATCCCGCTGGACCTGCGCCGGGCTGTGCAGAGCGGCGCGCTCGCGGTGGAGTTCAAGACCGTCGACGGCGTGCCGATGGTGATCTACGGCCAACCGGTCCGTACCGCGGGCCGCGACCTGCAGTTCTACCTGCTGTTCTCGCTGGCCGCCGAGCAACGGACGCTGGGCCTCGTGCAGAGCACGCTGATCGTCGGCGGGCTGGTGCTGATCCTGCTGCTGGCCGCGGTGACCAGCCTGGTCACCCGGCAGGTGGTGCGCCCCGTGCAGCAGGCCGCCGAGGTGGCCGAACGGTTCGCCGACGGGCATCTCGAGGAGCGGATGCCGGTGAAGGGCGACGACGAGGTGGCCCGCCTCGCCGAGTCCTACAACGAGATGGCCGGCAGCATCCAGAGCCAGATCCGCCAGCTCGAGGAGTTCGGCGCGCTGCAGCGGCGGTTCACCTCCGACGTCAGCCACGAGCTGCGCACCCCGCTGACCACCGTGCGGATGGCCGCCGACGTGCTCTTCGCGTCCCGCGACCAGCTGCCGCACGCGCTGCGCCGGTCCTCGGAGCTGCTGGTCGAGGAGCTGGACCGGTTCGAGGCACTGCTCGCCGACCTGCTCGAGATCAGTCGGCTGGACGCCGGCATGGCCGAGCTGGGTGCCGAGCGCACCGACATGCAGTCGGTGGTGCGGCGCGCGGTGGAGGCGGTCCGGGGTCTGGCCGAGGAGAGTGGCACCCGGCTCGAGCTGGACGTGCCGCCGGGGGTGTACGCCGAGATCGACCCCCGCCGGGTGGAGCGGATCGTGCGCAACCTGGTGGCCAACGCGCTGGACCACGGCGAGGGCCGGCCGATCCAGATCCGGCTGGGCGCCGACGAGGACAGCGTCGCGGTGCTGGTCCGCGACCACGGCCTGGGGTTGCGGCCGGGGGAGGCCGGGCTGGTGTTCAACCGGTTCTGGCGGGCCGACTCGTCGCGCGCCCGGCGCAGCGGCGGTACCGGGCTCGGGCTGTCCATCAGCCTGGAGGACGCCCGGCTGCACGGCGGCTGGTTGCAGGCCTGGGGCGAACCCGGTCGCGGCGCGGCGTTCCGGCTCACCCTGCCCCGCGCGGTCGGTGGCGAGCTGGACGGCAGCCCGCTGACCCTGGTGCCGACCGACGAGCCGCTCGACGGTGCCCTGCTCGCCGGCACCGAGACGGCGGGGTCCTCGGCGACCGGTCCGGCGGCGAGCGTTCCGCGACCGCCCGCATCGGCTCCGGCGTCGACTCCCGGTGCGGCTCCGGGCGCGGGTTCCGGGTCGGGTTCCGGTACGGCGTCGCAGAACGGCTCCGACGGCGCCGGTCGGGTGAGCTCGGCGGGCATCGGGGAGCAATGGTGAGCCGCGGCTGGATCCGGGTGCTGCTGGTGCTGCTGGCCGCCGGGTTGCTGGCCGGCTGCGCGACGGTGCCGAACGAGTCGCCGGTGCAGGTGCTGCGCAAGGTCACCGAGGGCGAGGGCCCCGCGCTGCCCCCCGGACCGGGCAACAACGCCAACCCGCTGGACCTGGTCCGCGGCTTCGTCAACGCCTCCGGCAGCAGCGACAACCGCCATGCGGCCGCGCGCCGATTCCTCACCGGCGGGGCGCAGAGCTGGGACGATGCGGCCTCGCTCACCGTGCTGGCCGACCAGTTCGACACCGTCTACGCCCGTCCGCCGGGCGATGGCGACCGGGCCGTGGTGCGGTTGCGGGGCAGCCAGATCGGCCGGCGCAGCCTGGACGGCAGCTTCATGCAGGCCGAGGCCCCGGTCGAGGTGGACATCCAGGTCGCCAAGGAGGGCGACCAGTGGCGCATCGACGGGCCGCCCAGCGGCACCATCGTGCGGCTGTCGGACTTCCAGGCGAACTTCAAGGCCGTCCGCGCCTACTTCATGGACCCGGTGCAGGACAGCCCCGTGCCGGACCTGCGCTACCTGCCGGCCAACCCGGCGCGCACCATGCCGTCGCGGATGGTGGACGCCCTGCTCGCCGGCCCGTCCGACGCCCTCACCGGCGCCGCGACCAGCGCCATCCCGCGCACCGCCCGGCTGCGCTCGAACGTCGCGGAGGCCCCGGACGGCGCGATCATCGTCGACCTGACCGAGCTCGGTGACCTGGACGACGCCCGCCGCCGGCTGTTGGCCGCGCAGGTGGCGCTCAGCCTGGGCGAGGTGAACGTGACCAGGGTCCGGCTGCTCGACGACGGTGCCCCGATGCTGCCCGACCACCCCGTGGTGACCCGGGAGACCTTCGCCGACCTGGCCGGCGCCGACGACCCGCGGCCGGACGTCGCCGGGCTGGTCGTGGTCGGCGGCAAGGCTCGCACGCTGGGCGCGAACGGGCTCGGTGACCCGTTGGCCGGGCCGCCTGGTGCCGGCGGCTACGACCTGCTCTCCGCGACGCTGTCCGCCGACGGCCAGCGTCTGGCCGCGGTGAGCCGCCAGGCCGGGCGGCAGCTGCTGATCGGGCGGGTCGGCGGCCCGTTGGCGCCGAGCGGGGTGCAGGGCGCCACGTTGACCCGGCCCACCTGGACGCCGCCGGGCAACGAGGTGTGGACGGTGCGCAACGGCACGGCGGTGGTCCGGTTGGTGCTCGACCAGTCCGGCCACCCGTCGGTGGCCCCGATGGACGACTCCGCGCTCACCTCGCTGGGCCAGATCAACGACCTGCGGCTGTCCCGGGACGGGATGCGCGTGGCGGCCGTCATCAGCGGCATGTTGGTGGTCGGGGCGGTGGCGCGGTCCCCGGCGGGGGCGGTCAGCGTGCGCAACGTGCGGATGCTGCTGCCGAACAAGCTCACCTCGCTGGTCGCGGTGGACTGGCGGGCCGCCGACCAGATCGCGGTGGCCGGCCGGCGCCCGGACACCGCGGTCGCCCTGGTCTCGGTGGACGGCCTCGACCTGCACCCGCTGCCGACCAACAACCTCACCCCGCCGCTCACCGCGATCGCCACCGGGCCAGGTCGCCCGCTGCTGGTGACCGACCAGAACGGGCTGTGGAGCTTCGGCGCGGACGACCTGGGCAGCTGGCGCCAACTGGTCGGCGGCGCATCCAGCTCGGTGGCCGGCTTCCCCGGCTGAGCGGCCCGCAGCGGCTCGCACAGACCTGGTGCGCCTCGCACAGAGGCTGCGGAGTCTGTGCGGCTGGTACCCGGTCTGTGCGACCGCGACCACGGCGGGGTGCGGGCGCCGCTACGGCTGGGCGCCGCTACGGCTGGGCGGTGAGCAGTACCCGGCCGACGTTCTCCCGCGCCTCGATGATGCGGTGCGCCGTCTCGGCCCGTTCCAGGGGCAGCACCCGGTGCACCAGCGGCCGCAGCTCACCGGACAGGCACAGCTCCCACAGCGTGCGCTGGTTGGCCGCGTAGGCCTCCGGGCGCAGCCGCGCGAAGTGCGCCATGTTGAACCCGATGACGGCCGCGCTGCGCATCCGCAGCTCGTTGGCGTCCAGGTCACCGCCCACGCCGTTGTAGCTGACCAGCCGCCCGAACGGGGCCAGCGCGTCCAGGCCTGCCGTCTGCACCGTGCCGCCGGCCCCGTCCAGCACCACGTCCACCGGCGCGCCCCAGTCGCTGGCCTGGTAGTCGGTCACCTGGTCGGCACCCAGCGCGCGCAGCGCGTCCGCCTTCGCGGCGGCACCGTCCGGACCGACGGCCGCGATCACCCGCCCGGCGCCGCGAGCCCTGGCCAGCTGGACCGCCAGGTGCCCCACCCCGCTGGCGGCGGCGGTGACCAGCACGCTCTCGCCGGCCCGCAGGCACGAGGCACCGAGCGCACCGAGCGCGACCTGCCCGCCCCAGACCAGCAGCACGGCGGCCTCGTCGCTGATCCCGTCCGGTACCGGGTTCAGCGGCGCGGCGGACACCACGGCGAACTCGGCGTAGCTGCCGTGGAAGGCCAGCCCGGCCGCCCGCTGCCCGACCGTCCAACCGGTGACCCCGGGACCGATGCCGGCGACCCGGCCGACCACCTCGCCGCCGGGCGCGTACGGCAGCGGTGCGCCGCCGCCGTCCGGGTTGCCCCGGGTCAGACGGACCACCGGCAGTGTGACGCCGGCCAGGCTCACCTCGAGCAGCAGCTCACCCACGCCGGGCTCCGGCACCGATGCCTCCTCCACGGTCAGCACCTCGGGCCCGCCGTACCGGTAGAACCGCACTCTGCGCACGTACACCTCCGCTGTGGACAACCGCGCCTTTTCGATCTTCGATCCGGCGTTGTCGTCCCGGCTCCGGGTCATCCTTGCCTAGTGAACTCTCGACCGGGTGACCGAGCGGCCTCAGGGGGCGCGCGCGCACTGCTGGCGGGGTTGGCCGATCTGGTGCTGCCGGCCGGTTGTGCCGGTTGCGGAGCGGCCGGCCCGCCGTGGTGCCCGCGGTGCGGCGCGGGGGTGGGGCCGCCGGGGACGGTGGTCGGGGTGGCGGGCACGGACTGCGCGACGGTGGCGGTCGGCGCGTACTCCGGGCCGTTGCGCGCCGCGCTGCTGGCCTACAAGGAGCGCGGGCGCCGGGAGCTGGCGGCGCCGCTCGGCGCGCTGCTGGCCGCCGCGCTGCTCACCGCGCCGGGCGCGCCGTCGCTGGGCGGGCCGTGCTGGTTGGTGCCGGCGCCGTCCCGCGCGTCGGCCGCCAGAGCCAGGGGCGGGCACCACGTGCTGGCGCTGGCCGCGCGGATGGCCGAACTCTTGGCACCCCGGTGTGCGGCGGCGGGTGGCTCGATCGGGTTAACCCGGACGCTTCGGATGCGCCGGGGTGGGCGGGACTCCGTCGGGCTCGACGCGGCCGCCCGGGCGGCCAACCTGCGGGGTCGGGTGCTGGTCCGGGCGGAGGCGCTGCCGCCCGCCGGGGTGTCGGTGGTCCTGCTGGATGACGTGGTGACCTCGGGCGCGACGCTGCGCGGCTGCGTGGCGGCGCTGCGCGGCGCCGGTGTCGCGGTCTCGGCTGCCCTGGTGCTCTGCGACGCGACCGGTGGGTTCACATATCACACCCAGCGGCCGCGGCATCGAGCTGGCCCACTCTAGTGGCTCGCAGCCGTTCGGGGAACCCGTCAGAAAGCGAGTCCGCCCAGGTGGGGACTCCTGATCGGTAAGGACTGTTGCCGGACCGTGATGCGAGTTACCGTGCCTCCACGGCTTGAACACGTGGTGAAGGACACGTAACCAGAGAGACCGGTCTAGACAACCAAACGAAGAGTTTTCCCGACGCGAGTGCTAGTGCGAGTGCGAGGGAGGTCCGAGTGGAGATAGTCGTTACGGGTCGGAACGTGGAGATTCCGGAACATTTCAGGGTCCATGTCGGCGACAAGCTCGCCCGACTGGAACGGTACGACCACAAGATCGTCGGAATGGAAGTCGAACTCTTCCACGAGCGGAACCGGCGGCAGTCCAAGAGTTGCCAGCGAGTTGAGATCACCGGGCGCGGCTGTGGGCCGGTAGCCCGGGCAGAGGCCTGCGGGCCGGACTTTTACGCGGCGCTGGACAGCGCCATCGCCAAGTTGGAATCGCGCCTGCGACGCGCGCACGACCGTCGCCGGGTGCCTTACGGCCGTCGAGCCCAGGGCACCGTTCGCACTATGGCTGGCATGAGCCCGAGGGCCGGCACCATGTTGCTCGATGAGGAACTCAGTTCGGAACGGGTCGAGCAGCACCCCGAGGTCACCGTTCCGATGCCCAGGGGCGCGGCGGACATCGAGAGCCTCCCTGGCCAGATCGTGCGCCACAAGGAGCACGAAGCCAAACCCATGTCAATCGACGACGCGCTCTCCCAGATGGAGCTCGTCGGCCACGACTTCTACCTGTTCTCCTGCGAGGAGACCGGCCTGCCGAGTGTGGTGTACCGGCGCAAGGGCTACGACTACGGAGTCATCAGGCTGGCCTGAACAGGCTGACCGCCACAACCACCGCTACCGAGGGCACGGGCTGACCAAGCCCGTGCCCTCGGTATGTTGCGTAGTGCCTACCATGGAGGCGCAAAGGCGTCCGCGCTCCGCGGCGCATCACGAATATGAGCTGAGGTCATCCGGTGGTACTGAACCGTCTGCTCCGTGCCGGTGAGACAAAGTTGGTGCGGCGGCTCAGTCGTATCGCCGACCACGTCGATACCTTCGAAGCCGACGTCCAGGGGCTCACCGACGCCGAGCTGCGCGCCAAGACCGAAGAGTTCCGGGCCAGGTACGTCGACGGCGAGACGCTGGACGACCTGCTGCCCGAGGCGTTCGCGGTGGTCCGGGAGGGTGCCAAGCGCACGATCGGCCAGCGTCCCTTCAAAGTCCAGCTGATGGGCGGCGCGGCGCTGCACCTCGGCAACGTGGCGGAGATGAAGACCGGTGAGGGCAAGACGCTCACCTGCGTGCTCCCCGCCTACCTCAACGCGATCTCCAGCGACGGCGTGCACGTGGTCACGGTGAACGACTACCTCGCCAAGCGCGACGCCGAGAACATGGGCCGCATCCACCGCTTCCTGGGCCTGACCGTCGGGGTGATCCTCTCCGAGATGTCGCCGGCCGAGCGGCGCGAGGCCTACAACTCGGACATCACCTACGGCACCAACAACGAGTTCGGCTTCGACTACCTGCGCGACAACATGACCTGGCTGACCGAGGACATGGTGCAGCGCGGCCACAACTTCGCGGTCGTCGACGAGTGCGACTCGATCCTGATCGACGAGGCCCGCACGCCGCTGATCATCTCCGGGCCGGCCGAGCAGAGTGCCCGCTGGTACACCGAGTTCGCGCGGCTCTCGCCGTTGATGATCAAGGACGTGCACTACGAGGTCGACGAGCGCAAGCGGACCGTGGGCGTCACCGAGGAGGGCGTCGCCTACATCGAGGACCAGCTCGGCATCGACAACCTCTACGAGTCGGCGAACACCCCGCTGGTCGGCTACCTGAACAACGCGATGAAAGCCAAGGAGCTGTTCAAGCGCGACAAGGACTACATCGTGCGCGACGGCGAGGTGCTCATCGTCGACGAGTTCACCGGCCGGGTGCTGATGGGCCGGCGCTACAACGAGGGCATGCACCAGGCCATCGAGGCCAAGGAGAAGGTCGAGATCAAGGCCGAGAACCAGACCCTGGCCACGATCACCCTGCAGAACTACTTCCGGCTCTACAGCAAGCTCTCCGGGATGACCGGCACCGCCCAGACCGAGGCGGCCGAGCTGCACCAGATCTACAAGATGAGCGTGGTGTCGATCCCGACCAACCGGCCGATGGTCCGGGCCGACCAGTCCGACCTGATCTACAAGACCGAGCCGGCCAAGTTCGATGCGGTCGCCGACGACATCACCGAGCGGCACCAGGCAGGCCAGCCGGTCCTGGTCGGCACCACCAGCGTGGAGAAGTCCGAGTACCTGTCCAAGCTGCTGATGTCGCGCGGCGTGCCGCACGAGGTGCTCAACGCCAAGCACCACGAGCGCGAGGCGACGATCATCGCCCAGGCCGGGCACGCCGGCGCCGTCACGGTGGCCACCAACATGGCCGGCCGCGGTACCGACATCATGCTCGGCGGCAACCCCGACTTCATGGCCGACCAGGATCTGCGGGCCCGCGGTCTCGACCCGGTGGACACGCGGGAGGAGTACGAGGCCGCCTGGGACGCCGCGCTGGCCGAGGCCCGCGAACAGGTCGCCGCCGAGGCCGAGGAGGTCCGCGACGCCGGCGGGCTGTACGTGCTGGGCACCGAGCGGCACGAGTCGCGGCGGAGCGACAACCAGCTGCGCGGCCGGTCCGGCCGGCAGGGCGACCCGGGCCAGTCCCGGTTCTACCTGTCGCTGGGCGACGAGCTGATGCGCCGGTTCAACGGGCAGGCCGTCGAGGCGATCATGAACCGGCTGAACGTGCCGGACAACGTGCCGATCGAGGCCGGCATGGTCACCAAGGCCATCCGCAGCGCGCAGACGCAGGTCGAGCAGCAGAACTTCGAGATCCGCAAGAACGTGCTCAAGTACGACGAAGTGATGAACCTGCAGCGCAAGGTGATCTACGCCGAGCGCCGCCGGGTGCTCGCCGGGGAGAACCTGCGCGAGCAGGTCGACCACATGATCTCCGACGTCGTCGCCGCCTACATCGACGGCGCGACCAAGGACGGCTACGCCGAGGACTGGGACCTGGACGCGCTGTGGACGGCGCTGGGCACCCTGTACCCGATCAGCATCCGCTGGCAGGACCTGGTCGAGGCCGCCGACAGCGGGACCGACGAGTTCGGTGAGTCGATCGAGCTGACCCGCGACCTGGTCTACGACGCGGTGCTGGCCGACGCGATGGAGTCCTACAACCGGCGCGAGGTCGAGATCGACGAGACCATCCCCGCGCAGGGCGGCATGCGCGAGCTGGAGCGGCAGATCCTGCTCACCGTGCTGGACCGCAAGTGGCGCGAGCACCTCTACGAGATGGACTACCTCAAGGAGGGCATCGGGCTGCGCGCGATGGCCCAGCGCGACCCGCTGATCGAGTACCAGCGCGAGGGCTTCGACATGTTCGCGGCCATGATGGACGGGATCAAGGAAGAGGCCGTCGGCTACCT
>DASYLM010000406.1:0-11026 GCA_036009565.1 Pseudonocardia sp. | reverse complement strand
CTCGCCCTCGATGCCTGTGACCGGCACTGGATCCCGGTCCGCCGGGACTGGCGGCTCAATGAGCGGCACTATGGCGCGTTGCAGGGCAAGGACAAGAAGCAGACCAGGGAGACCTACGGCGACGAGCAGTTCATGCTGTGGCGCCGCTCCTACGACACCCCGCCGCCGCCCATCGAGCCGGGCAGCGAGTTCTCCCAGGACGCCGACCCGCGCTACGCGGACCTCCAGCCCGCCGCGCCGCTCACCGAGTGCCTCAAGGATGTTGTCGCGCGGATGCTGCCGTACTGGGACGGCGAGATCGTGCCCGAGCTGCGGGCCGGCAGGACCGTGCTGGTCGCGGCGCACGGCAACTCACTGCGCGCACTGGTCAAGCACCTCGACGGGATCTCCGACTCCGACATCGCCGGGCTGGACATCCCCACCGGCATCCCGCTGCGCTACGAGCTGGACGAACAGCTGCGCCCGGTCACCCCGGGCGGGGAGTACCTGGACCCCGAGGCCGCCGCGATCGCGGCCAAGGCGGTCGCCAACCAGGGGCGCTGAACCGGGACGGGCCGACCCGGCCACATTCACCCGTCAGGGTGAACGGGACGTGAACGGGCCGGGAAATCTGGGTCCGACACGGGTCATGCACGTCACCTCTCGGTGGTTCGGGCTGGTCATCGGCCCCCCGGTGCTGCCTACGATGCAGTTGTGAGCGCCCTGGCGAGCATCGCCCTGGCCGTCGGCACCCTTCTGGTGGGCCTGACTGGCGGGGCGCTGTGGGCTCGGCGGCGCGGGCCGCGTTCGGCCCGCCCGCCCGGCCCGACCTTCGCCGACCTCCTGCACCGGGTGGTGCAGTCCTCCCGCAACGGGCTGGCCGTGGTCAACCGCTACGGCGACGTGGTGCTGCACAACCCCAGAGCTACCGAGATGGGCCTGGTCCGGGTGGCCAGGGCCGACCCGAGGGCGCTCAAGGCGGCTGAGCGGGCCATCGCCAGCGGCGCCGCGCTGGAGGTCGACCTCTCGCCGCTGGAGCACCGGGGCCGCCAACCGGAGGCGGTGCTCGGGCACGTGCGCCCGCTCGGCGACGGGTTCGCCGTGGTGGACGCCGAGGACACCTCCGACATGGTCCGGCTGGAGGCGACCCGGCGGGACTTCGTGGCCAACGTCAGCCATGAACTGAAAACGCCGGTGGGCGCCGTCGGTTTGCTCGCCGAGGCGGTGCTGGACGCCGCCGACGACCCCGACGAGGTACGCCGCTTCGGCACCAAGATCCTCAAGGAGTCCACCCGGTTGGGTGCACTGGTCACCGAACTGATCGCGCTGTCCCGGCTGACCGGTGCCGAACGGCTGCCCGAGCTGGCCGTGGTCGAGGTGGACGACGTGATCGATGAGGCGCTGTCGCGCTGCCGGCTGGTGTCCGAGTCGACCGGTATCGGCATCAGCGTGGACGAGCCGAGCGAGCTGCTGGTGGACGGCGACCGCACGCTGCTGGTCACCGCCCTGTCCAACCTGCTCGACAACGCGATCGCCTACTCGCCGCCGAACACCTCGGTCTCGGTCAGCCGCCGCCGGGTGGCGGACGTGGTGGAGGTCGCGGTTACCGACCGGGGCATCGGCATCGCACCGGAGCACCAGGTGCGGGTGTTCGAGCGCTTCTTCCGGGTGGACCCGGCCCGCTCCCGCGCCACCGGCGGAACCGGGCTGGGGCTGGCCATCGTCAAGCACGTGGCCGCCAACCACGGCGGCGAGGTGAAGCTGTGGAGCCACCCGGGTACCGGGTCCACCTTCACCCTGCGGCTGCCCGCGCACGGGGTGGACAGGCTGCCCGGCGCCCTGTCGCCGGCAGCCCAGAACAGTGCCGCCGGTGCCGCGCCCGGTGCTGATCCCGGTGCTGATCCCGGTGCCGTTCTAGACGGTGTTCCCAATGGTGTGAACAACGGCAATCCCGGCTCGCTCGGTGCCGCCCGGCACCTGGCGTCGGACCGGGCCGCCGGCCGCGTCCCCGACCGCGACCGCATCACCGAACCAGGAGGAGTGCTGTGACCAGGGTGCTGATTGTTGAGGACGAGGAGTCCTTCGCCGACCCGTTGGCGTTCCTGCTCCGCAAGGAGGGTTTCACCGCGGCGGTGGCCGGTACCGGCCAGGACGCTCTCGAGGAGTTCGACCGCAACGGCGCCGACATCGTGCTGCTCGACCTGATGCTCCCCGGCATGAGCGGCACGGACGTGTGCAAGGCGCTGCGGCAGCGCTCGGCCGTCCCGGTGATCATGGTGACCGCCCGGGACAGCGAGATCGACAAGGTCGTCGGCCTCGAGCTGGGCGCGGACGACTACGTCACCAAGCCGTACTCGGCGCGCGAGCTGATCGCCCGGGTGCGCGCGGTGCTGCGTCGCGGGGGTGAGTCCGAGGACGCGTCGCCGGCGGTGCTGGAGGCCGGCCCGGTGCGGATGGACGTCGAGCGGCACGTGGTCACCGTGACCGGCGGCGAGGTACCGCTGCCGCTCAAGGAGTTCGACCTGCTGGAGTACCTGCTGCGCAACGTCGGCCGGGTGCTCACCAGGGGCCAGCTGATCGACCGGGTGTGGGGCGCGGACTACGTCGGCGACACCAAGACACTCGACGTACACGTCAAGCGGCTCCGCTCGAAGATCGAAGCAGACCCGTCGGCGCCGCGGCACCTGGTCACCGTGCGTGGCCTCGGCTACAAGTTCGAGACCTGAGTGGCCGCTGTGTTGACCCCTCCGAGTGGCTTCT
The DNA here is from genome assembly GCA_036009565.1 of Pseudonocardia sp. Taxonomy (GTDB): domain Bacteria; phylum Actinomycetota; class Actinomycetes; order Mycobacteriales; family Pseudonocardiaceae; genus Pseudonocardia. The sequence goes on along the minus strand of DASYLM010000406.1, from coordinate 8,287 downwards.
CGGGCCTCCGTGCCCGGGTACGGTAGGTCTCCGTGCGCCTGGGTGTATTAGACGTCGGGTCCAATACCGTTCACCTACTCATTGTCGACGCACACCGCGGTGGCCACCCCACCCCGATGACGTCGGAGAAGACCGCGCTGCGCCTCGCCGAGTCACTCGACTCCGCCGGGCGCCTGAGCCGGCACGGGGCGGACGCGCTGGTCCGCGCGGTGCACACGGCCCGCACCTCGGCCGCCGCCGCCGGCTGCCGTGACCTGCTGGCCTTCGCCACCTCCGCGCTGCGGGACGCACCGAACTCGGCCGCCGTGCTGGCCAGGGTGCACGCCGAGACCGGGGTCTCGCTGCAGGTCCTGCCCGGCGAGGACGAGGCCAGATACACCTTCCTGGCGGTCCGCCGGTGGTTCGGCTGGTCGGCCGGGCGGCTACTGGCACTGGACATCGGTGGCGGCTCACTCGAGCTCGCGGCCGGCATGGACGAGGTTCCGTCGGTAGCCGAGTCGCTGCCGCTGGGCGCCGGGCGGCTGACCCGGGAGTGGTTCAGCTCCGACCCGCCGACCCGCCGTGAGATCGACGCGCTGCGCCACCACGTCGAACTGCTGCTCGCGCCGGTGGCAGCCAAGCTGATGGCCGAGGGCACCCCGGAGCGGGCGGTCGGCACCTCCAAGACGTTCCGCTCGCTGGCCCGGCTCACCGGGGCGGCGCCGTCCAGCGAGGGCCCCCGGGCGCGACGGGTGCTCACCGACACGGGGCTGCGCCAGGTCGGTGCCTTCATCAGCCGGATGTCGGCGGCTGACCTGGCCGAACTGGAGGGCGTGAGCCCCAGCCGGGCGCACCAGCTGGTGGCCGGCGCGGTGGTCGCCGAGGCGGCGATGCGGGCCCTCGGTCTCAGCCAACTGGAGATCTGTCCATGGGCGCTGCGCGAGGGCGTTATCCTTCGACGCCTGGACTGGCTCGACGGGGCGTCCCGAAATGACCACTCGTCGCAGGGTTCGACCGCGACTGGACTGGTGGCGCCTCAGGAGGCACGGTATACGGGATGACAGCGGACCACAGCTCCGAATCGGGGCGTCAGCGGACCGTCGCTGAACTGCTGGAGCAGTACGGCGGCGACGGTGGCGGCGGTGGTCGGCGTCGCCGGCGTTCCGGCCGGGCGGACGACGCGGAGCCCGCCACCCGATCCGGCGAGCTCCCCACTCCCGACTCAGCCGCGGCGGCGGACGCCGAGCGGACCTGGTCCTCGCTGTCCGCGGTCTCGGCCGAGGAGCAGGACGCACTGCCCCGGCGCCAGGCCGGTGGGCAGGCCATCGCGGACAGCGCGGGCACCTTCTCCGGTGCCGCGGTACCCGACCGGGACAGCGCGGGCTCGCCGTGGACCGGCTACGGCTCCGCCGGCCTGTCCGGCGCCGGGACCTTCGACACCGGCAGCGGCGACAGCCACGGCGGCTCCCCGCTGGACTCGCTGAACAGCTCGGAATGGGCCCGGCCGGGCACCGGGTGGTCCCGCTCCGGCGCTGACCCGCTGTCCTCGCCGAGTTCGCCCAGCGGCACCGGCAGCTACCCGGCGGCCGACCCGTACTCGGCCGACTCCTACAAGGCCGACCCCTACAAGGCCGACTCGTACAAGGCCGACCCGTACAAGGCGGACTCGTACAAGGCCGACTCGTACCTGCCGGACGCCTACCTGGGGGAGTCGTACCCGGTCGACGGGTACCCGTCGAAGCCGGCCAAGCCACCCGAGCGGCCCACCGAGACGATGCCGAGGATCGGCCGGCGCCCCGGTACGTCCACCGGTCCCATCACCAACCCGCTGTCGCCGACCGGTCTCGCCGCGCTCAAGGCCGGCCCGATCGCCCCGGTGGAGATGAGTCCGGGTGCCCCCGACGTCATGGGCCCGGGTGCGATGCGGACCGGCGCCACCAGGGCGGTCGAGGCGAGCGGCCCGAGTACCCAGGTGTCCTCGCCGGCCGTGCTGTTCGACGACGGGGACGACGACGGCGACCTCGATCACCCGGGCGCACGCCCGGTTGCCGGCAAGCGGGGCCGGACCAAGCGGTCCGCCCGCGGGTCGATGGTCGACGTGCCGGCCGGGTTGGACGTCGACGACGCGGGCCTCGAGGACCGCTCGGCGGGGTGGAAGGCCTGGGCGATCCTGATCGCACAGGGCATCGGCGGCGCGGTCGGCGGAGCGGTGCTCTGGGTCGGTTTCCGCTACCTGTGGCTGAACCTGCCGGTGGTGGCGCTGGCCGCGGCGGTGCTCGCCACGGTGGGACTCGTGATGGTCGTGCGCACAATCCGTGGAAGTGACGACCTGCAGACGACTATGCTCGCCGTCCTGGTCGGACTCATTGTGACGATCTCGCCCGCTGTACTCCTGCTCGCCGTTCGTTGAGGTAGCGCCTGTGCACCCACCCGCCCCGCTGGTCGCGCTTTCCACTGCCTCGGTTTATCCCGAGTCGACGGAGGTCGGGTTCCTGCTGGCCGCGGAGCTCGGCTACGACGGCGTCGAGCTGATGGTGTGGACCGACCCGGTGTCCCAGGACATCCAGGCGATCGAGCGGCTCTCCGCGCGCTACCGGGTGCCGGTGCTCGCGGTACACGCACCCTGCCTCGCGGTGACCCAGCGGGTGTGGGGTACCGACCCGCTGGAGCGGCTGCGCCGCAGTGGGGACGCCGCCAACTACCTGGGCGCCAGCAGCGTGGTGGTCCATCCGCCGTTCCGCTGGCAACGTGGCTACGCGACGGCCTTCGCCGACACGGTGGAGGAGGTGGCCCAGCAGTACGGCGTGGTGCTCGCGGTGGAGAACATGTTCCCGGTGCGCCGGGCCGGGCTGCGCGCGGTGCCCTACGCGCCCAGTGAGGACCCCACCGACGTCGGGCACCGCTACTACACGCTGGATCTGTCGCACACCGCCGCCGCCGGGGTGGACGCACTGGCCATGATGGACCGGATGGGCGACGGGCTGGCGCACATCCACCTGACCGACGGCAGCGGTGCCACCCGGGACGAGCACCTGGTGCCGGGTCGGGGCAACCAGCCGTGCGTGGAGGTCTGTGAGCGGCTGGTCAACGACCACTTCTCCGGTGTCGTGGTGCTCGAGGTGAGCACCCGGCGGGCACGCACCCGGCACGACCGGGCCGCCCTGCTGGCCGAGTCGCTGCTGTTCGCCCGGCTGAACCTGCAGCCGTCCACCCCGATCGCCACGCCGGTCCGGCCGAACGGGCGCGACACCGCGGGTCTGCCGGCACGCCACGAGGACCACGTCGCGGTGCCGCTGCAGGCCCCGGTGCCAGGACCGCTGGGCGCCTCCAGCCGACCGTGACGCCGGGCACAGAACGGCCCCGTTGAGCTGTCGCCGCTGAGGCGGGGTGATAGAGCTAGTACATGGAAACTCGCTCACCGGTCGGCACGGTGTCCGCTCCCGGGTCGGCCCCGGTGGCCGCGCCGTTCTCCGGCGCGCTCGGGCTCACCCCGGCCGGACCGGGGGTCTACCGGGTCGAGCTGGCGCAGGCCTGGACCGTCGGCGGCGGCAAGCTGCACGGCGGCTTCATGATGGCGCTGCTCACCAGGGCGGCCCTGACCGGGTTGGATGCGCACACCGGTGCACCGGCCGGCACCGCGGAGCCGGTCGCCGTCAGCGTGGATTTCCTGCGCGCTCCGGACATGGGCCCCGCGGAGCTGGCCACCGAAGTCATCAAGGTCGGCCGGACCGCCTCCGTGGTACGGGTCGAGCTGCACCAGCACGGCCGACTGGCGCTGGCCGGGACGGTCACCGCCGGCCGGTTGCCCGAGGGGCCCGCCGACTGGACGAACCTGCCCGCGCTGGCCCCCGAGCCGCCGGCCGAGGCGGTACGGATCGCCGACTCCCGCCAGGATTCCGAGCTGTCCCGCTCGTGTCAGGTGGTACTGGACGCCGACTCCGCCGCCTTCCTGCGCGGTGAACGGGCCGACCCGCTGATGCGCGGCTGGGTGCGCCCGCGCGGCGAGCAGCCCGACGTCCTGTTCGCCCTGCTGGCCGGAGACATCCTGCCGCCACTGCTGTTCAACATGGGCCGCCCGGGCTGGGCGCCGACGGTACAGCTCACCGCGTTGCTGCGGGGGCGCCCGGCCCCGGGCTGGCTGCGCCTGGAGGCGACCAGCCGGGTCATCCGAGGCAACTGGTTCGACGAGGACTACACGGTCATCGACGCCTACGGCCAGCTGGTCTGCCAGGCCCGCCAGCTCGCTCTGGCGCCACTCGGCTAGTCGAGCTGGCCTTGGCAGCCCTGGCGGGCGGTCGGGCCGGTGAGTGGCGGGTGTGGCGGTCTGGCGGGTCTGGGGCGGCGCGGGACAGCGGGCCGGCTGGATGATCGGCGATCCACGCTCTAGCGTGACCGGCATGAAGAGCATTGCGGTGCTTGGCGCCGGCAAGATGGGTGAGGCGTTGCTGAGTGGGCTGGTGAAGTCCGGCCATCCGGCCGACCAGCTGTGTTTCACCGAGCGGCATCAGGACCGGGCCGCCGAGGTGACCGAGCGGCTCGGGGTGCGGCAGGTCGCCGTGGCCGACGCTGCCGGTGTCGCGGACGTCCTCGTCGTCGCGGTCAAGCCGCAGGACATCGAACCGCTGCTCGCGGAGCTCAAGTCGAGGATCCGGCCGGGCGCTCTGGTGGTGTCGATCTGCGCCGGGCTGCCCACCGCGCTGTACGAGCAGCGGCTGCCCGAGCAGACGGCCGTCATCCGGGTGATGCCGAACACGCCGATGCTGATCGGCGAGGCGATGAGTGCAATCTCACCCGGCCGCTACGCCACCGAGGAGCAGTTGGACGAGGTGACCAGCATGCTCGGCGCGGTCGGCCGGGTGGTGCGGGTGCCCGAGGCACAGCAGGACAACGTCACCGCACTGTCCGGCTCCGGCCCGGCGTACTTCTTCTACTTCGTCGAGGCGATGATCGAGGCCGGGGTGCTGCTCGGCATGTCGCGCCAGTTGGCGTCCGAGCTGATCGTGCAGTCCGCGCTGGGGGCGGCCCGGATGCTGAGCGAGACCGGCGATCACCCGGCCGTGTTGCGCGAGGCGGTCACCTCGCCGGCCGGCACCACCGCGATGGCGCTGCGCGAGCTGGAGCGGCACCGGACGCGCGCTGCGATCACCGACGCCCTCGAAGCCGCGCGGAATCGGTCTATCGAGCTAGGCAGACTTAACGGTGTGTAGTTGACACGGCGAAGAGGCTGCTCCGAATGGGTGGTCTTCACTCATTAGGATTGTTATAACGTTCGCTCTGGTAACCACAGCCACGCTAGTCTCATGCGCAGACAATTAACCCGTCCGTGGACGTGCGACGGTCGAGTCACGTGAGTCGAGGCGAGGGGCTTCATGGCTGCAGAGCAGGGCAACCGCCCGGACCTCGGTCAGGTGCAGTTTCTGACCGTGGCTGAGGTGGCCGCGATGATGCGGGTTTCCAAGATGACCGTCTACCGGCTGGTGCACTCCGGCGAGCTGCCGGCGGCCAGGGTCGGACGCTCGTTCCGGGTGCCCCGTGAGGCAGTTCAGGACTACCTCCGCAACGCGTATCACGACGCCGGCTGACCGGTCCGGTCCGACTCGGGTCCGGGTGACCCGGTACGGGTGCGGAGGCCGAGTGTCCGGCCAGGTAGACTGAGTGTTCATTGCCAGCCGGCGTCTCCGCGGTGGATCTTCACTGTGGTCGGCGCGTCGAGCGGCATCAGTAATTGATCTATCCGGAAGGGTGCTGCTGAGTGGGCTCGGTCATCAAGAAGCGTCGCAAGCGGATGTCGAAGAAGAAGCACCGCAAGTTGCTTCGCAAGACCCGCGTGCAGCGGCGCAAGCTCGGCAAGTGACCGGACGTCGGTAACCGGTCTAACAGCACCTCGGTCTCGCAGGTCAAAGGCCCGGCGCGCGATCTTTTCGAGGGCGTCGCCGGGCATCTTCCGTGTGCGCTCGCACGGGCATCGGCGCCTCCGGTACGGGTAGGTGGCCTGATGGTCTCCGTTGCGTAGCGGTACGTAATAGATGCGTGAATTCCGCCGCTGTCACACCGAGCTCAGCGGTCCGGGTACTAGCATCGGGCGTCGCGGTACGGGCGGGCGATGGTTCAGGAGAAATTTGGTGGCGCCTTCAGTTGTCCTCGTGACCGGCGTCAGCCGGTTCATCGGTGCTCACTTGGCGGCTCGTCTGGCCGCCGACCCGAGCATTGACCGGGTGCTGGGGGTGGATACCGTGCCGCCGCCCCGCGACCTGTTGCGGGGCATGGGCCGGGCCGAGTTCGTCCGGGCGGACATCCGCAATCCGCTCATCGCCAAGGTGATCACGTCGGCCGAGGTCGACACCGTCGTGCACACCTCGCTGTCGTCCAGCCCGGCGGCCTCCGGTGGCCGGGTGGCGATGAAGGAAATGAACGTCATCGGCACGATGCAGCTGCTGGCGGCCTGTCAGCGCTCACCGAGGGTGCGCCGGCTCGTGCTCAAGTCGACGACCGCGGTGTACGGGTCGAGCCCGAGAGACCCGGCGATATTCACCGAGACGATGGCCCCGAAAGCGATGCCGCCCGGAGGCTACGCGAAGGACGCGGTCGAGATCGAGGGCTACGTGCGGGGCTTCGGCCGGCGCCGGCCCGACGTGTCGGTCACCGTGCTGCGCTTCGCCAACTTCATCGGCCCCCGCATCGACACCTCGCTGACGAGGTACTTCGCCCTGCCGGTCGTGCCGACCGTGCTGGGTTACGACGCTCGGATGCAGCTGCTGCACTCCGAGGACGCACTGGCGGTGCTCGAACAGGCGGCCCGCCAGGACCTGCCCGGGGTGTTCAACGTCGGTGCGCCGGGGGTGCTGTTGCTGTCCCAGGCGATCCGGCGCGCCGGGCGGGTACAGGTGTCCCTGCCCAGCATGATCGTCAGTCCGGCGAGTCGGTTGTTCCGAGGCGCCCGGCTGGTCGACATGACACCGGAGCAGATGCGTTTCCTGAACTTCGGCCGAGTAGTGGACACCGACCGGCTGCGGGAGACCTTCGGGTTCACGCCGAGGTGGACCACGATGCAGGCCTTCGACGACTTTGTACACGGCCATGAGCTTCGCCCGATGATCTCTTCCGCGCAGGTCAACGCGGTAGAGAAGGGCGTCCTGGCCACCGCGCGAGCCCTACTCTGAGGGAGAGCCCCGTGACCGAGGCACGAGTGATCCCACTCCACGCCGAGCCGTCCAGAACAGAACCGACGAGAACACCACCGACGAGAACAGCACAGAACCGGAACGGTCCGGGCCGGACCCAACCGGCCCGCACCGAGCCGTCCCGCAACGGGACACACCGGGAGCCGGCCCACGCCGGCGCGCGCCGCGCCGAGTCGAGCGTGGCGCGGGCATCGGTGCCCCGGACCGCCCCGCTGCCGGATTCGATCATCGAGCCGAGCCGGGACGAGGAGCTGGCCCCGGTACGGGTGGTACGCCGCCCGACGGTGACGCAGGACCGGCCCGAGGCGCTGCCGGAGGTGGCCAGCGGCTCCGAGCTGGAGGACCGGCTGTCCGACCTGATCGGTTTCCTGCGCCGGCGGGTGACCGGTGACTACCACGTCGACGAGTTCGGCTTCGACCGCGAGTTCGCCGACCACATCGTCATGCCGGTGCTGCGCCCGCTCTACGAGCGCTGGTTCCGGGTCGAGACCATCGGCATGGCCAACGTGCCGGCCACCGGCGGCGCGCTGCTGGTCGCCAACCACTCCGGCACGCTGCCGGTGGACGCGATGATGACCACGGTGGCATTGCGCGACCACCACCCGTCCGGCCGGCACCTGCGGATGCTCGGCGCCGACCTGCTGTTCCGTACCCCGATGCTGGGGTCGATCTCCCGTAAGGCCGGCCACACGCTGGCCTGCAACCCGGACGCCGAGCGGCTGCTGAACTCCGATGAGCTGGTCGGGGTGTGGCCGGAGGGCTACAAGGGCGTCGGCAAGCCGTTCAAGGACCGGTACAAGCTGCAGCGGTTCGGCCGGGGCGGCTTCGTGTCGGCGGCCATGCGTTGCGGTGTGCCGATCATCCCGTGCTCGATCGTCGGCGCGGAGGAGATCTACCCGCTGATCGGCGACCTCAAGCCGCTGGCGAGACTGTTCGGGCTGCCCTACTTCCCGATCACGCCGACGTTCCCGCTGCTCGGGCCGCTGGGCGCGGTGCCGCTGCCGTCCAAGTGGTACATCGAGTTCGGCGAACCGATCCGCACCGACCGCTTCACCGCGGCCGACGCGGACGACCCGATGCTGGTTTTCAACATCACCGACCAGGTGCGGGAAACCATCCAGCAGACG
>DASYLM010000405.1:0-3074 GCA_036009565.1 Pseudonocardia sp. | reverse complement strand
CTGGCCGCGGGCGGGAGGGAGGACGGCGAGGTCGAGAGGTGGGCCCAGCACCTCGGCCTGGACGCCGTCAAGGAGCACTACGTGCTCAGCGTCAGCCTGGCCCGCCCCCGCGGCGGTGGCCTGGACGCCATCGAGTCGCTGCTCTCCCGTCTCGCCAGGGACGCGGTGGTGACCAGCCGCACCGACGAGGTGGTGGCCATCGTGCCGGTCAGCTCCGGATCGATCGCGCACCCGGAGCAGGCCCGCGCGCTGGGGCGGGCCTGCGCGGCCGCCGTCACCGAGCATCACCTCGGCATCGCCGCCATCGGTGTCGGCCGCCCGACCGGTGCCGCCGCCGGCATTTCCCGGTCCTACACCGAGGCCCGCCGGGCGCTCGCGGTGAGCGAACGGATGGGCGAGTTCGGCGGCGTCACGGTGTTCGCCGACCTCGGTATCCACCGGTTGCTGGTACGGATTCCGGACATCGCGGACCTGCGGTCGTTCGCCGGCGAAGTGCTCGGTGAGCTGCTCGACGAGGACAACACCGGCGGCGCCGAGTACCTGAGCACCCTGTCGGTTTACTTCCAGGAGAACAGCAGCCCCCGGCGGACCGCGCAGCGCCTGCATGTCCACCCCAACACGGTGAGCTACCGCATCCGACGGATCGAGGAGATCACCGGACTGTCCTTCGGGCTGCACCGCGATCGGCTGATGGCCGAGGTCGCCGTGGAGATCCTGGCCGCGCTGCGGAGCCGGCCATGAGCCCGGCGACCAACCCGCCAGAAGGCCCCACGGAGCAGGCGGAGCCGACACCGAACCCGGTCGCGGATCTCGCGGCCGCGCTGGGCAGCACCGTGCTGGTCTGTGACGGTGCGATGGGCACCATGCTGCACGCCGCCGGCCGGTCCCTCGGCGAGGCGTTGCCGGCGCTCAACCTCAGCGACCCGGCTCTGGTGCGCGAGATCCACGACCGGTACGTGAACGCCGGCGCCGACATCATCCAGACCAACACGTTCGGCGCCAGCCGGGTGCGGCTGTCCGACCACGACCTCGGCCACCGCACCGAGGAGATCAACCAGGCCGGGGCGCGGATCGCGCTGGCCTCGGCGCGCCACGAGTACGTCCGGCGCCCGGTACTGGTGGCCGGCTCGGTCTCCCCGGCGGTCAGCGTCCGGCGGCACCGCCAGGTCGAGCGCCGTGCCGCGGTCGAGTCGGTCCGCGAGCAGATCGAGGTGCTGGTCTCGGCCGGGGTGGACCTCGTCATGCTGGAGACCTTCGGCGACCTCGAGGAGCTACTCGCGGTGATCGAGGCGGCGGCCGAAGCGACGTCGGTACCGCTGATCGCGCAGCTGACCTTCGGGCCCGACTTCCGCACGCTGGGCAGCGGCCAGTCGCCCCGGGAAGCGGCCGCCGCGCTGGCCGGCGCGCCGATCGCCGCGCTGGGCACCAACTGCACCATCGGCCCACAGCACTCCCTGGCTGTGCTGCGCGAGCTGCGCTCGCACTGTGACCTGCCGCTGACCGTGCAACCCAACGCCGGGCTGCCCAGGAGGGTCGCGCCGGCCCGGTTCGAGTACGACCTGGACGACACCTACTTCGCCCGCTACATGCGGCAGGCGCTCGCGGTCGGGGCCACCGTCGTCGGCGGCTGCTGCGGCACCACGCCCGGGCAGATCGCGGCGGTGGCCCGCACCGTGCGGGAGTACCGCGACCGGGCGGCCCCCGCCACCTCGGCACCGCGGCGGGTCGAGCCGGCCGGCGAGTTGATCGCTGTCGGACACGGCGAACCCGAGCACCAGGTCGTGGTCGAGCTGACCCCGGACCCGCTCGGCGACGTGGAAGGGCTGGTGGACGTCGCCACCCAGCTGCACGAGTCCGGCATCGGCCTGGTCTCGGTGGCGCGCCCGCTGCAGACCCGCGCCCAGGTGAACGCGGTGGACCTTGCCGTGCACCTGCACCATCGGGTCGGCCTGGACGTGCTCGCCGCCGTGACCACCTGGGACCGGACCATCATGGCCCTGCAGGCCGACCTGCTCGGCGCGCACGCACTGGGCATGCGCCGGATCATCTGCGAGACCGGCAGCCCGCCGCTGGTCGGCGACTACCCGCACACCGACGGCATCTGGGACGTCGACTCGATCGGCCTGATCGAGCTGCTCAGCTCGCTCAACGAGGGCACCGACTACTACCGGCTGCCGCTGTCCACCAAGACCAGCTTCGAGATCGGTGCCCGGATCAACCCCGGCAGCCACGAGCCGGAGCGGGCCGAGGCACGGGCCCGGGACAAGATCGCCGCCGGCGCCCAGTTCCTGATCACCAGGCCGGTCTACGAGCTCACCGGGGTCCGCCGGATGCTGGACGCCATCGGCGACTCGGTCCCGGTGCTCGTCGCGGTATCGCCGCTGACCAGCTTCCAGGAAGCCGAGTACCTCGCCTACGAGGTACCGGACGTGACCATCCCGACCAGCACCCTCGACGCGCTGCGGCGGGCCCGCTCCGGCGCCGCCACCGCCGGGCTGGAGCTGGCCGCCGAACTGGTGGCCGAGGTCCGCGCGCTGGCCAAGGGCGTGGTGCTGGCACCGACCTCGGACACCGTCGCGGTGGTTCGGCGGCTCCTCTCGCACTGAGGCGGCGGGGCGGACAGCGGTACTTCGGGCCGTCCGGCCGGCGGCCTGGGCCGCAGGTTCGCGCAGGCCTTGCTGGAGCGCGGCGCGGCAAAGGTCTACGCGGCGGCGCGCAATCCCGAGGCCGTCGACATTCCGGGGGTCACGCCGCTGGCCCCGGACATCGCCGCCGGGTCAGGCGGCTGCCGAGGTCTTCGCCGGCCGGTAGAACACCGCCAGGTGAACGGCGGCGCCGCCGACCCCGAGCACGAGGACGATCAGCAGTCCGATCCAGCCGTTCAGGGCTCCGGAACCGCCCCAGATCGCACTGTCCGCCGACAGCCGACCGGCGCCACTGACCGCGAACGCCGTGCCGATCACGGCGAGTACCAGGTTGTACTCCCAGCCTGAGGCGACGATGAAGAAGCCGTTCTTGCGGTGCACGGTCCAGAAAGCGACGAGCATCAGGGCCACCGTCGCGGCGCCGGCGAG
>DASYLM010000404.1:0-12127 GCA_036009565.1 Pseudonocardia sp. | reverse complement strand
CCGACCACGCTGACCGGGCCCAGTCCCAGCTCCCGCAGCAGGTCCCGCAGCCGCGCCGCGTGCGCCCCCACCGAGTAGTCCGCGCCGGCGGGCTTGGCCGAGTCGCCGGAGCCGAGCAGGTCGGGGGCGAGCACGTGCGCGTGCCGGCCGAGCAGCGGCAACACCGCGCGCCAGGTACCCGAGTCGCTGGCCAGCCCGTGCACCAGCACCACCACCGGGCCGCCGCTGTGCCGGCCGGCCTCGAGGTAGCTCAGCCGCTCACTGTGCGGCGCCAGTCGGTGGCGGGTGACGGTCATGGCGGCTCCAGGGCCCTGGCCGGACGTCGCGTTCCGGACTGGTTGCCAGCGTGCTCCCGAATCGGGCGCCGGCCGATCGAGTGTTCCCTACCGCCACCCGGAAATCCCCTACTTCTCACGGTGGGGCCTGCACCCGCCGCGGCGACGAGCGGCGCGGCGGCGGGTCCGACATCCTGGACCCGTGGTGACAGACCGAGAAGACACTGACCGGGTCCAGCTGCTGTCGGCGGAGGCACTGCACAGGACCGTGCGCGACATCTTCGCCGCGGCGGGCTGCGCCGGGGACGAGGCCGCCCGGATCGCGGACAACCTGGTGGACGCCAACCTGACCGGCCATGACAGCCACGGCGTCGTGCGGGTGCCGTTGTACGTCGACTGGCTGCGCTCCGGCTTCGTGCTGGCCGGGCAGACCGCGCGGGTGGTGACCGACGGCGGTTCGTTCGCCGTGCTGGACGGGTGCCGGGGGTTCGGCCAGACCATCGCCGCGCAGGCTGTGGAGCTGGGCATCGGGCGCGCGCTGGAACACGGGACCTGCGTGGTGGCCCTGCGCAACGCCGGCCACATCGGGCGGGTCGGTGCGTTCGCCGAGACCGCCATCCGCGCCGGGCTGGTGTCGATCCACTTCGTCAACGTGTCCGACTCCCCGCTGGTGGCCCCGTTCGGAGCCGTCGAGAAGCGGTTCTCCACCGCCCCGTTCGCGGCCGGCGTCCCGCTGCCGGGGCGGCCGGTCGTGCTGGACTTCGCCACGTCGCTGGTCGCCGAGGGCAAGGTGCAGGTCGCCTCCTACGGTGGCAAACCGCTCCCGCCGGACGCGCTGATCAGCGACGAGGGCGAGCTGTCCGGTGACCCCCGGGTGCTCTACGGCGACTTCGGCAGCGCCGACCTGCGCCGTGCCTCCGGCGGGACGGGTGCGATCCGCGCGTTCGGCGAGCACAAGGGCTCCGGGCTCGCCCTGATGTGCGAGCTGCTGGCCGGCGCGCTGACCGGGGGCGGCGGCTCCGGCCCGGTCGCGCCCGAGTTCCGGGGCATCTCCAACGGGATGCTGTCGATCTACCTGTCGCCCTCGCGGCTGGGCACCCAGGACGAGTTCGAGCGGATCGGGCGCGAGTACCTGGACTGGGTGCTCGCCGCCCGGCCGATCGATCCGGCGGTGCCCGTCCTCGCGCCGGGGCAACCCGAGGAGCGGAACCGCGAGGCCCGGCTGGCAGCCGGAATTCCACTGCCGACAGACACCTGGTCAGCGATTTGTCGAACGGCAGAGAACGTCGGGGCGGTTCCGTCACGCTGAGCCGAGGAGGACTAGGGTGGGGCCCGTCGATCCGCGCGGCGATCACGACGGCGGCACCCCCGCCCCCGGACCACCGCTCGGCGAGCGCCATCCCACGGCCACTGTTCAGCTCTTGTCCGAGCAGCGCCGGCGGAGGACCCTCGACGCCGAACGCCAGCCCGAACGGTGGGAAGCATGGGACCCGGTAGAACCGCATTCGCGCCAGAACCGACGGTGGGGGCGCGCTCACGCCTCGTCGTGGTGCAGCAACCCGAGGCCGACATCCCGCGCTGGGCCTATGCCTGGCGCAACCGCGCCGGGTTCGAGCTGGACGCGCACCCCACGATGCCCGGGGCCGACCCGGGTCCCGGTGCCGCCGCCGGTTGGTCCCGGGTGGTCGCCGAGGTCGCGGAGGCGACGTCGGCCGGCGCCGCGGTCCTGGTCAACCGGCCGTGCTGGCGGATACCGGAGAAGCCCCGCGTGGTGGCCGCGGTCCAGCACCTGCCGGAGGACCTGAACGTGATCGCCGATGCCGCGGCCTGTGCCGCCGCGCTGGACGGCACGGTCGTCCTCGTGCACAGCACGCCGGTGTCGTTCGCCGAGCGCAGCGTCGGCCTGGACTCGGCCGTCTCCAGCGGCCTCGCCACCCTGGAGGACGGCCTCGCGTTCCTGGCGGAGAGCCCGTTCGACGTGTCGGCCAGTGCCGAGCTGCTGCGCGCGCACCCGCACGAGCTCGTGAACGACAAGCTCGAGGCCAACGTGCTGGTGGTCGGCGGCAGCCGGCCCGGGCAGCCGTCGGTGCTGGGCCGGGTCACGCTCGGCGCGGTGCGGAACGCCCCCTGCCCCGTGGTGGTCACGCCGCGCCGGTAGGGCCGCGGCGCCGGCGCGGGGTCGCGCTCGGTCAGGCCGCGTCGGTGGGGACGCCCAGTTCGGCCGGTTCACCCGCGTCGACCAGGCGGCGGTAGTACCCCCGCAGCGCCATCAGTTCGGCGTGGGTGCCCTGCTCGACGACCCGCCCCAGGTCCAGCACCACGATCCGGTCGGCGGCGCGCACGGTGGAGAGCCGGTGCGCGATGATCACCGTGGTGCGGCTGGTGCCACGGCTCGCGAGGGTGGCCCGGATGGCGGCCTCGGTACGGGTGTCCAGCGCGCTGGTGGCCTCGTCGAGCACCACGATCGGCGGGTCCCGCAGCAGCAGCCGGGCCAGCGACAGCCGCTGCCGCTCACCGCCGGAGAAGCGGTGTCCCCGGTCGCCGACAACGGTGCCGTAGCCCTTCGGCAGCTCCGCCAGCAGCGCGTGGATCCGCGCCGCGCGGCAGGCGGCCACCAGCTCGTCCTCGGTGGCCTCGGGCCGGGCGAACAGCAGGTTCTCCCGGACCGTGGTGTGGAACAGGTAGGTGTCCTGCGCGACGAAGCCGACCGCGTCCGCGATGGAGCCGGGCGCCACCGTCGCCAGGTCCTGCCCGTCCACCAGCACCCGGCCGCTGTCCGGGCGGTGCAGCCCGAGCAGCACCTGGGCCAGCGTGCTCTTGCCCGCGCCGGAGGCACCCACCACCGCGGTCATCGCACCGGGCTCCGCGCGCAGCCGCACCCGGTCCAGCGCCGGCTGCTCGGCGCCTTCGTAGTGCACCGTGACGTCCTGCACCTCCACCGCGCCCTCGGTGACCGTCAGCCGCGGCGCGTCGTCGGCCGCACCGACCGGGGCCGGCAGGTCCAGCACCGCGAAGATCCGCTCGAACAGCGCCAGCGAGCCGGAGAAGCCCTGGCCGGCGTTCTGCAGCGCGGTGACCGGCCGGATCACCCTGGTCAGAGTGGTGGCGAAGGCGACGATGGTGCCGATGCTGAGCGTCGCACCGGCGGCCAGCTGGATGCCCGAGACCGTGTACACGGCGGCCGGCAGCGTGATCAGCGCCGCGCCCCGCACTGCGGTGCGCCACCGGCCGGCCAGCGCGGAGCGCAGCTGCAGGTCGGCGAGGCGGCCGGACTCGGAACGGAACCGCTCGCGCTGGTCACCGTCACGGCCCAGGGTGCGGGCCAGCAGCACGGCCGAGGCGGACAGCGACTCCTCGATCAGCCCACCGAGCACCGAGAAGCCGCGCTGACGCCAGCGGGTCAGCTCGCGGCGCTCCTTGCCGATCCGCCCGGTCACCGCCATCAGCACCGCGGCGACCCCGACGGCGATCAGCCCCAGCCGCCAGTCCAGGAACATCAGCGCGGTGCCGATGGCGAGCAGCAGCATGCCGTTCTGCACCGCGGAGCTGGCCGCCACCGTGAGCACCACGACCAGCCCGTCCACGTCGGTGACCAGGTGGGTCTGCAATTCGGTGGTCCGGGAGTGGGTGAAGAACGTCAGCGGCATGCGCTGCAGGTGGTCGAACATCGAGGTGCGCAGGCCGTGCACCACCCGCTGGCCGGTGGAGTGCGCCTGCCGGGTGGCGCTCACTCCGGCCACCCCGCCGAGTGCGGCCGCCCCGGCGGTGGCGGCACCGAGCCCGACCAGCAGCGACACGTTCCGGTGCGGCAGCGCGTCGTCCAGCATCGCCCGGATCAGGAACGGCGCGGCGGCCGCGGACAGTGCCTGCACCCCCACGCTGGCGACCAGTCCCGCGATCCGCCACCGGTGCGGCAGCAGCAGCCCGATCACCCGGCGCACCAGCCGGGCGTCGGCCATCAGCCGGGTCGTCCGGGCGGTCGCGGCGGTTTTCACACCCTGACGTCTATCACCCTCGGCGCGCTCGCGCCCGGGGATCATGCGCCGATGCCCGGTGAGTGGCGATGGGCGCGATAGCGACCATCGCCACTCACAGGGTCACGGACCGACGGGCTCGGGTCTCCGGAAGACGCGGACCGCGGCGAGCTGACCGGTGCCGTCCTCGGGCGGCAGCTCGTCGAGGCGCCGGGCGATCTGGTCGTCCACCGAGAGGTACTTCCGCCCGGCCCGCAGGTCCGCGTCGTTGCGCAGCCGCACGATCAGCGGGAACGTGCTCAACGCGCCGGCGTCGAACAGCCCGGTGGTGTAGACCAGCTGCACGCCGAGCGCCTGGGCGACCCCGAACTGCAGCTCCAGCAGGTACCCGGCGGACGCGCGGCCGATCGGGTTGTCCAGGAACAGCACGCCGGCGTGCGACCGGCGGCCCTCGCCCCGCTGGTTGGCGCGCAGTGCGGCCATCGTGCAGTAGAGCACGATCGCGGCGGTGAGCTGCTGGCCGCCGGAGAACACGTCGCGGATCTCCGAGACCCGCAGCCGCTCGGTGCGCAGCACGGCGTCCGGCTTGAGCATCTCCACCCGCACACCCTTGGGCATGGCGGCCCGTACCCCGCGCAGCAGCAGGGACATCCCGTCGCGCTGCTCCTTGCCGCCGCTGAGGTAGCCCGCCGCGGTGCGGTCGACGACCTCGCCCAGCTTCTCCGCCAGCACGGTGTCGTCGTCGATCTCCTCGAAGCGGAACCGGAGGAACTGCTGGCCGGACCAGTCGGAGAGCCCGTCGGGCAGCTGGGACAGCCGCTGCGCCAGCCGCAGGGTGCGCAGCGCCTCGCCGACCAGACCGCCGAGGCGGGTCACGATCCCGGTGCGGTGCCGGCCGATGTTGGTCAGGTCGTCCTCGAGTGAGCGCAGCCGGGGCCGCAGCGCCCGCGCCCAGTCGCCGGCCAGCGGCGGCATCTCGGCGCGGGACACCCCGAGGATGTGCTGGCGGACCGGGCTGGTCACGGTGCCGAAGCGGGCCTCTTGCGCGTGGTGGGCGACGTCGTCGGCCGCCTTGCGCACCTCACCGTCCAGGGCCTCCCGGGACCCGGCCACCTCGCGGAGCTTGGCGCGGGCCGCCACCCAGCGCTGCGACGCCGTGTTGACGTCGCCCTCGAACACCGCCGGGCCGTCGGCCCCGTCGGGCGTTGTCGGCCCCAGGTCGTCCAGCCCCTGCACCAGCCGGCCGAAACCGTCCGAGGACACCTCGACGTTGCGGACCTCGGCGGCCGCGGCCTCCCGGCGGTTCTCCGCCGCGGCGGCGGCCTGCTCCGCGGCCCGGCGGTCGGAGTCGGCCTGCTCGATCAGCGTCGCGCCGTGCTCGATGTCGCTGGGCGGTCCGTACGGTGCGAGCGAGGTGTGCCGCGGCTGGTACTCGTCGCGGGCGCGGCGGGCCAGTGCGAGCTCGGTGTGCGCGGTCTGCAGGCGCGCCTCGGCGTCGCGCAGTGCGCGGGTCGCCTGCTCGGCGGCGGCGCGGCGCGACGAGGCGTCCGACCCGTCCGGGGTGCGCAACAGCTCGTCGGCCCTGGCCCGGACCTGGTCGGACAGCGTGTCGATCGCGGTGCGCGCGGACTCCGCCTCACGTTCCGCGGCGTTGAGGCCGGCGCGGAGGTCGGCGTCGACCTCGGCGGCGGCGTAGGCCGCGTCGGCCCTGCGGTACTCGGTGCGCAGCACGCTCAGCGGCTGCGTCGGTTCGGTGCGCCGGGCGGCGGGCTCGGCAGCCACACCAGCCACCGTGCCAGCCGCCGTGCCAGCCGCCGTGACCACCTCGGTGGGTAGCTCCGCGAGGTCGTCCCGTGCGGTGGCGGCGACCCCGGTGCTCCGGTCCTGGGCGCGCAGGTGCTCCTGCCCGTCCCGCTGGGCCTGGCCGGCGGCCTCCCTGGCCTGGGTCGCCTGAGCGTCGGCGGCGGCGGACGCGGCGGTGCGCTGCATGACCTGCTCGGTCAGCCCGCCCCGTTTGTCCACCTCGGCGCGCAGCGCGGCCAGCCGGGCGGCGCGGGCGCGGACGGCGGTCTCGGTGGCGCGCAGCCGGGGCAGCTCCGCATCCAGCTGATCGGACCGGGCGTCCAGCTCGGCGACCTCGGCGGCGGCCTGTTCGACGCCGGCGACCGCGGCCGCGACCTCGTCCCGCGCGGTGGCGGCGGCCTCGGCGAGGTCGATGAGCGCACCGGGCGGGTAGCTGTCGCGCCAGTTCCGCAGCCGCTCGGTCAAGGTGCGGTCGGCATCCCACGCGACGTCCACGGCCGCCATCCGCTCGCGGCGGCGCCGGGTGTGCTCGGCGAGCTCGGTGCGGACGCGGTCGGCCGCGGCCTCGTCGAACATCGCCGGGTTCGGCGGTACCACGAAGTCGACGCCGGTGTCCGGCCGTTCGCCGGCGCCGACGCTGCGCTGGATGGAGCGGGTGGAGCCGACGGCGATGAGGGCGCAGGGCAGCAGCCGCGCCTCGGTCAGCGCCGCACGGGCCCGCTCGGCGTCGGCGGCGTCGTTGAGCAGCAGGCCCGAGACCAGGTGCGGGACGACCTCGAGGGCGCGAGCCCGGTCGCTCCCGGGCAGCCGGGACAGGTAGCGCCAGCCGGAGTAGGCGGTGATGCCGGCCGCCTCCAGCACGGCCAGCGACTGCTCCACCTCGGCGGGCTCGGGCAGCAGGCCGCCGTCGCCGAGCGCCCGTACCGCGCGCAGGTCACGTTGCTGCTGGTCCCGCAGGTCGGTGCGCTCGTTCTCCAGCGCGGTGAGCGAGGCGGCCAGCCGGTCCAGCAGCGCGGCCGCGTCCGTGTCGGGGTGCACCGTGTCGACGCCCAGCAGCTCCGCCAGCCTGGGCTCGGCGGCCAGCTCGGCGTGCCGGGACTCCGCCTCCCGCAGCCGGGCCTCGGCGGTGGTGGCCGCGGCGGCCTCGGCCGACGCCGTGGCGCGCGCCTCGGTGAGCCGGGCGTCGGCCTCGCGGCGGCCGGACCGCAGCCCGGCCAGCTCGCCGAGGGTGTCCTCCACCCCGGCGACCGCGGCGCCTTCCTCCCGCTGGGCCTGGGCCTGGGCCGCGCCGACGTCGTCGTCCGCGCCGAGCAGGCCGTCCCGCACGGCGTCGTTGACCAGGCCGCGGATCCGGCCCAGCTCGGTGTGCGCCTGGTCGACCGCCGTCCGGTGCTCGGCCGCTTCGGTGCTCCAGCGCAGCTCCCGGGTGCGGGCCGTCTCGGCCTGTTCGGCCGACGCCGCCGCCAGCTCGCCCGCCGCCCGCGCGGCCTCGATCGCGTCGTCGACCACCGCCCGCAGCCCCTCGGCCAGCGCGGTGGCGGCCGCCTGGCGGGCCTCCAGAGCCGGTCGCGCCCGCTCCTGCTCGGTGTTGACCACCCGGCGCAACCGGGCGGCCTCGGCGGCGGCGAGCTGGTCGCGCAGCACCGGTTCGACCGCGTGCCAACCGTCGACCAGCTCGGCGGCATCGTCCTTGAGTCGCGCCAAGGTGTCCTTGCCCGCCTCGGCGGCGCGGCACCTCAGCTCGGCGACGAGGCGGCGCAGCTCGGTCGAGATGTCGTGCAACCGCCGCTGTTCGCCGGCCGCGGTCTGGGCGGCCTCGGTCGCGTCGGCCAGCGCGGCGCGGGTGATGTCCAGGCGCTCGGCCTCGGTGGCCTGCCGTGCGGCGATCGCCGCCGCCAGCCGCTGGGCGCCGCGCCGGGCCGAGGCCTCGATGCCCCGCGCCGCCTCGGCGCGCTGCTCGGCGGCGGCCAGCGGGCCGAGGCGGTCCAGGGTGCCCTCGACGAACTCGCGCTCCAGTTCCAGCTCGGAGCGCTGCGCGATCTTCGTCGCGTACCCGGCGACCACCTCGGCGAGCCCCTGCGGCTCCTCCTGGTCGACCACGGCACGGAGCAGGAAGTCGACGAACGCCTCGTCGCTGGGGAAGGAGAACGCCTCCGCCGCCTCACCCTCGCCGGCGTTCATCGCACGTTGGTAGCGGAACAGCTCCGGGTCCAGCCCGAGGGTGACCAGGTGCGCCGACCACTCCCGGTGCACCGTCTCCCAGGCCAGCCGCAGCGCCGGCTCGCCCTGTTGCGCCTGGTCCAGCCGCTCCCGGAACCCGGCCAGGGTCACCCGGCGCGGCCCGACGGTGAACGGCAGGTCGTCGAGGGAGAACGTCTGCCCCGGTCGGAACGAGTACCAGGCGTCGATGAGCTTCGCCGGGTCGGTGGACACCACGTGACCGCGCCACTCGGAGACCTTGCCGGTGACCAGCCGCTCGCCGGTGACCGTGTGCATCCACTCCAGCGCGACGTGCGCGACGTCGTCACCGAGCACGAACTTCTCCAGCACCCGGCTGTTGGTGCTGCCGACGACCTGGCGCCGCCCCGGCAGCAGCACCGAGAACACCAGCTTCAGCAGCACCGACTTGCCGCCGCCGTTCTCCAGGAACAGGACCGAGGCGGGCGACGGCCGGCGCGGGATGCGGTCCAGGTCGTCGGCGGCGAACAGGTCCTGCTGCGGCGCCACCCGCACCGCCGGGCCGACGCCGCGGAAGTCCAGGCAGACGTCCTGGTAGCGCGCGCCCGGTGGGCCCACCGAGAACAGCCGGACCCGGGACAGCTCGTACATGTCTTCTCCCCCGGCCTAAGCGAGCGTCTCGGCGGCCGCGACGTGCAGGCTCGCCTCGGCCGACGTGGCCGGCAGCACGCCCAGCTCCAGCAGCTCGTCGAAGGTGCGCTGGGCCGCCAGCTCACGCACCTGGACCTGGTAGCGCGGCGTGGTCCGGTACACCCCGGAGTCGCCGCCGACCGCGACCAGGAAGCCCTGCTCGGCCAGGAAGCGCAACGCCCGGGCCGCGATGCCCCGGGTGGTGTCCGACGCGGCGCGGCCGTCCTTCGTGGCGGCGGCGGCCGGGCGGCGCAGGTACATCCGCCAGACCCGCTCCAGCTCGGGGGCGTCGGACAGCGGGTCGGCCTCCTCGCTCCCCTCGGTCCGCTCCTCGAGCACCCGGCAGGCCTCGCGGACCGCGCCGTCCACCAGCTCCACCGACACCCGCCCGACGTAGGCGTCGTTGCCGAGGTCGTCCGGGCGCGGGAACGACAGCGCCGCGACGGCCAGCTGTGCCAGCCCGTGCAGCACCTTGTCCGCCTGCCGGTTCTGCAGGGCGGTCCGGCGCGCGTACTCGTCCATCTTGATCTCGAAGACCGAGTCCTCGGTGGCCGCCAGCACCGCGCCGGACTGCTCGGTCACGGCCAGCACGACCAGCCCGAGGCCGGCGGCGACGCTGTGCACGAGATCCTTGAACCCGTCGTCGTCGCGGTAGCGGATGACCAGGTCGGCGTACAGCGAGTCGCGGCTGGGCAACTGCTTGGGGCGCATGCCCAACGCCACCAGCTGGGCCGCCGACTCGGCATCCCTGGGCCGCAGTCCCTCCCCGGTCATGCGACGTCCTCCGCGTCCGCCGGCGCCGGGTCGGTGTCCGCCACGGCGGCGGTGCGCAGCCCGGCGAGGGTGACGAGCAGGTCGCTGCCGCCGAACTCCTCGTCCGCCAGCACGGTGCCGTCGTCGATGGCCAGGCACACTCCCCCGTCGTCCTGGCCCCGCGCGCTGGCGATCGTGGAGCCGACCGCGTGCATCACCCGCAGCAGGACCAGCCCGGGCAGCTCCGGGTCGACGGTGCGCGCCTCGGCGAGCAGCCCGGAGAGCCGCCGGGCCACGTCGGGCAGCCGCAGCAGCTCCCGCGCGCGCTGCCAGTGCTCCTCGCTGAACCGGTCCGGCTCGGCGTCCATCAGCTCCGGCTCCGGTACCGCCGCGCCGAACGGGTCGCGCTCCACCGACGGCACCAGCAGCGTCTCCACCAGGCCGCCGAGGCTCAGCACGCTGGGCACCCGGACACCGGCGACGGCCCCGAAGAACGCCGACGTCGGTGCCACCGCCGTGACCACGCCGAGGTCGAGGCAGGGCCGCAGCAGCTGGCCGAACACGTCCACCGAGGCGCGCTGGGGCCGGCCGGCGAACTGCTGGCGGTCCTGCTCGGCGCGGAACAGCGCACCGGCCTCCTGCAACCGGGCCTGCAGCTGGGTGTGCCGGCGGATGCAGTCGTTGACGATCACCACCAGGTCGGCGGCCTGCCGTCGGCGGTCCGGTTCGGTGGCGTCGTCGCGGGCGTCGGCGATGTTGCTCAGGATCGCGGTCTCCGCCCGGTAGCGGGACTCGATGTGCGCCAGTGCCTCCTCGATCAGCTCCGGAACCGCCGCCAGCCAGTCCACCGAACGCACGTCGCGCCGGGTGGCGTCCAGCTTGGCGCGCAGCGCCTCGGCGTACTGCACGGTGCGGTAGCGGGCCTGCTCGGCGGCCAGCCGCGCGTCGCCGAGGCGACCCCGCCGGATCAGGTTCTCCAGCTTGACCTCGGCCGCGACCTGCGCCGACTCCACGTCGGTGTCCAGCGCGCCGACCAGCACGTTGATCGCCTCGTCGGTGGCGCGCAGGAAGACCTGCCCGTCCGGCGCGGCCAGTTCGACCAGCAGTCTGAAGTCGAACCGGCGCCGCACGTAGTGGCCGTCGGCGTCGAACGTGCCGTAGTCGACCTTGAAGCCGCGGTCGACGCTGCCCACGTTGAGCAGGCTGTCGACCACCCAGTGCCCGACCCGGTCGTGCTCCTCGGCGGTGCGCCGCGGCCCCTGCGCGGCGATGAACGGCACCAGCCGCCGCACCACCTGGTCCTGGTCGGCGCCGTGGTCGAAGTCCATGGCCAGGGTGACCTGGTCGATCGCCTGCAGCGCGATCTCCGCCATCTGGTAGCCGCCCGCGTCGACCCATTCCAGGTGCGACTTCCGGGCGTCCAGGTCGTGCAGCGGTGCGGTGCACGCCAGTGCCTTCAACCGACGAGCGACCGCCTCATCGGCCATCCCCACGCGCACATCCTGCACCACCACGGCGGGCACTCTACGAGCACGCCCCCGGCGGGGCGGTCGCGCACCGTCGACCTGGGGCGCCCGAGGGCCGGTCTCAGGCCGCCGCGTCCAGCACGATGCGGAACCGGGCGGCGCCGGACATCATCCGCTCGTAGGCCTTCGGCGCCTCGCTCAGCGGCAGCGTCTCGGTCATCGGGTGGATGTCCCGGGCGACGCTGAACCCGAGGTTGTCCTCGTTCTCGATCGAGCTGCCGGTGAGGCTGCCGCTGACGGTGTGGGTCCCGAAGATGAGGTCGGCGGTGTTGACCGAGATCGGGTCCGGCGCCGCCCCCACGACGATCATCCGTCCGCGCGGCGCGAGCCCGGCGACCAGCGGCGACATCGACGCACCGCTGGCGGCGGTGGCGATGACCGCGGCGGCGCCGCCGAGCGCCTGCAGTGCGGATCCGGGGTCCTCGGCGGCGCTGTCGATGTAGTGGTCGGCGCCCAGCCGCGCGGCGAGCTCGGCCTTGTCGGTGCCCCGGCCGATCGCCGCGACCCGGTAGCCCAGCTTGCTGGCGTACTGCAGGCCGAGGTGCCCGAGCCCGCCGATCCCCTGGATCGCCACCAGTGCCCCGGGGCGGGCGTCGACCTGCAGCAGCGCGTTGTACGTGGTCAGGCCGGCGCACAGCAGCGGGGACGCCTCCACCGAGGACAGGCCGTCCGGGACGCGGACCAGTCCGCTGGCCCTGGCGAACGCGACCTCGGCGTAGCCGCCGTCCACCGTGGTGCCGGTCTGGGGCTGATCGGCGCAGTTCACGAAGTCGCCCCGCCGGCAGTACTCGCACTCACCGCAGTGGCCGCCGAGGTACCCGACGCCGACCCGGTCACCGACCTGCCAGGCGTGCACCCCGGCGCCGACCGCGTCGACGACGCCGACGAGCTCGTGCCCCGGTACGACCGGCTGGGTGGGGTCGGCGCG
>DASYLM010000403.1:0-3271 GCA_036009565.1 Pseudonocardia sp. | reverse complement strand
CGGCCAGCCGGCCCGGCCAGTCCTCACCCGGAACCGGCTGCCACACCGCGTGCGCGGCACGGCCGGCGGCGACCGCGTCCAGCAGCGCGGCGCCGTGCCGGTACCGACGCCAGCCGTCCTGGTCCGGGGCGGGCGGCGGCGGTGTCGGCAGCGGTGTCGGTGGCGGTGTCGGCAGCGGTGTCGGCGGCGGTGCCCCGCCCACCGGCTCCGCCTCGGCCCGGGCGTGCCGTGGCGGCACCGCGAGGCGCACCACGTCGGCGAACGTGCCGGCATAGCGGTCGGCCACCGTCCGGCACAACGCGGCCAGTTCGGCGGACAGCACCGGTTCGGGGGACACCACCCGCTCCAGCCAGCCGAGCTTGCCGACGTGGTCGGAACGCTCCACCCGGTCCAGCAGTACGCCGTCCACCAGTCGACCGGAGAACCGCACCCGCACCCGCACCCCCGGCTGCGCGTCGTCGGCGAGCTGGTCGGGCACCTGGTAGTCGAACGGCCGGTCCAGGTGCGCCAACGGCACGTCGACGGCGACCCGCGCGACCGGGAGCTCGGCGGCCGCCCGCCGCTCCCCCCGCCGCGTCGGGCGTGCCGTCGTCACACTGCCCGGTCTATCAGACGGACCCCGAGTGCCCCGCCGGTGGTCAGGCCCGGCCCGATCAGGCTCCGGCGGCGGACTTCAGTGCGTCCGCCCGGTCCGCCCGCTCCCACGGCAGGTCCAGGTCGGTGCGGCCGAAGTGGCCGTAGGCGGCGGTCGGCGCGTAGATCGGCCGCAGCAGGTCCATGTCCCGGATCAGCGCGGCGGGCCGCAGGTCGAACACCTCGGTGATGGCGCCCTGGATCTTGCTCGGGTCGACCACCTCGGTGCCGAACGTCTCCACGAACAGCCCGACCGGCGCCGCCTTGCCGATCGCGTAGGCGACCTGCACCTCGACCCGCTGGGCCAGCCCGGCGGCCACCACGTTCTTCGCCACCCAGCGCATCGCGTAGGCGGCCGAGCGGTCGACCTTCGAGGGGTCCTTGCCGGAGAACGCGCCGCCGCCGTGGCGGGCCATGCCGCCGTAGGTGTCAACGATGATCTTCCGCCCGGTCAGCCCGGCATCGCCCATCGGGCCGCCGATGACGAACCGGCCGGTCGGGTTGACCAGCAGCCGGCACTCCGAGCTGTCCAGCTTCAGCGCGGCCAGCTCGGGCTCCACCACATAGGTCTTGATGTCGCCGACCATCTGGCCGTCCAGGTCGACGTCCTCGGCGTGCTGGCTGGACACCACCACGGTGTCCAACCGGACCGCCTGGTCGCCGGCGTACTCGATGGTGACCTGGGTCTTGCCGTCCGGGCGCAGGTACGGCAGCAGGCCGGACTTGCGGACCTCGGCCAGCCGCCGGGCCAGCCGGTGCGCGAGCGCGATCGGCAGCGGCATCAGCTCGGGGGTGTCGGTGCAGGCGTACCCGAACATCAGGCCCTGGTCACCGGCGCCCTGGCGGGCGATCAGGTCGTCGAGGTCGCCCGCCTCGAGCCGGGTCTCGTAGCCGGTGTCCACACCCTGGGCGATGTCGGCCGACTGCGCGCCGATCGCGATGTTGACGCCGCAGGAGTTGCCGTCGAAACCCTTGGCCGAGGAGTCGTAGCCGATCTCCAGGATGCGCTCCCGGACCAGCGTCGGAATGTCGACGTACGCGCTGGTGGTCACCTCGCCCGCGACGTGCACCTGCCCCGTGGTGACCATCGTCTCGACGGCGACCCGACTGCGCGGGTCCGCCGCGAGCAAGGCGTCCAGAACCGAGTCACTGATCGCATCGCACATCTTGTCCGGGTGACCCTCGGTCACCGACTCGCTGGTGAACAACCGCCGGCTGCCGCTCGCCACTCGCACTCCTCAGTCTGTCGCAGATCGGTATCGCTGATTGCCACTTGAGCCTAGACGACGACTCCCACCATCCCGACGCGGAAGAAGCCGCTATCACAACTAGGCCGGCCGATACCAGCCCCAATTGAGCACTGAACGAGACCGAGGCGTTACCGAACACCAGTGCGGTCGTTGACCCCGAATGAATGCGGACCCCGCGACCGTTTCGAGAGAGGTAGACAAAAATGCCGAAGGTTCGAGTGAGTGGACGGATAGCCGTCCTGGTCGGCCTGGTGGTGGCCGCCGCAACCGCGCTCGTGCTGGCGATGGCCGGCCCCGCGTTGGCCGCCGGCAGCCAGCGGACCAGCTGCACCGACCAGGTGCGGGTCCGTTCCCAGCCGAGCACCAGCGCGCCGGTGATCGGCAGCTGCAAGGCCGGCGAGAAGGTTACCGTCGACGAGACCCGCAACGGATTCGCCCACCTGGTGAACAAGCAGGGCTGGGCGTCCGCGGACTACGTCGCGCTGAACAAGCGCAGCGGCAGCAGCTCGAACCACCCCGCGTCCTCGCGCAACAACGACAACGGCAACGACAACGGCGATGCCGGCACCAGCGACAACGGTGACGACAACAGCGACAACAGCGACGACAACAGCGGCGACAACAGCGACAGCAGCGACGGCAACAGCGACAGCGGCAGCGGCTCGAGCAGCCCCCTCGGCGGCCTCTGAGCCGACCCGTGGGCCGTGGCCCGTGCTCCTCGATAGGAGTACGGGCCACGGTTCAGCGCTCTGCAGGTCCTTCTCTCCCCATCCGGGCGCGCTCCTCGGCCCCGCCGGCCCACCCAGCCGGCGGGGCCGAGTGCATTCCGAACCCCGGTCAGGGTCGGCACGAGCTGCACACCGGGCAGCTCGCGGAGAGCGGTGGAACCTGCCTGCTGTGCATCAGGTACTGATGATCACGCGACTAGCCCCGGCCCACCCCGGCGTTTTCATGATCAGCGGGACACTGGTGTCCCGCTGATCATGAAGAGCGCCAGGCCGACCGGTACGCGCTGCGTCCAGACCGGCGCGCACAGGAGCCTGTCGTTGCCGGGCTGCACAGCAGACCGTTGCTCCAGAACCTTGCTGCAGACCTGTTGCTGCCGAGCGGGCCCGGCCTGTTGTCACCGAGCTGCACAGGCGGCAGTTCGCGCGCCCGCGGCCGCCACAGCCTGCCTGGTGCAGTTCGGTACGAGGTACGCCTCGGTACCGGCGGCGGGCACTCGACAGTCGGGGGCGGGCCGACCGGGGCCGGCGGGCCAACGGGGGCGGCGGCCCGACGGGTCGGCGGGCCAACGGGGGGCGGCGCGCCAAACGGGGTCGGCGGGCCAACCGGGGCGTGGCGTGCAACGTCCGACCGGGACCCGTGGGGATGATCAACGGGACATT
>DASYLM010000402.1:0-8934 GCA_036009565.1 Pseudonocardia sp. | reverse complement strand
GTCGACACCGACGAGCGCGGTACGCCGCGCGACCCCAACCGTCGGCACCGCGACCCTCGGAACTCGACCGACCCGAGCAACTCGAACGACCCGGCCCGGCAGAACGCCGGCGCCCCGTCGTCCGACCAGAACCCGCCACCGTCCTCCGGCGAGTCCGACCCCGGCCGCGACCGGGACCGGGAGCGGCAGCGGGGCCAGAACCCGGGCTCGGAGAAGCAATCCGCACCGGACGGCAGCCAGCCGTCACCGGACAGCCGGTCCGACCAGCAGCAACAGCAGCAGGGCGGCCAGCCGCAGCAGGGCGGCCAGCCGCAGCAGGGCGGGCAGCCGCAGCAGGGCGGGCAGCCGCAGCAGGGCGGGCAGCCGCAGCAGGGCGGGCAGCCGCAACAGGGCGGCCAGCCGCAACAGGGCGGACAGCCGCAACAGGGCGGACAGCCGCAGCAGGGCGGCCAACAGGGCGGGCAGCAGGGCGGCCAACAGGGCGGGCAGCAGGGCGGCCAGGACAAGAACCCACCGGCGAAGAACCCGCCGGAGAAAAAGCCGGCCCCGGACAAGAAGCCACCGGAGAAGAGCCAACCGGCCAAGAACCGGGAGCCCGGCTCCTCCCACGGAGGCAACTCCGGCTCGAAGAACAACAGCAAGCCGACCTCGGACAACGCCAGTAAGGGGTCGGCCAACAACAACTCTGGCGACAAGAAGAGCGGCGACAAGCAGTCCGGCGGCGGCCACTCCGGCGGCGGCAAGTCGAAGGGTGGTCAGGGCGACAGCGAGGGTCAGCCCGATGCGACCGGCACCGTCCGGCCGACTTTCACCCCGCCGGGTGGCGCCCACGGAGCGGACCGGCCGGTGACACCCGACAGCGGGCCCCGCCCCGGGCCGACCACCTGAGCTCGCACGCCCGGAGCCGGTGCGGAAGTCGCGTGAGCTCGGGAACCGGGTCAGCTCACGACCCGCGTACTGCCCCCGATGCGGTGTTCAGCCCGAGCTGAACACCGCATCGGCGTATCCACGGCAGTACTCCCAGGTCACGTAGTGGGTCGGATCCGGGTCGAACGCGGGTTCGTGCCGGCGCATGTGGCCCTCGTCGAGCAGTTGCTGCAGGCTCGCCCGCAGCAGGTTCCACTCGTGGAAGTGCTGCTCACCGCAGTCCGCGCAGTCGACCACCAGGCCGCGGATGCCGCGGTTCTCCAACAGCGCCTGGTACACCGCGAGGTCGCTGAGGTCTTCCACGATCTCGTCGCGTTCCTCGGCGGTCAGCGGCTCCGGCTCGTCCTCGGCGGGCAAACTGTCCAGCGCCCGTGCCGGGTCGTGCGGGTCACCCGCGAACGGGTCGGGGGGGAGGGCATCCTGCGGCACGACGCATACCGTACCCGGCTTCTGCCGGTGGTGTGGCCCGAGTATGTGCTATAGCCGGTCGGGGGCCGGCGGATGCCGGTCCGGGTGTTCCGCGACCCGATCCCGAGCGGCCCGACCGAGGTGCCGGATAGGATTGCGTTGTCCCGTCGATCCGCTGTGTTGCTGCCTCGGCCGGCCACCTGCCGTCCGAAGTGTCGATGCATTGGCCGGTGACCGCCGGCCGGTCGAGTTCCCGCCGAGTCGAGACCGCCGCCGAAGGGTTGACCATCGCATGACCACCGAGCTGACCGCCGGACTGCCGCCGAAGTTCGCCCGGCTCGGGCTGACATTCGACGACGTGCTGCTGCTGCCTTCGGAATCCGACGTACTGCCCAGCGCGGCCGACACCGCCACCCAGCTCAGCCGCAACGTGCGGCTGCGGGTACCGCTGGTGTCGTCGGCGATGGACACCGTCACCGAGGCCCGGATGGCCATTGCGATGGCCCGCCAGGGCGGTATGGGCGTGTTGCACCGCAACCAGTCCGCACACGACCAGGCCGCCCAGGTGGAGGTCGTCAAGCGGTCCGAGGCCGGGATGGTGACCGACCCGGTGACCTGCGCGCCGGATGCCACGCTGCGCGAGGTGGACGAGCTCTGCGCCCGGTACCGGATCTCCGGCGTACCGGTGACCCACCCGGACGGCACCCTGCTCGGCATCATCACCAACCGGGACATGCGCTTCGAGCTGGACCACGGCCGCCGGGTCAGTGAGGTGATGACCCGCCAGCCGCTGGTCACCGCCCAGGTCGGGGTGACCGCCGAGGCCGCGCTGGGGCTGCTCCGCCGGCACAAGATCGAGAAGCTGCCCATCGTGGACGGCGCCGGGATGCTGCGCGGCCTGATCACGGTCAAGGACTTCGTGAAGACCGAGCAGTACCCGCTGGCCACCAAGGACCCGGACGGCCGGCTGCTGGTCGGTGCCGCGGTGGGTGTCGGGGATGACGCCGTTGAGCGCGCCATGCTGCTGGTCGAGGCCGGCGTCGACGTGATCATGGTGGACACCGCGCACGGGCACTCCCGCCGGGTGCTGGAGATGGTGGCGCGGCTGGTCAAGGACACCGGTGACGGGGTCGATGTGGTCGGCGGCAACGTGGCGACGAGGGAAGGCGCCCTGGCACTGGTGGACGCCGGCGCGGACGGGGTCAAGGTCGGCGTCGGCCCGGGCTCGATCTGTACCACCCGGGTGGTGGCCGGGGTCGGCGCGCCGCAGATCACCGCGATCTACGAGGCGGCCCAGGCCTGCGCACCGGCCGGCGTGCCGGTGATCGGCGACGGCGGCATCCAGTACTCCGGCGACATCGCCAAGGCGATCGCGTCCGGTGCGAGCAGCGTCATGCTGGGCAGTCTGCTGGCGGGCACCGCGGAGGCGCCCGGCGACCTGATCCTGGTCGGCGGCAAGCAGTTCAAGACCTACCGGGGGATGGGCTCGCTCGGTGCCATGCGCACCCGGGGGGCGGCCGACGGCACCGGCACCGGCGGCAAGTCCTACTCCCGGGACCGGTACGCCCAGGACGACGTGCTCAGCGAGGACAAGCTGGTGCCGGAGGGCATCGAGGGGCGGGTCCCGTTCCGCGGTCCACTCACCCAGGTGATGCACCAGCTGCTCGGCGGGCTGCGCTCCGGGATGGGCTACACCGGCTCTGCCACCATCGCTGACCTGCAACGGGCCCAGCTGGTGCGGATCACCTCGGCCGGGCTCAAGGAGAGCCACCCGCACGACATCACGATGACCGCCGAGGCACCCAACTACGTCACCCGCTGACCTCCGGCGGTCACCGAGGATCACTGACATACGCTCTCCTCCGTGCGTGACCTTGTAGAGATCGGGATGGGCCGCAGCGCCCGTCGGGCCTACGACCTGCAGCAGATCGAGATCGTGCCGTCGCGGCGGACCCGGACGTCGAAGGAGGTGTCCACCGCCTGGCAGCTCGATGCCTACCGGTTCGACATCCCGCTGGTGACCCATCCGACCGATGCGATCGTGTCGCCGGCCACCGCGGTCCGGGTCGGCCAGCTCGGTGGGCTCGGCGTGCTCAACGCGGAGGGGCTCTGGGCCCGCCACGCGGACCCGGCGGCGGTGCTGGCCCAGCTGGTGGTCGCGGCCGAGGACGACGACCCCTCGGCCGTGCTGCGCCTCCTGCAACGGCTGCACACCGCGCCGATCCAGCCGGACCTGATCGCGGAGGCGCTGCGCCCGGTGCGCGAGGCGGGCGTGACGGTTGCCGCGCGGGTCAGTCCGCAGCGGGCCAGGGAGCTCACCCCGCACCTGCTGGCGGCCGGCGTGGAGATCCTGTTCGTGCAGGGCACCATCATCTCCGCCGAGCACGTGTCCAGCGCCGGCCAGCCGCTCAACCTCAAGCAGTTCATCAACGACCTGGACGTGCCCGTGGTCGCCGGCGGGGTCGGCGACCACCGCACCGCGATGCACCTGATGCGCACCGGGGCGGCCGGCGTACTGGTCGGCTACGGCGAGTCGACGGCCACCACCACGGACGCCGTTCTCGGTATCGGGGTGCCGATGGCCACCGCGATCGTGGATGCGGCCGCCGCGCGGCGGGACTACCTGGACGAGACCGGTGGGCGGTACGTGCACGTGATCGCGGACGGCGGGATCTTCGGCTCCGGGGACATCGCGAAGGCGGTCGCCTGCGGGGCGGACGCGGTGATGCTGGGGGAGCAGCTGGCCGAGGCGTCGGAGGCGCCGGCAGCCGGGCTGTACTGGACTCCGGCCGCCGCGCACCCGTCGCTGCCACGCAGTGACGTCACGGGTATCGCACCGGGGAGGCGTGACCTGGAGTCGGTGCTGTTCGGCCCCTCGGACACCCCGGACGGCACGGTCAACCTGTTCGGGGCGCTGCGTCGGGCCCTGGCCAAGACCGGCTACTCCGACCTCAAGGAGTTCCAGCGGGTCGGCCTGACCATCCGGCGCTGATTCGAGGCGCTGAGCCGGGCGGTCACGGCTGGCGCGAGGCGTACACCACCACGTTGTCGCGGTAGGAGCGCACAATCCGGTCGAAGCTGCCGCCGCAGGTGATCAGGCGCAGCGCCGAGCCGGGCACCGGGCCGTACACGGCGCCGGTCGGGAAGTTCGCCTTCGGGTACTGGCGCACGCCGTCGACCCGGAACAGCAGCTGACCACCGTCGGACATCCGCACGGCCACCACGTCGCCGGCCCGCAGCTCGCGCAGCCGGAAGAACACCGCCGGCCCGGCCCGGGAGTCGACGTGGCCGGCGATCACCGACGGCCCCGGGCGACCGGGTACCGGGCCGCCGGTGAACCAGCCGGCCCTGGCGTAGTCCGACGGCACCTGCAGGCTGCCGTCGGGGTTGCGCCCGAGTGTGACCAGAGTTCGCTCGTCGACCCCGATGGCCGGGATCGCCAGGCCGACCGGCATCGGGCCGACCGGCACCGGGCCGGCCACGTCGGCGTGCACCGGTGCGCCCGCTGTGCGCGGGCCGGTCGCGGCCGGTAGTGGCTGGCCCGCCGCGGTGCCTGCCGCGAGCGACCGGTCCGGTTCGTCGAGCAGCCAGGCGACCGCGAGCCCGTGCGCCAGGCAGGTGAGGACCAGCAGGGTCGCGGCCACGTACTCGGCGACGCCCCCGGACCGGCGCAGGAGCAGCCGCAGCCGCAGTCGGCACCGGAGGTGGTGCCGGGCATGATGGCGGCCGGGGCGGCTCCTGGTGGCCCTAGACACCCGGCTCCGGGCGGGCCCTCTGCACCCACACCGTCAGCGACCCGACGACCAGCCCGACGACGATCACCGGGATCAGTGGGAACGAACCGGGTGCGGTGCCACCGCCGCCGGTCTCCGCGCCGCCGGCCGGGGCGCTGGCGGTGCCGACCGCGTCCGGCAGCTCGGTCAGGGCGAGCCCACCGGGCCTGTGCACCACGACGACGGTGCACACCGAGGCCGACCGCACGTCCATGGTGGCCGGCGTCACGCTGTCACCGGAGCGCAGGGCCACGTTCCAGTGTCCTTGCGGCATCGTCACGTACTGGCCGGCGTCGCCGTACTTCAGCCCCGGGGTGAGGACGGGCCCGCCGATGGCGTTCACCTCGATGGCGTCCGGGTCGAGTGCCCCCTGCACCACCCGGACCTTGCCGGCACCCGCGGCGGGCGCGCTCAGGTCGTCGGTGAGCATCTGGCCCCGGATGGTGCCGTTGGGCCCGTTCTCGAACACCAGCATGGTGTTCGCCGTGTTGGCCTTGACGTCGACGTTGGCGCTCAGCGCCGGCGGCGAGCTGGCCGGCGCGTCGGCCGGGCGCATGGACACCGAGTAGGTCCCCGGCGCCAGCGTCTGGTACGGCGTCACCGCGCCGTAGGCGGCCTGCCGGAAGGCCACCTGCTGCGGCAGGCCGAACGGGGACAGGTAGATGTCCACCGGTGGGGTCCTCGGCGAGAGGTGGCCGAGGCGGACCCAGCCGGACGGCGCGCCGGGTGCGGCCGCCGGTGTCCGGGCGGGCGCGGCCAGTGCGAGGGCAGGCGCGGTCACCATGAGCACGGTCGCGACCAGCACAGCGACCGCGGTGGCTGGAGCGGATCGGCGGACTCTTCCCGGACTGATCGGATGCTGGATCACGGTGGCGTCCTTTGGTGCGGTGCGGTGCGGTGCGGGTGCTGTGCTGGTGTGGTGCGCGTGCTGTGCGGTCGGTGCGGTGCGGTGCGGTGCTGTGGTGGTGCGGCGCTGTGGTGGCCTCGTCAGCGGGCGAGGAACGCGTCGAGCAGGTCCGGTGGGGACAGCGGCGGGTAGCGGACGAGCACGCCGGACGGGGTCACCGTCACGGCGTACGGGCGGAACGGGACGACCTGGGCCTCGAAGAAGGCGACGATGTGGCGCTGCGCATCGGCCGCCGGCACGCCGTCGGGTGGCGGGCCGTCCGGGGTGAGCAGCAGTAGGCGCAGCGGCCGGTCGGCGGCCGCCTCGCCGGGTACCGGGGGCAGTGCCACCAGCCGCAACCGCTGGATGGACAGCAGCGCGCCCAGTGCGGACATCGCCGCGGGGTCCACCCGGCCGGCGCGCAGCTCGGCGGTGACCTCCGGGTCGGCGCGGAGCTGCGGTGAGGTGGTCAGCGCGGCGCCGGCGGCCCGGCGGGCGTCCAGCTCGCGGGCCGGGTCGGGCTCCACCCGCGCGGCGGCGCGTACCTCGATCCGGTCCGGTGCGTCGGCCGGGCCGAACTCGGCGATCAGGGCGCCGGCCGGCGGTGGTGGCTCCGACGGGGTCGTCACCCACCAGTCCGGGTCGGCGCAGGCGGCGGCCGGGGACGTGCGCTGGCAATCCGCGGCGCTGTTGACGGTCGGCCAGGCGTCGGTGCCGGACACCAGCGCCACCCGGCTGCGGGGGTCGGTGCGGACCTGCCCCAGGTTCGGCACGTTGTCCCGCAGCCATGCTCTCGCCCAGGTGGTGGGCGGCGCTCTGGTGGCCTTCGGCAGCTGCGCGAGGTTGGCCGCCCAGACCAGTGCGAGCAGGGCGGTCAGCCCGGCCGGCGCGAGCGTGGGCAGGCGGGGCCGCCACCGGTCCACCCAGCTCGGTCGGGTACTGACCGTCGTGGCGGCCCCGCGCTCGCGGATCCGGTCCAGCTGCTCCCGGGCAACCGCGACGGCCAGCACCGCCACCAGCGGGATGGCCAGGGCCGCCGAGGCGTCCAGCACCGGCGCCAGCACCGCGACCCCGAGCACCCCGACGGCCAGCGGCCGCAGTCGGTGCGACCGCAGCGCGGCCAGCGCCACGACCAGCGCTACGACCGGGGTGACCGGGTCGCGGCCCAGCCAGCCCGGTGCGAACCACTCGGCCGTGCCGCTCGGCCCGAACCAGTCGGCCGGCCCGGTCGTCACGGCCAACCCGCTGGCCAGTGCCGCGGTACCCAACCCGACCGCGGTGAGTACGGCGCCGGTCAGCAACGCGGGGCGCCTCGGGTCGCCCTGGCGGGCGCTGAGCAGCAGTACCGGGGGCAGTAAAGCGATCGCGACCGGCGCGGTGAGGATCGCCATCGTCAGGTAACCGGTGATCGCGAGGTCCACCCGCAGCGCCGCGCGGCCGACCCGCGGGATGCCGGTCGCCAGCACCAGCGCGCCCAGCGACCAGAGCAGCGCCAGGCTCTCCGGCGCGGCGACCCGGGCCGTGCCGATCGCGGCCGGGCACAGCGCCAACAGGGCCACTGCGACGACCGACCAGGGCCAACCGGCCCCGACCCGGCCGGCCAGCACCCAGACCAGCAGCGCGGTCAGCACCCAGAGCAGCGGGGCGCTCTCCCGCACCGCGCCGAGCGCGCTGGGGGCCCGCTGCCACGCGCCGGTGCCCGAGCTGATCGCGGCGAACTGCGGGGTGGCCAGCGACATCAACTTGACCGGCAGCGCGCCGAGCTGGCTGCCCAGCCAGGCGCCGGTCCGGCTCAGCGTCACCACCCCGGTGACCAGCGCGGCCTCCCGGTCAGTCGGTTCCGGGGTGTCGTAGAGCGCCACCGCGCGCAGTGCGGCACCGATGCCGAGGGCCGCGGTCAGGGCGCCCCAGCGCAGCGCGGCAACCCTGGTCGGCGGCCGGGACCCGGCGCTGCGGCGGAGTCGGTGGGTGCGTGCGCCGCGGTGCGGTACCGCGTGGGTGGGCCGGCCGTTGCGGGCGGCATGCGACGGTTGCGGGCGGCGGTACGAGCGGTAGAGCGCGGACAGCCGCGGTGTGGACAGCCGCGGTGTGGACAGCCGCGGTGCGGACAGCCGCGGCGTGGACAGCCGCGGTGCGGACAGCCGCGGTGTGGACAGCCGCGGCGCCGCGCGACCCGTCGCCGAGAACTGCGATGCGGAGAGCTGCGGCGCCGCGCGACCCGTCGCCCGGTCGGTCGTCGGAGCGTCGGCGGCCTCGGCATCGCCGTCGCGGTCGCCGCGCACGGTCGCCCCGCGAGCGGCCTGGCGGGGGAGCCAGCGTGCTCCAGTTGGCCGGTTCAACGAGGCCGCCCTTTTGACTACTTAGTGTAATCAATGACGGAGCCAGATTAGTCCTCCAGGTGGCGCTCACCAGGCTGCATTCGGTCTAACTTGAACGCACTACTACGGACGGTGTCATGGGTTCGGCCATCTGGAGGTGTCGCCGGGCGCGGCCGGCGGGATCTCAGTCGCTGGCCGCCTGGATGCAGTCCGATATCTCGCCGGCCAGTCGCACGTCGAGCGCCGTGATGCCACCGGCGGAGTGGGTCGAGCAGCGGAACGTGAGAGTGCGCCAGCGGATGTCGATGTCCGGGTGGTGATCGGCACGTTCGGCCAGTTCGGCCACCCGGTCCACGACCGCGATGGCGGCCGGGAAGCTGGGCAGCTTGGCGGTCCGGACCAGGGTGTCGCCGTCCCGCGCCCAGTCGGGTAGCTCCCGCAGTGCCTCGGTGACGGCGGTGTCGTCGAGCAGATCAGCCATGTCGGCATGGTCCCGCATCCGGGCGAAGTCCGCCGAGGAGGAAAGCGCTCCGGCGCCGGTCGGGGTCGCCGGGTCGGTGGCGGGTCGGTCGCGCGGGTCGCGGGTTCGGGTTGGTCGCGGGTCGCGGATTTCGGGCTGGTC